>CAXSGT010000025.1:0-25098 GCA_964236835.1 uncultured Polaromonas sp.
GGCGAGATAAGTTCAAGGGCGCACTTACGAGTTGTGGCACAACTCAAGCGCGAAAAGCTAGAATACCAGAAATGGCGATCTACCACCTGAGCATGAAGCCGATCGCGCGCAGCGGCGGCAGGAGCGCCGTGGCTGCAGCAGCTTACCGCGCCGGCCAGGACCTCACAAACGAGCGCGACGGCGAGCGACACGACTTCACCCGGCGCGGCGGCGTCGAGCATGCCGAGATCGTGCTGCCTGCAAATGCGGGCGATTCCGCATGGGCAAAAGAACGATCCAGTCTATGGAACGCAGCGGAAGCTGCCGAGAAAAGGAAAGATGCGCGGGTGGCACGCGAGATCGAAGTCTCGCTGCCGCATGAATTGAATCCGGAAGACCGCCTGGCGCTGGTGCGCGACTTCTCAAAAAGCGTGGCCGAGCGCTTTGGCGTGGCAGTGGACTTTGCCATTCACGCGCCGCATGCGCCGACCGACGAGCGCAACCACCATGCGCACCTGATGCTCACCACGCGCCGCGTTGAAAAAGACGGTCTGGGCGAAAAGTCGGTGCTGGAGTGGGAAAACAAGAAGCTGCAGGCGCAGGGGCTGCCGACGACGCACGAGCAGCTGCGCCAGCTGCGGATCGACTGGGAGCAACAGGCCAATCTTCATTTGGCAAAGGTGGGTCTGGATCTTCGGATCGACCATCGTTCGCACGCCGCGCGCGGCATTGCGATCGAGCCAACGCAGCACATGGGCGTGCATGCGACGCAGATGGAAAGGCGCGGCAAGGAAGTATCGCGCAGCCGGATGGAGAGCGAAGCGAGCCTGCGCAACGCCAAGGCGATCCAGGCGCGTCCGGAACAGGTCTTGAGCCTCATCACCAACGAGAAAAGCGTGTTCGACCGCTATGACATCGCTCGGGCGCTGCACCGCGCCATTGACGAGCCGCAGGCGTTCCAGGTGGCGATGGTTCGGGTGATGAGTTCCAGCGAGTTGGTCGAACTGCAACCCGAACAAAAAAACGCCGATGGAAGCATCGAGCCGGCGCGCTACTCGACCCGGGAGATGGTGGCGATCGAGCGCGGCATGGCGCAAAGCGCCGATCGGCTGCTCGCCGGGTGTGGCGCCGGGGTGGCCAGGCGGCATATCGCGGCTGCGATCGAGGCGCGGCCGCACTTCTCAAGCGAGCAACGCGATGCCGTTATCCACATCACCGGCGACGAGCGCATTGCCGCCGTGGCGGGCCTGGCAGGCGCGGGCAAAAGCACGATGCTGGCGGCGGCGCGAGATGCGTGGGAAGCGGGCGGCTACCGGGTGCATGGCGCGGCGCTGGCGGGCAAGGCGGCCGAGGGGCTGGAGGAATCCGCCGGCATCCCTTCTCGAACGCTTGCAAGCTGGCAGATGAGCTGGGAGCGTGGCTTCGACAAGCTTGGAGAAAAAGACATCTTGGTGATCGACGAAGCCGGCATGGTGGGCTCGCGCCAGCTGGCGCGCTTTGTCAGTGAAGCCGATCGGGCTGGCGCCAAGATTGTGCTGGTGGGCGATCCAGAACAGCTGCAGCCGATCGGCGCTGGGGCGGCGTTCCGAGCCATTGGCGAGCGCGCCGGTTTCGCCTCGCTTGAAGGCGTGCGCCGGCAATCCAAAGAATGGCAGCGGGCGGCGTCGAGGGACTTTGGGCAGCACCGCACAGAGCAGGGGCTAGCGGCGTACCAGGCGCATGGCGCGATCCGGCTGGAAGAGACTGGTGAGGAAGCGCGGGCGGCGATCGTTCGCGAGGTATTGGCCGATCGAGCGGCGAACCCGGAAGGATCGCGGCTGGTGCTGGCGCACCGGCGGGTTGACGTGGAGGCGCTGAACCGGGCCATCCGGCAGGAACGGCGGGAGCGCGGCGAGCTGGCCGGGGAAATCGACTACCAGACTGCCGAAGGCAGAAAAGCGTTCGCGCCGGGCGACCGGCTGCTGTTTCGCCAAAACGACCGGGCGCTTGGCGTGAAAAACGGCATGCTGGCGACGGTCGAGCGGGCCGGGGAAGGCCGGATCGAGGTAAGGCTGGACAGCGCCAAGGGCGAGGGGCAGGGAAGTAGAGTGGAAGTGGCGCTGACCGACTACGCCGCCATCGACCATGGCTACGCCACCACGATCCACAAGGCGCAGGGCGCGACAGTCGATAAAGCCTGGGTGCTCGCTTCCGGCTCGATGGATCGGCACCTGACGTATGTGGGGATGACGCGGCACCGGGAAAGCGTTCAGCTCTATGCCGGGCGCGACGAGTTCCAGAGCGTAGCCGAGCTGTCGCAGCGCCTCTCCAGGGGCGGGGCCAAGGAAACGACCCTGGACTATGACCGGGCGCGGTATGCCCAGCGCCGGGGAATGGAGCTGGGCAGCGAGATCGTGGTGCCGAGGGAGCCAGAAAAAGCTGAAAAAGCACCCAAAGGCCCGTTCGACGGGCTCAGGCTAAGCGCCAAACCTTTGGAAATGCCGGTGGAGCAGATGGAAAGGCCGCCAGGTCAGGGCGTCTTTGCCGGCTTGACGCTGCCAGGCGCCGGACCACGTGAAAAAACCAAGGGCAAAAACGCCGAGCTGGCAAAGGCAATCGATGGCTTCCTGCTGGCCGTGGGCGCCGCGCAGCGCATGCAGGCGCAGGACCTGCCGCTGCTAGCGCACCAGGAAGCGGCGGTGCTCAAGGCGAGCGAAGCGCTGGACAAGGCCAGGCCCAACGGCACGCGGGATCTGGTCGAGGCGCTCCGGCGCGATCCGCAGGCGCTCGAGGCGGCGCGCCAGCCTCCAGGCAAGGCGCGCAGCGCGAGGCTGATCCAGGCCATCGGACGCCAGACGCCGCGGGAGACGGACCTGGAAGCGGGCAAGCGGCTGCAAAAAGCGATAGACCAGGTGTTCGGGCGAACGGGGCTGGCGCAAAAGCCGCAGCCGGACATTCGGCAGGAGATCCAGCCGCCCACGCTGGAGCGAATCCTGAAGCCGCCCGAGCCGGAGCGCGGGCGCGGCTTCTCGCGCTAGAAATTGAACTGCAAAGGTGAAAGGGGAAAGCGAAGTGGAAGCAAGGCGGGGGCGGGAAGGGAAAGTGGACGTGCAAGGACAAGCGGCAACCGACGCTGCCCAGGCATTCGAAGCGCTGCGGGCCGAGGTAGCGCTGCAGCGCCGGGCGGTCGAAGCCTTGGGCGATGCGCTGGAGGGTCAGGCAGCGCCGGACCTGAGCGTGGACATCGCCCGGATTCTCAAGGGCCAGGCGCAGGTACTCCAATCGATGGAGGGGCTGCAAAAGCTCCAATACCATCCAGTCTTGAGGATGACCCCTGACGAGCACGGCCAGGCGATCATCAACGCCGGCGCCGACGCCGTTCGCGAGACGGCCGGGCAGCTGCGCTATGCGGCGCAAAGCGTGGAGAACGAAGCGCGGAGGCTTGCCAGCCTTGTTGGCGCTGGCGTTGCCAAGGGGCGGCAGCGCCAGTTGCTGGTTTGGACGGCAGGCGTAGCGCTAGTAGCGGGACTGCTGCTGTCCCCGGTGCTGGTACGGTCCCTTCCGGTGGCGCTGAGCAGCCACGTGGCGGCGTTCCTGGTCAAGGAGGACCGCTGGCAGGCCGGGGAGCGATTGATGCAGCTGGTCAACCCCGGGCAGTGGCCGAGCGCAGCGGAGGCCATGCGCCTGGCGCGGACCAACGAAGCGGCGCTGGTGGGATGCCGCAGCCAGGCCGCCAAGACCGGGCGCGAGCAGAGGTGCACGATCGTAGTTCCAGCGCAGTAGAAAGACAACCGTGCGCTGCAGGCACGGGCTCGTTGGTAGGCAGGGACTAGTGCCTCGCATTGTGGCCAGTGCCTTCCGGTGAAGGCACAGTGTCTGTATAGATATACAGTTATTTCGGCGTATTCGAAGATAATACTTCCTTACAACGAAAGAACGGCATGAAGGACTTTCTAGAACTGGAACTGGAACTAAAGCACCAAAAAGCAATGAACACTGCGTTGGGTCTGGCCGCGCCCGCGCTTCTGGCAAATACCAGTCTTGTAGGCACCGAAATACAGAAGATGCGCGAACTCTCGGAGCTCAAGCGCATGTCCGATCCCGCATCGGCTTTCCTTAATGCGCCACAAGGTTGGCAGACAGAACTGACTGCTCAAAATCACGTGCTCGAAGCTCTGAAAGCTGAGAAGTCGGCAACAGTTCTGTACAAAGAGATTGAAGAAGCTAAGCGCCTTAGTGCCGCGCATGGCTTGATTTCGGCGGCGGTTTCAGTCGACACCAAAGGCTACAGCATTAGTGAGCTGCTGAAGCAGCAGGAAGCCGCCCATCTACAAACAACCATTGCCGACCTCCTGGGCACTACAAACACGGCGGCCATCCAGGCATTGGCGGCCTCCAGCGTTGCGGACTCGATTTCGGCGGACCTCGTGCATTCCAAATGGGCTTGGGAGCATGTGGCGATGAAGGACCAGTTGGCCTCCGCGCTTGCAGGGCTGAATGCAGGGCCTGCAGGTGCGGTGGAAGGCCGTATTGGAGTCTTGAGCCTCAAATCAGTTGCAGCGCTGGTAATGGAGGAGCGCGCGGGTGTCGCTGTGCGATTGAATCGACCTGCGTTTGAGCAACTGGCTATTGTGGCCGCTAAGGGAGATTTATTCGAACAGATGCACAAGAGTGCAGCAGCTAGCTCGCTGGCAGCGTTGATTGATCGTGTCAAATTGACCGATCATTTTTCGGCGCAGATGTTCGCGGACGCCAAGAGCACTGCCACCTTGACCGAGCGAATGCGTGAGATGACGATGCCTTGGCTATCAGTAGCCGATGAGATTAGCTCGGCCACGGCGTTCAGCAGGTTGCAAGCGGTCGGGGAGATTTTGTCGCATGCCGCGCCATACGCTCCTGCGGTAGGGTCTATCCTCCGTGCGGGAGGGCTGGGCGACTGGCGCGAGGATGTTGCTTTCGGCGATCACCAGCTGAATGTGGCTGAGCGCAGTCAGCTGTACGTTGCGCATGGGGCAGATATCCAGACAGTTGAGCCGGAAACGAAGATATTCGTGCCCAGTGCCGCAATCGCTGGGCTGTTCGACGAAGACGAAAATTGGGACGCCACATGGGGTGACGTTGCCGAGGACAATGAGCAGCTTGCGATTGTCGCCTTCCAGAAGCTACGAAAACTGGAGAGGTTGCTGCGAACCTTCATTGCGGGTGCGCTTGCGGATCAGTTCGGCCCGAAATGGACCAAGCAGCGCCTGCCCAATGGCATGTTGGGCAATTGCGTTGAACGGCAGGAGAAGTCGCGAGGCGGCGCCGACTACAGTGACGACGTGACCGCGTTTATGGATTTCACGGACTACAGCCGAGTCATCGACAGGACCGACAACTGGAAGGATGTGTTCCAGCACGTGTTCTGCCGGCGGGAAGAAATTAAGGAATCGCTACAACGGTTGCAACCGTTGCGTTTGGCCACCATGCATGCCCGCTCGGTGTCGAGCTTTGAGCTGTTAATTCTGCTTGTGGAGTCGAAGCGAATTGCTGTTGCCATACAGCATTGGAGATCGCGGCAAAACACAACTCGCCAATGAGGCAGTGCCAGTCGGATGGAATTACTTACAAACCGTTCTAGTTCATTAACCTTGCGGGACCGGGCGTTATATTTACCGGGGTGGGCTACTCAGCGTCGCATGATTGACAAGGAAAAGAAGGTATCAATCAAACATTCCAAAACCTTTGCAGGTTTTCATGAGCAGGGAATTTTCCTGTATGTGTGACGATACTTGGCTTGGTAGAGAAGGCCTTGCCGCCTTGAGGCCTGCGGAAAACCGGTCATGGGTGTAAAGGGAGCAGTAGGCACCTAATGAGCAGTGAAAAAAAGACCGCCAAAGAGCGCAAGACCGAACACATTGCGGCATGGGAACTGGCTAAGCAGGGAGAAGAGGCTGCCTATCGTGCGCTGACTGAAGAAAGGTGCGTTGCTGAGTGCGCCTCTGATAGCGTCGCGCCTCACGGGATGTTTGCCCGTTCGCGCAAGTTCTCGAATCCCCTATTTATGACGCCAACCGGGTACTTGGCGGCCTTTCCTGAGCTGGATGAACACCTCTTTTTGTCCAGCGAAATGGCGTTTCAGGCTATCGCAAAGTACGGTAAACCTGAACACCAGGCGTCCTGGCATGTCAAATCAACAAAGTTGGCTAAGGAACTTCGAGACAAACGGTATCAGCGGTGGTTGCGCGAAGTTAAAAATTCGGATGAACCGTATGTAGAGCCTCGCAGATCGCTCGAAGAATGCGCTGCAATTTATGCCATTGGCGGTATCGAAAGCTTAAAAAAGATTTATTCCAAGGCGCATGCCCTGAAAACCGAGCATCGCATCGTTGAGGCAGGTTTGGCAGAACGTGAAGCCCGGCAGATGGCTGAATTTCCCTACAACTCAAGGAACGACAGATGATCTTGCAGCTGGAAATCGACAAGATAGAGTCTGGTCTTTACGAAGCTCATTGCGAGACTCAAAAGCCAACCTGCCACGAATCCATATCTGCAGTCTTGAAGCACTATGGCGGGGACATACCGGCTGATTTTTGCCGATTTGTCGAGGTTCGCTATGGTGGAGTCAGTTTAGGCACAACAGCGGTGACTAGACTGGCAAAAGAGCCCGAAGTGATGGCCCAAGAACTTACGGGTTTGTTAGCCGCCGTTTATCAAGCAGCCGAAGAGATGGCACTGGCGAGAGCAACTAACCGTTTTAGGTTGTAAAGAGCCCAGATACACCGAAAGATCGACTCCCAGCCAATTGCTGGTCATGGCCGCTGGCTGCCACGTACTTGGCCAAGTTCGGAATGGAATCATTGAGCTACATATCACCCGTATCGAGCGGCACTTCCAAAAGTTTCTTCGCTATTTCATTCGTCTCGGCGACCGGTATTTCTTTTACCTTCCCAAATTCAGTTCCGCCACCCTCAAGGGTGCCCGCGACATGAAAATGAACGTGGTTGATTGTTTGTCCTGCAGGAATCCCATTGTTCTGCCAAACAGCGATTCCGTGTTTTGAATATGCCCGATCTATCAACACAGCAACGTTTCGCACTTCGATAGCAATAGCGGCGACTTCTTTATCAGTAAGTTCGAGAAGGGTTGACACATGCCGAAGTGGCAAAACAAGTAGATGCGGATGTCCTCTCTGTTCACGCGTGACGAAAGTGGCCGTATCTGCAGTGCGAGACAAGATCGTGTATGGACGCTCGCCCTTTAGGTACGCGCAGAACGCGCACCCGTTATTTTCGGGCAGCCGAATGCTTGATTCAGTGCTCATGACGATCGCAATGACGACAAAAAAGATTGCAACTCTAGGCGATCAAGCTTGTTGTAATCCTCAGGTCTGACAATGATTCGAAGCTCATCGCAAACCTTCTCACCGCGCGACGCGAACATGAAAGAAAGAAGGGTGAAACGAATCGCGTCTTGCGCAGGAAGGATGCTCGATAGTCGTGCCTGCCCGCCCCCGATGACAGGGACTGACACTGTGCCGCCATTACCTCTTTTTGACACCTCAGCCCAGAGCAAAAGAAGGCTTTTCCATACCTTGTCTGGCGTTGAGTGAGCATTATTGTGCACATCCATTTCGCAATAAGCCAAAAAGAAGATCAACCTTGCAGCCTGTTTGACCGTCGCAATAGTACCGACGCCATACTGCGTCTGCTTTCCGGCCTTTGGAATGGTGCCTACCGTCGGTTTGCCCGCGAGTGCAAGGGCAAACTGTGTGTCAATCTCTTTCAGATCACCGCCATAGAGCACCTGTAGCGCTTGGCCTTGGAGACTGTTCCGAGAAATGATGTTTGGCGTTTCAGTGTCGAAGGTGTCATTCGTGCCAATCACCAAATGCGTTTTCTGAGTCAGTATGTCGCCCTTGACGATTGTTATTTTGGTTTTGGGTGCGCTGTAGTCTTGCGTTATGGGCCTGGGCCATGACCATATGAGCCCGAGAATAAGTGAGGCAGCAACAACCGACCACAACACCGGCATGCCTTGGAAAAACTTGACATCAGGGTTGATTACATTGCTAGTTTGCAGAACCATTGCCAGCCCGCCCAAACAAGCGAACGACCGTGTCAGAAAGTGACGCCAAAAGCGCCATGTCCGCAAATCCTGAAAAATCACCATTACAAACCAAGGTTCTCGTAAATCTTTTCGGGGTATTGGTACGGTCCCTTTTTTTCGCTTGTAGCGAAGGTAACGGCATAGTTGTCGAGAGCATGCACGATGATCTTTGGCTGGTATGAAACGGACACAGTGTAGTAATTCCGGTTCAACAAAAGGTTGGGAATATAGTTTCTGTTAACGCTCCGATCCTGGTCTAGATTGACCACCACAACCGGCAGCTTGAATTCGATGATTACTTCGATTTCGTGAGCCAAAAACGAGATGCCGTCATCGCCCTTTCGCTTCCCATCTTTACTCCCTAGAAGGACTACCTGCTTGGCGTTTTTCAATCGCTCACGTAAGTTCCGCTTGATTGTTTCTGGCTTGCTAGTGTCACGAGAAATGAAAAGATCGTGTGCATCAAAGAAGTCAAACTCGATATGTTCGCTTGCCTTCCATGCTTGCATCATGCGGTACTTGCCGATGTCTTCACTTGCAAACGCTACGTATGTTTTGTTTCGATAGCCCATAATTTTTCCATGATGTGTACATGCCAAGAGTGGCTACGAATTGTTACATTGGTTGGTACGGCCAAATCGATTTTGGTAGCGAAATATCGGGATAACCGAATAGCAGTCGATTTCATAGAATTCTTTTGCAAAGCTGTTTTTATAACGGCACGAAGCCAGCCTCAGTGAAGCAAATTCAGCACCAAACCGACCGAGCCGTTCAGCCGTACGCCACCTTGAACGTAGGCGAATCCTCGGGCCGAAAGCCGCGCCTGTCATACACGCGCGTGGTGCCGATGCTGGCATGGCCCAGCCACTCCTGCACCTTGGCGATGTCGGCCTGGTGCTCCAGTGCCGAGGTGGCTGCAGTCGCCCGCAGCGCGTGCGGCCCCATGTTGTCGCCGGCAATTCCCACCTGGGCCATGTAGCGCACCACAATGTCGGCATAGACGCTGCCAGGCGTCAAGGCGCAGGCCGCTTCTCCCACCTTTGGCACCCGGACGCGCCGAAACAGCGGCCCCTCCAGTTCGTTCCCATGCCCGCTGGCGGCCAGGTATTCGGCCACCAGACGCAGCGAATGCGCATGCGCCGGTAAATAACGCAGCTTGCCGCCCTTGCCCTGCACCCGCAGGTGCGCCACGCCCCGCCTTTCCTGGCTAAAGTCCTTGACCAGGAGCTTGGTGAGCTCCTCCCGGCGCAGCGCGTGGTAGAGCAGCACCGACAGGATGGCCCGGTCGCGCTTGCCTTTCAAGGTATCGCTAGGTGGCGCATCGAGCAAGGCCCGCGCCTGCGCGTCGCCCAGCGCCGGCGTTTTGCCTTCGCTGGTCTCGGCCTTCGGGCGCTTGACCCCCTTCACGGGGTTGTGCGCCACCGCATTGGACTCGCACAGGTAGTCATAGAGTGATGCCAGCGCGGCGAGCTTGCGCCGGATGCTGGCGCCGGCCAGGCCCTGCTTTTCCAGGTCCGCCCGCCAGGCCAGGATATGGCCGCGCGTGACGGTGCGGAATTCCTCCGGCTGATGGATGCCGGTAAACGCCATGAAGGCGCGCAAGTCGTTCTGGTAGGCGCGCCGCGTCTGGGCGCTGTCCAGGTTGGCGAACCACTGCGCTTCGGGCGGCACCGCGGCCAGGCGCGAAAACTCGGGCGCGGATAGCGCCCGGCCGGAGCCGCTTGAAGTAACTAAAGCGCCAGTTTGAGTTTCAGTGATCATAGGCAGCATTCAACCATTGATAACGGTTTTTATCAATGGTTGTGCGAATAAACTGATGTATTACTTAAGTGCGTTTAGGTGACGGCGCAAAGCATTTAAAGGCTTTGCGATAACGAACACCCTTTCAGATCATCAGCGATGCATAAGAAATAAATCCAGCCATATTTAAATTAATCCGCATCACCTCATTCCGGGACCATACACACGACCGTGCTGGCTTTGAGCAGCCAGCCGCGCTATGTCAGCGACTCGTTGACGGCTAGCAGAATTTGTTCGGCGAATTTATGTTTTTCCAGCCGGTGGCAAAAGCGCAGGATGGGGGACTCGTCGGGCAGGCGGGCGAACTCCTCAAGCCATGCTAACTCGCGCTATAGCAGGTGTCGAAGAAAGCTTCTTCCAGTGCCTGGTCCGACAAAATAAACCACTGCTGCATAAAGTGGATGCGCAGCATGGTCTCCAAGGAAGGAAGGCCTGCCGTTCCTGCCTTCGGAATAGCAAGGGCAATGCGAGCCCAACGGTAGAACTTCGCTCCATCTGATCGAGGAACTCGCGCTTGCGGGTTTTCTTGCAACTGAGCTTGAGGTCCAGGGTTGTTTGTTTCGTGGACTGGATTTTTTCAGGCAGCGCTTATATCCAAGCACATAGATGACACGGTTTTGGAGAGCTTCCTTGGCGGTGTACACGAAAGAAATCAACTTCAGTTTTGCCTTTGCCACGTGCTTCGCGCCCTGGAGTAGGTTAGGCGTTCAGCGGGCAAACAGGCTTCCCCACTGCCGGATTTTGTGAACGTCCACGCCCGCCAGCTTTAGGGCCTTCCAGACGACTGTCGCGATGGTGTCGTAGATGGGCACACCGAACTCCGCTTCGAGTTCGGCGACCAGGGGCGCACCTCGAAGGTTGGTACAGAAGATCGCGACAGCCTGCGGATGCTCGTTTTGCGGGCCCGCCATAACTTCGCGAACCATATCGCGGATTTTTTCTGGTGCGACTTCCGAAAACGAAAAATTATCTTGCAAGCCGAGATGGCGTTCGGCGACGCACTCAATTCCAATGCCGGCATAGTTGCGGACGATTGCACTTTGCACATCGTCACGGTAAGGTGAGACGAGCCCCAGGCGATGGACGCCAGTAGCCTGCAAGACCTCATTCAGTGCTAGCACCGAGGTGCAGGCCAACGATCCTGTTCTACGCTCAATTGCGGCACACAACTGTCGGTCCGAGTCAAAGCCCAGCCAGCCGGCGGAGGTGCCATTCCAGCCAACGACCTGGCAGCGCGCGTGCGATAGCAGTTCTGCGGCAGCTAGGATATCCCTGTTGTCGAATTGCGCCAACGCGCCGGCCGAGAGTGCGATTTCTGTGACGCGAAAGCGGCTGAAATGCACGCTGACATCCGGTAGCCCGCTAAGCATTGCACTGGTAACCGGCTCAAGCGTCGTGTTGGAAGATGGGGTCAGCATCCCCAAAATGATTCGTGTCGGCATTGTTCTTCTCCGTTTACATGCGGTGCGGCTTGATCCACGCCATCAGGCGCATATTGGATACTATCCAAAGTCAATTCGTATCCATTCTTTTACGATGTCGCTGGCCGCATTGGCTCCTGCGAAACCATCCTTCATGATCAAACCAAAATCTACGGCCGGAGAGCTTCTTTCGACAGCGAAGCGTCGCGTGGCTAGCCAAGCAGACATTCACCAAAGCGTTTACGACGCCATTGTGGAACATCGGCTCACACCAGGCACTAAGCTGTCGGAGGAGCGCGTGGCCGAGATTTTTGCGGTGAGTCGAACGCAGGTCCGGGGAGCGTTGCAACGTTTGGCGGTGGAGCAACTGGTCACACTTATTCCTAATCGGGGGGCGTTCGTAACCAGACCCAGCGCCGAGGAAGCGCATGACGTGCTCTCTGTGCGGCGTACGCTCGAGCCGGCTGCGGTACGTCGCTTGATCGAGCGGGTGACGGCTGGCCGGGCGCCGACGGCAATCAGGCAACTGCGCGCACTTGTCCAGCGGGAGCAACAGGCGCATGCGCGTGGCGACCGGCGGCAGGCGGTGCGGCTGTCAGGCGATTTCCATGTGCTCTTGGCCGAGATGTCGGGAAGCTCTATCCTTACGCGACTGATGCGTGAATTAACGCCCCTGACCTGCCTTGCAATCCTGACATTTGAGGCCCCCACTTCAGTTGCCTGTCCCAAAGACGAGCACGCAACACTGGTCGATGCCATCGAAGCTGGTGAGGCCGAGCAGGCGTCGCGCCTGATGATCGACCACCTCACGCACATCGAAAGCGCACTGAAGCTAGACGTTCTAGAAACCCAGGACATCGATCTGGCCGAGGTGCTGTTCCGCTGATTCGCGCCCGGCTGTTCAATCCATCATTGGCGAGAACGGCCCGACGCCGAGCACCTGTTCCGCATGCCATGCGAGTTGCACCACCAGCGCGTCTGTGAAGCGCGGGCCGGCAATCTGCATGCCGACAGGCAACCCTTGCCGCCCGCTGCCGCAAGGAAACGAGATTGCCGGCACGCTCCCGTAGTTGAAAATTGGCGTGAACGCCGCATGTCCCCGCGGACCGGCCGGCAGGCCACCGATCCGCGCCGGACCCGGGCTGCCTAGGGGCCAGGCTTCAACAGGGCTGGTAGGACACAGCAAAGCGTCATGGCCGGCAAAGAAGCGTGTGAAGCTATCATGGAATTTCTCCCGAAGTTTGAGCAGTTCGGACATTTGCGTGCCTGAAACGGCGAACCCCAGTTCGATCTGCGCGCCGATGTCAGGATCGAGTTGTTCCGGCGTATGGCGCCAAATCTCTCCATAGCGCTGTGCCAGCCCTGCCTGTTGCAGTGCGATCAAAGGGTATTCATTCGCGCCCGCTGGCCAGACCGGATCCACGCGCTCGATCTGCCAGCCTGATTCCCGCAATCGCTCGACTGCTGACTCGAGCGTTGCCAAGACATCGGCGTCGACGGCCAGCCCGCAACCTAGCCCGGGCGACCAAGCCAGCCGCAATGGCGGCAACGGCCGCTTCATCGAAACAAGCGCGTCAGCATCGGCAAAGGCTGGCGACGACAGTGGATCGGCCGGCTCCCATGCCGTTAGGGCGTCGAGCATGAACGCCACGTCTTCCACATTCCTCCCCAACTGGCCGATCACCGACAGCAGATGATTGGGATCGTCGAAGCCCCACGGGTTGGGCACTCGCCCTAAAGTGGGTTTCATGCCTACCAGCCCGGTATGCGCGGCGGGGCGGCGTATTGAGCCGCCGGCATCCGTGCCCAAGGCCACCGGGCCGATTCCGGCGGCCACAGCCGCTGCCGCGCCGCCCGACGAGCCCCCTGGGGTGCGCCCCAAATCCCACGGATTGCGCGTCGGGCCATGCAGCGGCGTGTCGGTTATGCCCTTGCAGGCGAACTCCGAGCAATTGGTGATCCCCAAAGGCACTGCTCCCAAACTACGCAACCTGGCCACGCACCACGAGTCGCGTGGGGCAACGAAGTCTGCAAAAACCTTTGAGCCGAATGTCGCTGGCCGGCCGCCTAGCCAAAGGTTGTCCTTGACGCTGAATGGCACCCCCGCAAGCGGCAAAGTCTCGCCAGCCGCCAGGCGCGCGTCCACCTGACGTGCCGCCGTAAGGGGAATGGCCGGGTCGAAGTCGGCAAACGCATTAAGCAGAGGCTGCAGCCGTGTCGCCCTAGCGGCGATTTCATGAGCGACCTCGGTAGCGGACACTTTTCTTGCCGACACCTGCTTCGCAAGATGGCGTGCTGTCCAGCGGTGCAGATCGTCATGCATTTTTCAGATTCTTAAAGTAATGGATGCACCATCCAGAACATTTTGTATCCAATTTGGTGCAAAAAATCTTGTTACACCCTTGCTCTAATGCCTTAAAGACAAGCGAAAGCTGCCCTAATTTATGAGGCATTGTGAGGGCATTTCAGTGTTTTAAGGGGTAAAAACCAGATGCTGGAAGTTTCGCATAGGATTGGATACAATGTTGGCATGACGATTGCATAACTAGCAACAAATGGAATCGAATTCGGGACAAACCCTCACCCTTGACGACATCGTCCATCGCTATGCGGACTCGCTGGCTGTTGACCAAGTCACCTTGGAAGTGAGCGCCGGGGAATTGGTCGCGTTGCTGGGCCCGAGCGGCTGCGGCAAGACCACACTGTTGCGGATCATCGCAGGCTTTATCACCCAGACCTCCGGCCAGGTCATCGTTGGCGGCAAGCGTATTGACATGTTGCCGCCTGCCCGCCGTGACGTCGGCATCGTCTTCCAGAACTACGCACTGTTTCCGCACATGACCGTGGCGGAGAACGTTGGCTATGGCCTGGCCGCGCGCCGAACCGAACGCAATGCCGCGCGCAAGCGCACCGCCACCATGCTGGAGATGGTTCACCTGGGGCATCTCGCCCAGCGCCTCACCAAACAGCTTT
The DNA here is from genome assembly GCA_964236835.1 of uncultured Polaromonas sp. Classification (GTDB taxonomy): domain Bacteria; phylum Pseudomonadota; class Gammaproteobacteria; order Burkholderiales; family Burkholderiaceae_C; genus Polaromonas. The sequence goes on from CAXSGT010000025.1 coordinate 14,241, forward strand.
CCGGTGGCCAGCAGCAGCGCGTGGCCCTGGCTCGCGCACTGGCCATCGAGCCGCGTGTGCTTTTGCTTGACGAACCGTTTTCAGCGCTTGACAAGGGGTTGCGGCTGGACATGCAGATCGAGATCAAGCGCATCCAGCGCGCCGCCGGCACAACGGCCATCATCGTCACCCATGACCAGGAAGAGGCACTAGGCATGGCCGATCGGGTAGCGGTCCTCAACCAGGGCAGACTTGAGCAATTCGCATCACCCTCGCAGGTCTACGACACGCCCGCGACCTATTTTGTCAACCAGTTCGTTGGCACCGCCAATGTCTTGCCAGGCACGCTTGATTCTGTGAGCGGCGATGGCGCTATGGTGCGTCTCGCGGATGGGACCCTGCTTGCGGCACGCGCTCCGGTTGGGTTGGCGAATGGCGCCAGCGTGGTCGCATGCGTGCGCCCGGAGAACATGTGTCTGTGCGATGAGCCCTTTGGTTCGCTCCACGGCGTGGTCGAAATGGGGATGCCACTTGGGGCGACCATTGTCCATGAGATACGTACCGCCAGCGGCCTGCGTCTGAGGCTGACCGAGCCTCGATCGCCTGGAACTGTCGCACGCGACGCCGGCGCGCAAGTCATGGTTAAACCAGCGTCGGCCGCCAGCGTCACCGTCTTTGCCGCGCCCTGATTGTTTCCTTCCACTCCACGCCACTCCAAGAGGTCTCCCATGCAATTTACTCGTCGCAACATGCTCGCTACTGCGCTCACCTTAAGCGCCATTGAACTCATCCCAGAAATCAGCTACGCACAGGCGCGCAAGCTGGTATTTGCCACCTTCACTGGAAGTTGGGAAGAAGCGCACCGCGCCGTGCTGGTGCCCGCTTACAAAAGCGCGACGGGTCAGGACTTGCTGCTCGATGCCATGCTCTCGGTTGATCAGATCGCCAAGGTAACGGCTGCGCGCAACAACCCGCCCATCGACGTGATGCTGCACGATCCAGGTCCGGCCCTAACGGCAATCTCGCAGGATCTCGTCGAGCCATTCCCGGTTGCGGCAAGCAAACACTACAAAGACCTGATTCCCGAGGCACAAGACGCCATGGGTCCGGCAATATTCTTTCAGGTCGTGGGGCTGACCTACAACCCCGAGAAGGTGAAGACGCCCCCGACCTCGTGGGCCGATCTGTGGAAGCCGGAGTTCAAGGGGCGCGTCGGTATCACCAGTCTGAACTCGACGCTAGGTACCGGTTTTTTAGTAGAAATCGCGCGCATGTACAAAGGCGGGGAAGGCAATGTAGAGGAAGGTTTCAAAGCGATCGAGCGGCTCAAACCCAATTTGGCGGCAGTGGCCCCTAATCCTGGCGCACTAGCGGCGTTGTTCCAGCAAGGTCAGATTGACATTAGCCCTGGTAGCTTCAACGCCATCCAGATTTTGAAAGCGCGGGGCGTTCCGGTCGAGTTTGTTGCGCCAAAGGAGGGCGCCATCGCCTTCAAGACCAGCGTCCAAATCGTCAAGAATTCGCCCAACAAAGCGCTGGCCGCCCAGTTGATCGACATTGCCCTTTCGCCCGAAGTGCAGAGCAAATTAATGCAGAGCCCCTATCTTGTGGTTCCGACCAACTCCAAGGTGAGGATGGAGGGCGAGGTCGCCAAAGTGCTGGCTAAGGATGCAGCCGATATGAAGAGGAAGTTTGTATTCCAGGACTGGAGGAAGATCAATGAGAACCGTGCGGCGTGGATCGACCGGTTCAACCGCGAAATCAAGGTTTGAAGCGAACGAGCGATCCAAACCCACACATGAGCACCGCTGCCATTAGCGGCCCGCCCGTGACGGGTTACAGCCTGGCGTTCGCCACGCCGCTGGCTGCGTTCTTCATCCTGTTTTTTGCGGCGCCGCTGCTGCTGCTGATCATCATCAGCTTCTACGCGACGCAGGAATTGAAGTCGTTCGATATCAGCCAGTACGTCAAGATCACCACCGATGGGTTCACGCTGAACGTTCTGCTCGACACCCTTTGGCTGGGTGTCCAAACAACGTTGCTATGCCTGGTGATGGGCTATGCGCTGGCCTGGAGCTATGTGCGCAGCCCTGGCGCGCTGCAGAAAGTGCTGATGCTGATCATCGTCATGCCGCTTTTGACCAGCGTGGTGGTTCGCACTTTCGCCTGGGTGGTTATCCTGGGACGACAGGGCATCGTGAACTCGATGCTGCTCGAGCTTGGTTGGGTGGAGGGCCCGATCAAGCTGCTCTATACCCGTTCTGGATTGATTGTGGCGCTGGCCAACGTGCAGTTGCCATTGATGGCGCTGCCACTCATCACGGCACTGCAAAAACTTGACCCCAACCTGGAGGACGCATCGTCGGCCCTGGGCGCAAGTGCGCTGCGCACTTTCGTAAAAATCACCCTGCCGCTCACGCTGCCTGGAATTCTCGCCGGATGTCTGCTTACTTTCGCGGCCACCATCACGGCGTTCATCACGCAATCGCTTATAGGCGGCGGCCAGATGCTCTTCATGCCCATGTACATCTACCAACAGGCGTCGGCGCTGCAAAACTGGCCTTTCGCAGCTGCCATCTCGCTGGTGTTTTTGATTGCCGTCATGGCGGCAGTCACTCTATTCAATTTTTTGGGCCGGCTGAGCCGCGGCCACCTGGCAGTTTGAAGCCATGAGCGCTGGCCGCCGCCACGAACCGTCCGCCATCACCCTTGCCGCGGTGCTCGGCACCATCGCCACGCTCGCGACGATCTTGCTGTTAGCACCTACGGTGGTGGTCATCGTACTGTCGTTCACCAACGGGTTTTCTCTAAAATTTCCACCGCCGGGGTACTCACTACGCTGGTACCAGTCGCTGCCGGATGCCTTCCAGCTCCAATATGCTGCGCTCAACAGCTTGAAGGTGGCGACGGCGGCTACGTTCATTGCGGTGTTTCTCGGCGTGGCGGCCGCGATGGCCATCGCGCGCTCGGAGAAAGCAATGGCGCGCGTTCTTGACTCGTTCTTTATGTCGCCACTAATACTGCCTGCGCTGGCGTTTGGTCTCGCTTCCCTGATCTATTTTTCCCGTATCGGCATCGAACTGTCACTCTGGACGTTAATCGTCGGCCACACGGTGGTCGGCGTGCCATACGTAATTCGCACGACGGTCGCGGCACTCTCACAGTTGCCGCTGGCGCTACTGGAAAGCTCGGCCAGCCTGGGCGCGAACCGGATTTATACGTTTCGCCGTGTCACGCTGCCGTTGGTCGCACCCGGTATCGCTGCCGGTGCCTTCATCTGTTTTATGTCGTCTTTCGACAACGTGGCTGTGTCGCTGTTCCTGCGCGATGCCTCCACCGACATGCTGCCGATCCGCATGTGGCAAGAGCTTGAAAGCCGCCTCGATGTAAGCATCGCCGCAGTGTCCAGCCTGATGGTGCTGGCGACTCTGGTACTGATGATTGTGATGGAACGCCTGACTGGCATCAGCAAGCGCATCCGTTGACCTCAACCAATTCGCTGCCGCTCGATGACTCCTGAATTTGACTTGGTAGTGCGCCACGCGTTGGCGATCACGGCGGCCGATGAGATACGCTGCGACATTGGCATCCGCGATGGCCGCATTGTGCAGTTGGGCGCTGGGCTCGGCGCCGGAGCACGCGAAATCGACGCTGCCGGCCGCGCGGTGACCCCTGGCGGCGTCGATGCGCACTGCCACCTTGATCAACCGATGCCGCCACCTGCGCGGATCGCGGACGACTTCAACTCGGGAACCCGGTCTGCGGCATGCGGCGGCACCACGACCGTTATCCCGTTCGCGGCGCAGCAGAAGGGCCAGTCATTGCGCTCTGCCGTCGAGGACTACCGGGGACGCGCATCGGGCAAGGCCCATATCGACTATGCGTTCCACCTGATCGTGAGCGACCCGACACCCACTGTTCTTAGGGAGGAACTGCCGGCGTTAATCCGCGAGGGATTCACATCGTTCAAAATCTACATGACGTACGACGACATGAAGCTGGACGACGGTCAGATACTGGATGTGCTCGACGTAGCCAGGCAGCATGGAGCCATGGCGATGATTCATGCCGAGAACGCGGACTGTATCGAATGGCTGACGCGCCGCCTCGAGGCAGCCGGACGCACCGCGCCGCGCTTCCATGCACATTCCCGCCCGATGCTGGTCGAGCGGGAGGCGACGCACCGTGCTATCGCTCTGGCCGAGCTCGTTGACGTGCCTATCCTGATCGTCCACGTGTCGGGACGCGAGGCAGTAGAGCAGATTCGGTGGGCGCGCGCCCAAGGCTTGAATGTGTTTGCGGAAACCTGCCCGCAATACCTTTTTCTGACTGCCGAAGACCTCGGTACGGATGATAGTTACAAGGGCGCCAAGTGCGTTTGCAGCCCGCCGCCGCGCGACAAGGCCAATCAGCAGGTGATTTGGGACGGCTTGAACGATGGCCTGTTCACCGTTTTTTCGTCAGACCACGCGCCGTACAAGTACGACGCACCCGAAGGCAAGAAGCCGGGCGGCGAGGAGGTGGCGTTTCGCCACATCCCGAACGGAATTCCCGGGCTGGAAACGCGCATGGCGCTGCTTTGGTCAGAAGGCGTCTTGGCAGGGCGCATGACGCCAAATCGCTTCGTCGATCTCACCGCGACCGGACCGGCAAAGGCGTACGGCCTGCATCCGCGCAAAGGAACCATTGCCATTGGGTCCGACGCTGATCTGGTGATTTGGGGCGAACGCGACTTCACTCTGCGAAATATCGATTTGCACCACGAGGTGGATTACACACCTTACGAGGGGATGCGCCTCAAGGCTTGGCCCGCCATGACCTTGGCGCGTGGCGTGATTGTCTGGGACGGGATTGAATTTCACCCCCAACCGGGCAGGGGCAGGCTGCTGGCGTGCGGCTTGCCGACCCTGTTGCCGAAGCGGATTTTTTCCGACTCTTGATAAATGAGGATGCAGGCGGGGGCATTTCGTGTGGCGTACATCGGACGCGCATTAAAGCGCTGATCGGCGCTTATATCGCCGCATAGCTCGCGACCAAACACCACGCGGGCCGTGATGAGGTTAACGTCGTGTCCTTCAACGATCCCGGTGTCGTGGGCATTGGGTTGCGGTCGAGGGAGGGTTAGATTTGACGGGCCGGCTGTTCTGGCTAGAGCGTGTTATGACCTCGGTCCGGAAGCCCAGAGAATGGCCGCCTTGAGCAGCATGAGCATCGCAAAGACCAAGAAATGCAACCCGGCCGCTATGTCGTGCTTGCGCTCGAAATCGCGGTTGGTGCCCCCTCAAGTCCGCCGGCCAGGCTTGGCCTGACCGGCATTTGTTGCGTTTCTTCCAGCGCTGCACCAAGCGGCGCTATTGCACAGCCAGAACGGAAATATGCCCTGCCCCGCTGGCTGCATGGCGCGGGCGGATCATGATGTCCACATCCTGATTGAGCGCGGTCAGAAATTCCATGAGGCGTTCGACCGAGAACTGATCGAGCCGGTAGTTTTTGAGCGCGGAGACCTTGGGCTGCGGCACGCCCAGCAGACCCGCAATTTCCCGCTGCTTGAGCTTGCGGGCTTTTAACAGTTCGTTGACGGCCAATGCCAGGCGCGTTTTTGTCTGGCGCTCGGCTGCGTCAGCAAAACCCAAATCGGCAAACACGTTCGCCGTGCCGTGCGTGATCTCGTCGTCTGTTGCGCTATTCATGGCGTGCTTCTCCTTTGGTGGTCCATCTGGGCTCGTTTCAAGCGTTCACCAATTAACTTTATGTCTTGCTGCGGTGTCTTGATTCCGGTTTTCGATTTCTTTTGGAACGTATGCAGTACATAGACCGCGCCGACAAAGCGCACGGTATAAACCGCCCGGTAGGTGTCGCCACGATGGTCTTCAACGATTTCCAGCACGCCAGGCCCTTCGCCTTTCCAGGCTTTGGCGTTGGGATGTTTCGCGCCTAGCTGCGCCAGTCCCAGGGCATAGCCCATTTCCGCCTGCACCTCTGGAGGAAAGAGCTGGAATTCCTTTTTTGCCGACGCCACCCAGTGCAGAGGCTTTTCTCGCGGTATACCGGGCAAAGTCAGGCTCATACAATAAATATACCAAGACTGGAATAAAAACGCAAGACCAAAATACAGGCGAACCCCTTCCAGGGTCGGGCTCTATGCGCTTTGCGCACCGGGCCTGTCGTCCCGGCCTTCGGTGACGATCCCTTTCGCAAAACCAAAGTAAGCAGCTGCGCTGGAAGGCTGCCTCCGGGTGCGCCCAAGGCCGAATCACGATAGCTGCCGGCTCAAGGCTGCACCTTCAGCCTTTCGCGTAAATGGTATCCCCCTGCCCTGTTTAGCTGACTTTTGGCTAAAACAGGTTCAAGTAATCAAAACATTACTCCTATACTCCTAGAATTGATTACAAGATAAAAATTATAGGTGTATACATGTATAAGATAGCCGTGATAGCGGAAAAAGGTGGAGTGGGTAAAACCACTGTAGCTCTGGCACTTGCCGTTGCCGCCAATAAAGCTGGGATGCGTTCCGCCGTGATCGACACAGATCCTCAGGCTACTGCTTCAAAGTGGACCGATAGGCGGGAAAGCGAGTTTCCATGGGTTGTTCCTACCCATGCGGCCCGGCTCAAAATGACCATTGAAAGCGCTAAAGAACAAGGAATTGAGTTTCTTGTAATTGACACTCCGCCACATGCTGGAACAGACGCGGCGGAAGCGGCGCGTTTATCGGATGCCGTGGTCATTCCGGTAGAGCCTCACCTGTTCACTTTGGAAACGCTTCCCAAGTTGCAGGACCTCCTGAAGCTGGCTGGGGATCCACCAGCGTTTGTTGTTGTCAATAAAGCCAACACTCAAGGCAAGGATGGGCAACAAGCCTCAGAACATATCCGCGCTCTTGGTTTGTCTGTCTGCCCCGTGATTCTCCATAACCGGGCTGCGCATCGTCACGCCGGGAATGTTGGACAGGTCGCAGCTGAATTCGAACCAGACAGCAAGGCAGCAGCAGAAGCTATACGCCTATACACTTATACGATACAACTCGTAGACAACATTAGAGGTATTCATGGCAAAACCAAATCCGCTATCGCAAGGTCTTAATCAGCTCTCACAACACTTTCAGCCAGTAGTCGGAGAGACCGCGAAAACACCCTCAAGAAAAAGCAAGACTGTTCCGTCCAGGGATGGTCGAGTTCTAGTCGGTGGTTTCTTCGCCCCAGAGGTTCAGACCGCTCTGAAAGTGACAGCCGCACAGGAAAGGACCACCTTGCAAGAGCTTCTTACAGAGGCCATCAATACCGTCTTTGCAAAGCGCGGTTTACCGGAAATTGCCGGACTTCCAGCCCGTCAGGAGCAAGGCGAAAAGACATGAAGAGCGGGAACATCGGGCTGGAAAAGAAATTAGAGCGATTGCGTAGTTCAGTGATCGAGCGCGAGAACAACGCGGTTGTCCAGCTTCCACTTTGGCCCGAACCCAAGCGCGGCGCACCCAACAGCTTTATCCGCTCTGCGCTGTTCGCAGCGATTCAGAGCAAAGACCGAAAGTTTATGAAAGAGGCCGTTTTGGCTAGCCAGGATGGGATAACCATCAAATTCACCGGAGAGCAGCTCAATCAAGCCGACCTCGACGTTTGGGAAACCATCGTCCACCTGGCCCGAGAACAACCCCTTGGCACGGTAGCTAGCTTTACTGCGCATGGCCTTCTAAGAGCTTTGGGAATGTCAACGGGAAACAGCCAACACAAGCAGCTCCATTCAACGCTTTTGCGCCTTACAGCTTGCGCTGTTGAGGTTACGCATGAAGGAAAAACGTACTTTGGGCCTCTTATCAAATCGGGGGCCAAAGATGAGATAACTCGGCACTACGGTGTTGAACTGAACAAGGGAATCATCAAGCTATTTGGAGAAAACCAATGGACTGCCTTGGACTGGCAACAGCGGCAGGAACTGCGTGGCCAACCTCTTGCGCAAGCTCTCCATGCTTTTTACAGTAGCCATCGCTTACCCCATGCCGTAAAGCTGCAAACAATTCAGGCATACACCGGAAGTCGCAATAAGCAGTTAGCCAGTTTCAAGCGCCAGGTACAAACTGCGCTTAATGAATTAGTCATTGTCGGGTTTTTAATTTCATTTAATTTAGATGGCGATCTGGTTCGAGTGGTTCGGCGTACGGCTTCAGCCATTGAAAAAGCATAGGCACGGCATTCGATGCACATAGGCACGGCATTCGATGCATAGACACACGGCATTCGATGCACATAGGCACGGCATTCGATGCACAGGGCACGGCATTCGATGCACATGAAGCACGGCATTCGATGCACATGAACCACGGCATTCGATGCACATTAGATAGAACCAAAAGTATTAAAAAATATATTCAAATCAACGACTTATAGGTTTTTCAAAATTTCGCTAATCTTTCCTAATCTTTTTTAATCAAAAGAGAGAAGAAAAAGCTGGTTGTGCATCGAATGCCGTACCGCAAATATATAAAGCCATTACGCGCGATACCTCTATCGAGTCCCCCCCAAAGGGGGGAAGTGCAGAAGCGCTTGCGCGCTTACCCCCCTGACTCCGGCTCGGCCTAGCGGCCAAGTCCTGCGCGCCTTGCAGGCTTGCCAGGGCTTCGCCCTCGACACAAGGTCTCACCCAATTGCAAGTTGTCAAAAAGAGGGGGGTTGGTTGGGTCAAACGGCGCGCCAGGCTGGTTAGGAAGGCTCCAGGCGCGTTTTAAAGGCACGGTCAAGGGGGAGGTGTAACTTTTCTGAAAAACGCGTTTAAAGGCCTTTGGCAAAACCGGTCAATGCACCGCTTCGGTCCGGTCGAACAGTCCCTGGAATTCCGGCTCGTCAAAGTAGCGCAGCTTCTGGGCGATAACCGGTCTTTGGCCGGCGAGGAACAGCAATTCGGCATGCTCCGGCAGGCTTCGCACCTCGTCGGGCGTCAAAAGCGGGCGGCCCACATGCTGCTCGCCGTAGGAAAGACCCGATTTCTCGCTGTCGAGCGCACGACTGAGGCTGTCGAAGACCACGGTTTGCTGGCCCAGCAGGTCCGAGACCAGCTTTGCGCTGTCATGGTCGTTCACGCCGAAGACCTGCAGGACGCCAGCGTTGGAGAGAAAACTGCCGGCCTTTTGGCCATAGGTGGCGCGCAGCTGGTGGATGTCCTGCAGGATGGGCCAGAGCTGCACGCCGTAGCCGGCCATCAGGCCCATGGCGCGCTCGACTGGCGCCAGGTGGCCCAGGGCGGCGAACTCGTCCAGGAGGAACAGCACGGGCGGTCTGGAAGCAGTGCCGATGCCGGCCGAAGCCGGGGCAGGGGAGGCAGTCATGGCCTGCAGGCCTTGCGCGACCAACAGGCGCAGCCAGCGCGAGTAGCTGCCTAGGCGATCGGGCGGCAGCACCAGGAACACCGTGGCAGTGTGCGATTTCAGGTCGGCGAAGGCGAAGTCAGAGCGGCCAAGCACCGCCGTCATGCGCGGGCTGTCGAGGAAATGGGTGTGGCGCTGGGCGGCCGAAAGAACGCCGGCGGCTTCGCGGTCGGCCTTGCTCAAATGCCGGTTTGCCGCGCGAGCGACCAGGCCGCCGGCTGCGCCGCTGGCTTGCATACGCCGCATGAGCTCTGCAAATGCGGGCGGCGCCAGGGTCAGGAGGTCGCGCAGCGTCGCCAGGCTGCGGCGGTACTCAGGCTCCTCGGCGACGATGAACAGCAGCAAGCCACCAATCAAAGCCTTGGCTTCCTCGTTCCAGTGTGCCTCGCCGACTTCGCCCGGCGCGTCGAACACCAAGGCGTCGGCCAAGGCAGCCGCTTCTTCGGCCACATCCAGGCTGTTCGGATTCAGGCCAGCAAGCGGATTGAAAGCCGAGGAAACCGAGCCGCTGACGCCAAACGGATCGAGCACATGCACCGGCCCGAAGCGCTCACGGGCGCGAGAAGCAATTCGCGCGTTCTCCCCTTTGGGGTCGATGCAGACAATCGAGCGGTCCAGGGTCAAAAGGTTCGGGATGATCGTTCCCACGCCCTTGCCGGTGCGGGTAGGCGCCATCGTGAGCAAGTGCGAAGGTCCGCCATAGCGCAGCGGCTTGCCGGACTTTGGATCCCTGCCGATCAAAAGGCCGGGCGTTTGAACGAGTCGCGCCGTTTCGGCCCGCGAAGCAAAGCGCGCTGAGCCGTGCGTGTCTCCGCCTAGAGCGTTGCCGAAATGGCGAATGAGCGGCACCGTCAAGAGGCGCCAAAGCAGCGCCAGCATAAACACGTTGATAACGAAAATCACGACCGTGTTGACCGCTCCGAACCTTGGAATTCCCAACAGCAGCTTGACGCCATGCCAGAGCGTGACCAGGACACCGTAGGCGACAAGGTAAAGCAGTGCGGTAACGACCAGATGCCGGCCCAGGCGCAGCGGACTCATTACCAGCGAGAACACCGCCCAAATCGGATCACGCGCTGCGGCGCGCAGCAAATTGAACAAAGCGTGCCAGGCGGCCATGCGCTATCCCTCCACTTAGCTTGAAAAGCTTTATTTCGAAGCCGCCTTCAAAAGATCAGAAAACAACTCCCGATCCGCATCGCGCGTCAAGAACCCAGGCAATTCCTTCCTAAGCCATCCGTCAAGCTCTTTGCCAAACTCCTCGCTGCCGGGCTTGTCAAGCCGATGTAGCACTAACGCGCCGAGCAGCACCTTGCGCCGGGTGTCACGAGCGCGGTCCTGCTTGCCTAGGCGAGCTTGCAAGGTCTTGCGCTGATTGTCCAGCTGAGCCAGGCGCTCCTCTATGGTCTTGCGAGGCATGGTTGTCTTCCTTCTCGTGTTGTGCTTTGGTTGCTTTGAAACGAGCACCAAAGTATAAACAGCGCCAGCGTTCTCTGCAAGCGCAAGGCCGGGTTTCCGCGCCGC
>CAXSGT010000026.1:0-24469 GCA_964236835.1 uncultured Polaromonas sp.
AGATGGCGGCCATGTCGGAGGGAAAAGCCGCCTGGTCGCCGGTGTACTCGATGACAAACGACGGCACCGTCAGCTCCGGGCCGCATTTCTCGAAACTGGCGTTCGACGTGATGCCCGACCAGGTCGAGAGCCACGACTCGGGCGTCACCACCCGCGCAAAACCGACGCTGCCCAGGTTGGACGCATACGGGTCGCGCCCCCAGAGCGAGCCGACTTCGCGGTCGGACGGGTCGATCGACAAATCCCAGCAGCGCAGATCGGCGTCGGTGCGCCAGATCTGGAAAATTTGCGTGTGGGCGTTCAGCCGCTTCGTCAGCGTCGAGCCATCGCCTTCCTTGATTTTTTTGCGCGCGTCGCCGCGGACAGCGAGCATCTGGCGGGCCTTTGCGTCCAGGCGCTCGACGCGGGCGCGCTGGGCGGCTTGGTAGCGGCCGATGAACTCCGCCGCATAGCGCGACGAGGCGGGCGGCGGCGCAAAGCCATTGCCAGGGTCGAACGGGTCGAGCGCGGCATCGACCGACAGCGCGTCGGCCTCGTCGACAACCGACGGGTCGATGCCGTTCATCAGCAGCTTGCCCTGGCCGGGATGCGGCGAGACGAAGATCAGGTCGCTCGGCGCCGGCATGTCGGCCGTCGCCAGCTTGACCGGCCGGCCGCCCGGCGAATGCGTCAGGCGCGCCTCCGGCGAGCGCAGCGCCTGCTGGGTATAAAAAGCATAAAGGCCCGCGCCGCCCGAGTTGCCGAGCAGTGAAACACGCGTGAAGCCGAGCGCGCGCAGGTGCGTCATGCCAGCGGCCACGTCGAGCAGCGCCAGTTCGTGCTCCAGCCGCAAGTCGTTGCCGATCGAGCGCGGCGCCTGCACCCAGGCGGCGCAGCCGGCGTCCAAGACGTCGGGCACCAGGTAGGGCGTGCCGGTGAATTCGCGCGGATGCATCAGGCAGACGACGGTTTTTTCGTTTCCGGTCTGCGAATACAGCAGGCCGAGCGTGCGCTGGTCGTCGGCGGTGCGCAGGCTATAAGGCACGCAGCGGTACGGCCGGTCCATGCGCGCCGGGTTCCAGCCCGCGCCGCGCAGTCCGGCCGTGACCTTGCCTTTGCTTGCTTCAACCATTAAACTCTCCCAATTTAATTAATACACCATTAATTATTAAATTAAGAGACTATTAATTTAATAGGTGTTAACCCTTAAAGATGAAAAACATATTGCTTCCACATGTTGAGGAACCCTTGGTTGCAGGCCCGATACGCAAGCGCGGAAGACCGAAGTCGGGCGCTTTGGCCGATGCGATTACGCCAGCGCTGTCGCGTGATCAGATTCTGGACCGTGCCACGACACTGGCCCAAATCGAGCCACTCGGCGAAATATCGATGGTGGGCCTGGCGCGAGAACTTGGCGTGACACCCGCGTCAATTTACTACTACATTGGCAGCCGGAACGACCTGATATCGGGCGTCGTTAATCGCTACTTCAAGAAGCGTTTTTCACGCCAGCAAGCATTGACTGGCGTCTGGCACGAAGACCTAAAGCGCGAAGCCATGCTGTCGTTCGATCTTGGCCTCGAATATGGCGGCGTGATGCGCTACATCATGTCGCACAACCGCTTTCGCCTGTTCCAGAAAGTCAGCGCTGGGGAAATCGATTACGGAATACTCTACCTTGACAGGATGGCCGGCATTTTGAGTGGCGCAGGCTTTTCGCGCAGCCACGCAGCCCTTTGCTATCACTTGCTATCACAGTACGTCACATCGTCATGCTATGCCGAAATAACCCGGCAATTGCCGGCTTTTCACGAGCGCTACATCCTTGAGCAAATTGCAGCACAGCCTGTGGAACAACTCCCAGGAGCGCATTACATTGGCGAAGCGTTTTCAAAGCTGGACTCGGCCGCGTCGTTTCCGCAAGGGCTCGGGCTTTTGATCGAGAGCTTCAAATCGCTGCTCGATTCGCCTGGACAAACAAACCGTACATAGCCCAATGACGGGCCTTTTGCTACGTTCAGCATCACTACGGCAAAGACAAGCAATCGGGGAAATTGGTGATACGGTACGGTTGATTCATCTGGGATGCTGCGAGCTGCGGCTGCTCTGCAGGAAACGGCTGACGCTCTGCCTCAAGTCCGCTGGACAGGCCGGGCTTGCCTGGCAACTAAAAGCAGCTAGACCAGCTCGAGCCTGACCTGACGCCCCACCGCGGCGGCCGCCTTGGCAAGCGTGTCGAGCGTGACATTGCCGTTGTCCGGATCGAGCAAACGCTCCAGCTGCGGGCGCGAAGTCTCCATGCGTTTGGCCATCGCGCTCTTGGTGATGTTGCCCTCTTTCATCGCTTGCTCGAGCTGCCAGGCCAGCACGCGCTTGATCGACGCCGTGGTGACTTCGGCGTGAATGCCCTCTTCTTTGAGCCAGTCTTCGAACAGCCCGCCGATCTGCGGATGTTTCGGTTTCGTCATCGCTCGATCTCCTTTTGTCGTTTGCGCGCCAGGGCCAGGTCGTCGGCAGGCGTTTTCTGCGTCTTCTTGATGAAGGCGTGAAGCAACACCAGCTCGCTTTTGGCCAGGCAAAACAAGACGCGGGCGATGCGCCGGCTTGGCAGCGAGGAGCGCACCTCCCACAATCCTTCTCCCATGTTTCGGCAGAGCGGCATGCCAACAGGCCAGCCGTATTCGACCATTCCGATGTCCTGGCCGATGCGCCGTTTGTCCTCGACCGGCAATGCAACCAGCCAGTCCCGCACCGGGTTGCCGCCTGAGGCTGTCAGATAGAACCGGGCTGGAACCTTCTTCAATGTCATGCAAAACCCATAACGACATAATGCATCATATAAGGTGCAAAGTCAACAAAAAGTGCATGGCCGCAGGTCGCATCCGGCTTTGCTGGATCGGGCTCAAAGGGCTCCGTCCTCGCGCCGGGCATGGTTCACTTCCCGATCATCCGTTTCAGGTCTTTCATGACCAAGAAGAACTGCATGGGGTCGGCAGGGCCGGGATCGAGGTTGTAGCGTTCATAAAACCGCATGGCATCGTCATCCTTGGCGGTCACGAACAGCGCCCGGATGCCGGCGATGTCGGCGGCGGCCGCCGTGCGCAGCAAGGCATCCTTGAAAAGGCCTTTGCCGACTCCTTTGCCTTGTTCGCTTTGGTCGACCGCCAGGCGCGCCAGCACCATGACGGGGATCAGATGGCGGGCCAGGCCTTTGCCCACGCGCGGCGGGGCCGCTTCGTGCTCGACGCCGCCGACTGCCAGGCTGTAGTAGCCGACGACGCGGCCATCGCGCGCGGCGACGTAGCTCTGGGCGCTGTTGGCCTGCTGGCTGGCCAGCGCGAAGCGCTTGAGGAAACGGTTCAGTTCCTCCTTGCCGCAGTCGAAGGCCTCGACGTTGTGGACCAGGCTGAGCTTTTCGATAGGCGAGAGCGCGCCCTGCCCTGCCCCGTTCAATCGAAAACGCCCGGCTCGCGCAGCAAGGCCTCAAGGCGCAAACGCGGTTTCGCCGGTGCGTCGAGCGCCGCAGTGAATGCCTGCCACTGCGCGTCATCGAGGATGAACAGTCGCTGATTGGCGCGCAGCTCGGCGGCCTCGGTCAGCGCGACGTCGAGAATGAATTCGGTAACGGTCTTGTTCCTGGCGACCGCCGCTTCCTGCAGGGCGCGCTTGACGCTGGGCGTGGTGCGGATGTCAATGCGTTCGGATTTGGGTTCCAGGGCCAAGGTGCTCATCGATCCTCCTTCGGGGTTTCCTTTTACTATACTATCTGTACGCTGTCAGGACAAAAAATTGTTGGGATTACCCTTTTGCGCCAGAAAGCCAGAACCTTACAAAATACCAAAATACCGCTCAAATCCCTGGGCGAATCCGGCGGCGCCGGACCGGGCTCTATGCGCTTTGCGCACCGGGCCTGTCGTCCCGGCCATTCGGTGACGATCCCTTTCGCAACGTGAAAGGTCGGGTGTTTGTCACGCGCGGCATCAGCGCCCTGCCCCCGGCCAGCCAGGTGAAAATCTGGTTTGCCGTGGCGGCGTTCAATGATTTCAGCGAAGCCAACGACCCCTACGGCGAGCACGATTTCGGCGCGATCGGGATCGAAGGCGCGGGCAAGGTGTTCTGGAAGATCGATTATTTCGCCGATGAGGCGATGGAAGAAGGGTCCGAAGATCCCGCCGATCCGCTGAGCTCGTTCCGGGTGCTGACGATTATGCTGGCGGCGGAGTATTTATTTGCCAAGCTCACAAACTCAACATTAAGCAGTTGAGTCTGTGAGCCCTTGCCATGTTTCCGGGAGCGCTTCGGGCGTCCCTAAAACTACAGGGCATTTCAGCCTTGACTTTATGGTCTCACAATCTCATTATTGAGCAATTGAGTAAACTTTAAAACTCATAAACTCAACTTTGAGGAAAACAATGAAGATCATCGCTTTGATCGGCCAGAAGGGGGGCACCGGCAAGACCACGACCGCGACCGCTCTGGCCGTCGCCGCCGTCGAGGACGGCCAGGAAGTCGCCCTGATCGACCTTGACCCGCAAGCGAACGCCGCCAACTGGAAGGATCGCCGCCAGGCCGAAAGCCCGATCGTCGTTTCTGCCCAGGTCGGCAGATTGCCGCAGGTCCTGCAAGCCGCCAGGGACGGCGGGGCCGACCTTGCCATCATCGACACGCCGGGCAAGCTCGATGCCGCCTCAATCGCCGCCGCCCAGCTGGCCGACCTCGTTCTCATTCCAATGAGGGCAGGGGTGTTTGACCTCGAAACGCTGCGAGAAACCAGAAACCTCCTCCATGCCGCCAAGGACCCGCGCTGCCTCGTCCTGCTGAACGGTGTCCACCCGACCGGCAAGGCGCATGAAGACGCCAGGGCGACCATAGAGGGCATGGGCTACCAGGTTTCACCAGTGCATTTCAGCACCCGCGCCACCTTCAAGGATGCTCCGAACAGCGGCCAGGGACCAACTGATTACGAACCGGAGGGCAAGGCGGCCGGAGAAGTCAAAGCGCTGTATAAACTCATAAACTCAATATTGAGAAAACTCAAGAACGAGGCATTACATGGCGAAGACCAAGCTCAGCAGCGCATTGCTTGAACAAGCGGCGACGGGAAGGACCGCGCCGGATGTGATGCCGCCGCAGCAAGCGGCGGCAGACCCCAAGGCCAGCCGCGCCAACCCAGGCCGCTCGCCCAGCGATGTCAATATTAGCGCCTACTTCCCGGCGGAAGTCAAAGCGGCCTTGCGTATCGTCCAGGCCAAAACCGGAAAAAACGTCAAACAGCTTCTGGGCGAGGCGTTAAACGATATTTTCCGAAAATATAACGTCACCGCCGCCTATAACGACCAGGAATAATTATCTTGCTTGATGCCGAAAAAAGGTAGCGTCTAGGATGGGCAGGCTGGAGACAGAACATGGTAAAAACCAATAAGCAAAAGCAATTACCAGGGCTTTCGCCACTGGCGGATTTTCTGGATTTTCTGCCTGTAATTAAACCGCCGAGCCGTGTCCAGAAGCGTCTGATCGACAGCAGTGTCGCCATTCAACAGGACGACCCCGAATCTCTGCTATTTCAGCATTCCGTTTTCTGTCAGACGGGTTTGCCTTACCGTGACCCAGGCGACAACATCCTTTCCTGGGAACGCTCAAACGGCCATATTGCCCTTTCCGTCGAAGCAGGAAAGGCATATGACCCCGAGGCCGGTAAATATCAGCAGCAAGGGCTTCCGTTCGGGCCAAAGCCTCGTTTGGTCTTGGCGCACCTTAACGCCGAAGCCTTGCGCTGCGGTTCGCCGGAAATCGAAGTCGGATCGAGCCTGACGCAGTTTGCTCGGCGCATTTATCGCAACGATCCCAATGGGCATGAGCTAAAGCTTCTAAAAACCCAACTTGGCCGTTTGTCTGTTTCCTTGGTAAGAATGGCTTTGGTCGAAGGCAGTACAGCGGTCCAAGTCCAGACAAATATCATTACCAAACTCGATTTATGGTTTCCAAAAACCGAAGGACAGCGGGTTTTATGGCCGTCCATCGTGCAACTCGATAGCGATTATTTCGCAAGTCTGCAAAGACATGCCGTGCCGCTTGACGAAAGGGCGGTGGCATCCCTTGCACATTCAGCCATGGCGCTTGACATTTACGCCTGGCTGGCACAGCGCCTACACCGCACCCCTAAAGGCAAGCCGCAGCTCGTTCCCTGGGCCACACTGCATCAGCAGTTCGGATGGTCCTACAAACGGATCAGAGCTTTCCGGGCTGTCTTCCTGCATACGCTTGGCCAAGTCCAATCCCAGTATCTCAAAGCCCGACTGAGTGCCGACGAGAGGGGCCTCACACTGAGCAACAGCCCGCCACCAATCGCCAGTCGCGCCATCCTCATCACACGTTCTTGAACACGCTTGTCGTACTGTGGAAAACTTGTGTTTCCGCCGACTTATCCACGGGTACTTTGTGGCGCTATTTACGGGTACTTTGTGGCGGTTTGAGGGCGAAAATCACGGGTACTTTATGGCGCAAACCTATATATACCTATAGCTCTCCGCTAGTAAAGACCCAAAATCTGGGGATAACAGCAACTTGCACAGACTGCCATAGCTTCTATCGAGTCCCCCCAAGGGGGGAAGTAAGGAAGCGCTTACGCGCTTACCCCCCCCCTGGCTCCGGCTTGGCCTAGCGGCCAAGTCCTGCGCGCCTGTCGGCTTTCCAGGGCTTCGCCCTCGACACAAGGTCTCACCCAATTGCCAATTGTCAGTAAGAGGAGGGGTCGGTCGGGGTCAAACGGCGTGCCAGGCTGGCCAGGAAGGCTCCAGGCGCGTCTTAAATGTGCGGTCGAGGGGGAGGGTGCGACTTTCCTGGAAACGCGTTCAAGGGCCTTTGACAAAACCGCTCAATGCATCGCTTCTGCCCGATCGAACAGTCCGGCGAACTCCGGCTCGTCGAAGTAGCGCAGTTTCCGGGCGATAACGGGCCTTTGTCCGGCCAGGAACAGCAGCTCCGCATGCTCGGGCAGGCTTCGCACCTCGTCGGGCGTCAGAAGAGGGCGGCCGACATGCTGCTCGCCGTAGGAGAGGCCGGACTTCTCGCTGTCCAGGGCGCGGCTGAGGCTGTCGAACACCACCGTCTGCTGGCCCAGCAGGTCCGAGACGAGCTTGGCGCTGTCGTGGTCGTTGACGCCGAAGACCTGCAGCATGCCTGCGTTGGAGAGAAAGCTGCCGGCCTTCTGTCCATAGGTGGCGCGCAGCTGATGGATGTCCTGCAGGATGGGCCAGAGCTGCACACCGTAGCCGGCCATCAGGCCCATGGCGCGCTCCACCGGCGCCAGGTGGCCGAGAGCTGCGAACTCGTCCAGGAGGAACAGGACTGGTGGCCTTGGAGCGATTGCAAAGCCAGCGGCCGAAGCCGGGGCAGGGGAGGCCATGGCCTGCAGGCCTTGCGCCACCAGCAGGCGCAGCCAGCGCGAGTAGCTGCCCAGCCGGTCGGGCGGCAGAACCAGGAACACCGTGGCAGTACGCGCTTTCAGGTCGGCGAAGGCGAAGTCCGATCGACTCATGACGGACGTCATGCGCGGGCTGTCAAGGAAATGGGTGTGGCGCTGCGCGGCCGAAAGAACGCCAGCGGCTTCGCGGTCGGCCTTGCTCAAATGCCGGTTGGTGGCGCGGGCAACCAGGCCGCCTGCGGCGGCACTTTGCTGCATGCGCCTAAGAAGCGCGGCAAAGGAGGGCGGCGCCATCGTCAGGAGGTCCCTGAGCGTTCCCAGGTGGCGCCGGTATTCGGGCTTCTCAGCCACGATAAACAGCAGCAAGCCGCCGATCAAGGCCTTGGCTTCCTCGTTCCAATGCGCCTCTCCGGCTTCGCCCGGCGCGTCGAACACCAAGGCGTCGGCCAGCGCTGCCGCTTCTTCCGCGACATCCATGCCATTCGGATCGAGCCCGGAAAGAGGGTTGAAAGCCGAAGAGACCGAACCACTGACGCCAAAGGGATCGAGCACATGCACCGGCCCGAAGCGGCTTCTGGCGCGAACGGCGATGCGCGCGTTCTCGCCCTTGGGGTCGATGCAAACGATCGAGCGGTCCAAAGTCAAGAGGTTCGGGATGATGGTGCCGACGCCCTTGCCGGTGCGCGTCGGGGCCATCGTCAGCAGATGCGAAGGTCCGCCATAGCGCAGCGGCTTGCCCGACTTCGGGTCCCGGCCGATGAGAAGGCCAGGGGTTTCGGCAAGCTTGGCCGTTTCGGCCTTCGAGGCAAAGCGCGCCGACCCATGCGTGTCGCCAGTGGCGGCATTGCCGAAATGGCGGATCAGCGGCACCGTCAGCAATCGCCAGAGCAGCGCCAGCATAAACACGTTGATGACGAAAATGGCGACCGTGTTGACCGCTCCAAACCTAGGAATCCCCAGTAGCAGCTTGACGCCATGCCAGAGCGTGACCAGAACACCGTAAGCGACAAGGTAAAGCAGCGCGGTGACGACTAGATGCCGGCCCAGGCGCAGCGGGCTCATCACCACCGAGAACACTGCCCAGACCGGATCACGTGCTGCGGCTCGCAGCAAATTGAGCAAAGCGTGCCAGGCGGCCATACGCTACTTTCCTACTTCCCCGAAAAAAGCTTATTTGGAAGAAGCCTTGAGCAGATCGGAAAACAACTCCCTGTCCGCCTCCCGCGTCAAAAACCCCGGCAATTCCTTGCGAAGCCAGTCACCAAGCTCTTTACCAAAATCCCCACTGCCGGGTTTCTCAAGCCGATGCAAGACCAGCGCGCCGAGAAGCACCTTGCGTCGGGTGTCGCGGGCACGATCCTGTTTGCCTAGACGGGCTTGCAGCGTTTTTCGCTGGTTGTCCAACTGCGCCAGGCGCTCCTCGATGGTCTTTCGGGCCATGGTTGTCTTCCTATTGGTTCTATCCATTACTTGCGTTGAAGCAAGCGCGAAAGTATAAACAGCGCCAGCAAGCGATGCAAGAAGCGGAGGCGCAATCCGCGCCGCCAGGCGCGCATCACCTAAGCGGATGGAGCCGAAGGCGAGTGAAGCAAAAGAGCGCACTTACGAGTTGTTTTGCAACTCAAGCGCGGAAAACCTAGAATCAAGAAATGGCCATCTATCACCTAAGCATGAAGCCGATCGCGCGCGGGGCGGGGCGCAGCGCCGTGGCTGCGGCGGCGTACCGGGCCGGCCAGGACCTGACGAATGAGCGCGACGGCGAGCGGCACGACTTTACCCGGCGCGGCGGGGTCGAGCATGCCGAGATTGTTTTGCCTGCGAATGCGGATGCCGCCGCATGGGCGAAAGAACGATCGAATCTGTGGAACGTCGCCGAAGCGGCCGAGCGAAGAAAAGACGCCCGCGTGGCGCGCGAGATCGAAGTCTCGCTGCCGCATGAACTGAGTCCCGAAGACCGCCTGGCGCTGGTGCGCGACTTCTCCCGGAGCCTGGCCGAGCGCTTTGGCGTCGCCGTGGACTTTGCCATTCACGCACCGCATGCGCCCACCGACGAGCGCAACCACCATGCGCACCTGATGCTCACCACGCGCCGCGTCGAAAAGGACGGGCTGGGCGAAAAGTCGGTGCTGGAGTGGGAGAACAAGAAGCTGCTGGCGCAGGGACTGCCGACGACGCACGAGCAGCTGCGCATGCTGCGCATCGACTGGGAACAGCAGGCCAATCTTCATTTGGCAAAAGCGGGCCTGGATCTTCGGATCGACCATCGCTCGCACGCCGCGCGCGGCCTGGCGATCGAGCCGACGCAGCACATGGGCGTGCATGCGACGCAGATGGAGCGCCGGGGAAAAGACGTGTCGCGCACCCGGCTGGAAAGCGAAGCAAGCCTGCGCAATGCTGAAGCCGTTCGGGCACATCCGGAGCAGGTGCTGTCCTTGATCATTAACGAGAAAAGCGTGTTCGACCGCTATGACATCGCCAGGGCGCTGCACCGCGCGATCGATGAACCAGAGGCGTTCCAGGCGGCGATGCTGCGGGTGATGGGGTCCAGCGCCTTGGTGGAACTGCAGCCAGAACAGAGAAACGCAGACGGAAGCATCGAGCCGGCGCGCTACTCGACCAGGGAAATGGTGGCGATCGAGCGGGGCATGGCGCAAAGCGCCGATCGGCTCTTGGTGCGGCGCGGCGCTGCGGTGCCAAAGCGGCATATCGCAGCGGCGATCGAGGTGCGGCCGCACCTGTCGGCCGAGCAGCGCGAAGCCGTCGTGCATATTACCGGCGACGAGCGCATCGCCGCCGTGGCTGGGCTGGCCGGCGCCGGCAAAAGCACCATGCTGGCGGTGGCAAGGGACGCGTGGGAATCAGCCGGCTGGCGGGTGCACGGCGCGGCGCTGGCGGGAAAGGCAGCCGAGGGGCTGGAAGAATCCGCCGGCATCGCTTCCCGAACACTGGCGAGCTGGCAGATGGGCTGGGAGCGCGGCTTTGGCCAGCTTGGAGACAAAGACGTATTGGTGATCGACGAAGCCGGCATGGTGGGATCGCGTCAGCTGGCGCGGTTTGTTGCCGAAGCGGACAAGGCGGGCGCAAAGATTGTCTTGGTGGGTGACCCCGAGCAGCTGCAGCCGATTGGTGCGGGAGCGGCTTTCCGGGCCATTGCCGAGCGCGCCGGGTTTGCCTCGCTCGAAGGGGTGCGAAGACAGGAAGAAGACTGGCAGCGCGCGGCGTCGAAGGACTTCGGGCAGCACCGGACGGCCGAGGGGCTGGCAGCTTATGAGGCGCATGGCTCTATCCGGCTGGAGGAAAGCGGCGAAGCGGCGCGGGCGGCGATCGTTCGCGAGGCACTGGCCGACCGGGATGCGAATCCGCAAGGATCGCGCTTGGTGCTGGCGCACCGGCGGGTCGACGTGCAGGCGCTGAATGCGGAGATTCGGGATGCGCGGCGCGAGCGCGGCGAGCTGGCTGGGGAAATCGACTACCAGACCGCCGAAGGCAAAAGGGCGTTCGCGCCGGGCGACCGGCTGCTGTTTCGCCAGAACGACCGGGCGCTGGGGGTAAAGAACGGCATGTTGGCAACGGTCGAGCGGGCCGGGGAAGGCCGGCTTGAAGTGCGGCTGGACAGCAGCAAAGGCGAGGGCCAGGGCAGGGCGGTGGAAGTGGCACTGGCCGACTATGCCGCGATCGACCATGGCTACGCCACCACCATCCACAAGGCGCAGGGCGCAACCGTGGACAAGGCCTGGGTGCTGGCTTCGGGTTCGATGGACCGGCACCTGGCGTATGTGGCGATGACGCGGCACCGGGAACAGGTACGCCTCTATGGCGGGCGCGACGAGTTCCAGAGCGCAGCTGCGCTGTCGCAGCGCCTGTCCAGGGGCGGGGCCAAGGAGACGACGCTGGACTATGACCGAGCCGAGTATGCCGAGCGCCGGGGGATGCAGTTGGAACTCGACAGCGAGATTGTGGTGCCCAAGGAGCCAGCGCAAAAAGCACCGAAAGGCCTGTTCGACGGGCTCAGGCTGAACGCCGGGCCAATAAAAGCCGCGCCGGCGCGGGGTGTGTTTGCCGGCTTGACGCTGCGAGGCGCCAAGCAGGGCGAAAAAGCCAAGGGCAGGAACGCCGAACTGGCACAGGCGATCGATGGCTTCCTGCTGGCCGTGGGCGCTGCTCAGCGCATGCAGGCCCAGGACCTGCCGCTCTTGGCGCACCAGGAGACGGCGGTGTTGAAAGCAACTGAAGCACTGGACAAGGCTCGGCCCAACGGCACGCGGGATCTGGTGGAAGCGCTCAGGCGCGATCCGCAAGCGCTTGAGGCGGCGCGCGAGCCTGCAGGCAAAGCGCGCAGCGCCAAGCTGATCGCAGCCATCGGGCGCCAGACGCCACGGGAGACGGATCTGGAAGCGGGCAAGCGGCTGCAGAAAGCGATGGACCAGGTCTATGGGCGGGCGGAGCCGGGGAAAAAGCCGCAGCCGGGAATTAACCAACCGGAGAGCCGGCAGGAGATCCAGCCGCCTACGCTGGAGCGAATCTTAAAGCCGCCGGAGCCGGAGCGCGGCCGGGGATTCTCGCGCTAAAAGTGAAAAGGGAGAAAGCGAAGTGGACGCAAGGCGAGAGCGGGAAGGGGAAGGACAAGCGGCAACGGACGCGGCCCAGGCGTTTGAGGCGCTGCGAGCCGAGGTGGCGCTGCAGCGCCGGGCGGTCGAAGCCATGGGCGATGCGCTGGAGAATCATGCGCCGCCGGACCTGAGCGTCGAGATTGCCCGGATTCTCAAGGGCCAGGCGCAGGTACTTCAATCGTTGGAGGCGGTGCAAAAGCTCCAATACCATCCGGTGCTTAGGATGACGCCAGAAGAGCACGGCCAGGCGATCATCAATGCCGGCGCCAGCGCTGTACGCGAGACGGCCGGGCAACTGCGCTACGCAACGCAAATCATGGAAAACGAAGCGCGCCGGCTCGCTGGCCTTGTCGGCGCCGGCGTTGCCAAGGGCCGGCAGCGCCGGGTGCTTGCCTGGACGGCGGGCGCGGCGCTGGCGGCAGGATTGCTGCTTTCGCCAATGCTGGTGCGGTCCCTGCCGGTGGCGCTCAGCAGTCATGTGGCGGCGTTTCTGGTCAAGGAGGAGCGCTGGCAGGCAGGGGAGGTACTGATGCAGCTAGCCGATCCCGGGCAGTGGCCGAACGCAACAGAGGCCATGCGCCTGGCGCGGGCCAACGAGACAGTGCTCGCTGGATGCCGGATTCAAGCTGTCAAGACCGGGCGCGAACAGAGGTGCACGATCGTGGTGCCGGCGCAGTAGAAATCGGCATAAGCCTTCGTAGCACTGCTTCTGCCCAGGAAAGATAACTTTCCAAAGCGCTGGAGACCACCTCAGAAACCGCAAAATAAAACACGGCAACAATCCAGCAGCAATCTTGTTTGTAGTCGCAACGCGACTACAATAAAGGCTTTTAAACCCGATTCAAGAAAAGGCCTTATGAGCACCGCCGATACCTATGTTCGCGCCCGGATCGACACCAGCACCAAGGAGCGTGCCGCCGAAGCACTCGAAGCGATGGGCCTGTCCATTTCGGATGCCATTCGCTTGCTAATGCTCCGGGTAGCCGATGAGCGCCGCTTGCCTTTCGAAGTGAAAGTGCCCAACGCCACCACGCGCAAAGCCATTGCCGAGCTTGAGGCCGGCAAAGGCAAACGGTTCGCCAGCGTCGATGCGCTGATGGCAGACCTGCATGCGGACGATTGACCGCGCCTCATCCTTCAAACGAGATTACAAGCGCGAAGCCAAGGGGCAACACCGGAGCACGCTCGATCGCGAGTTGAAGCCCGTTCTCGTGCGACTGGCGACCGATCAGCCACTCGATGCCAGATGCCGCGATCATGATTTAAGTGGGGATTGGGCAGGCTACCGCGAATGCCACGTCAAGCCTGACCTGTTGCTGATCTATCGCAAGTCGGATCCCGACACCCTCAAACTGGCGCGGCTTGGCTCGCACAGCGAGCTTTTTGGTTAAGCCTGTCCGTTTGAAGTCAAGCTGGCCACGCGCTTGAGTGGTGAATGGAGCGAATGAAATGACTGAAAAATTGACAACCTACGATCCCGCGGTAGACCTGGCTTCCGACGAAGCCATGGCCGTCTTCATGGCCGAAGCGTTTGAAACCCACGACGCCGGTTATATCGCGCACGCGTTGGGTGTCGTTGCCCGTGCGAAAGGAATGGCACAGATTGCCGGGCAGACCGGCCTCTCCCGCGAGCAGCTTTACCGCTCGTTCAGCGAGAACGGCAATCCCACCTTGAAGACAACGCTGGCGGTGATGAAGGCTTTGGGCATCGAGCTGACCGCCAGGGTTTCAGCGGCCGCTTGACGAACACCGCAAAGCACAGCCACACTCCAAACCATGTTTTACTTGTAATTCTTTTGCATGGACAAGCCTCGATGGTTGCCGTATCCCTTCGTTTGCCGGACGACATGTGCGAGCGGCTGCAGCGCTTGGCTGACCTTACCGGCCGCAGCAAGAGCTATTACATGATCGAGGCCATCGGCGAGCATATTGAGGACCTCGAAGACCTCTACCTGGCCGAGCGCGAGCTCGAGGAAATCTGGGCGGGGCGTTCTGCTAAAACGTCTCTGGCGGAAGTGATGAAGCGCTATGGTGTGGACGGTTGAGCTGTCCGGGCTGGCGCAAAAGAACCTTGACCAGCTTTCTCGCTCGACACTTGGGTGAACCTGACCGCGGCGGCCGGCCTTGAGTTGCACATCCGGGTGAATAGCAGGAGGGAGAGGATGGAGCGACAAACGGCGGCTTGAAGCGCAAGGTTCGTAGCGTTCCGGTCTGCCGCCGGACAGGCTTTCGTGCTGCGCACAGAGCCATCCTGGGGCTGTTTCTGCCCCTACGGGCTTTAATCCCTCACGCCTTTGCGTCATTTTGGACGCTGCGCGCTGCGCTTGCCTCCAGAGGGAAGGCTGGCGCCATCCCCCGCCGCCTTTCGGTTGACGCCCCCTATTGCAGGCGCCCAGGTTTCGATTGAGCGCCATCAAGCCGCTGAAGACGCTGAATGTCATCTACATATAGAAATCAGTTATTTTGCCTGAACCGGGGCGAGGCACAGATGCTATCCAAAATGCAGGAAACCGCGCGCATTCTCGTTTCGAACGCGCAGAAGTGGTACGCCGGGAAAACCGAGCAAATCTGGATGGCCGGCGCGAAGGAAATCAAGGGCATTTTCATCAAGTTCCTCAGGAATGACCCAGCCGCTAAACGCTATGCCAATTTGGACAACCTGCAATACCTGTTGCAATTGATGGACCACAGCAAGGGCCTTCGCCCTTTTTGGCCTAGAACGCGCTCGAAGACGCGACCTACCATGCGTATAAAAGCTTTATCGGTCAGGCCGATCGGACGGTGGCGGCGTCCGAGGCGCGCGAGCTGAGCAAGAAGTCGATGACGGATTCATCGAAGCGCGCGAGCGGGCGGTACGAGAAACGGCGACGGCTTGAGCGCTTCGTCAGGCGCCGACCGGCGCGCGAACCAGGCATGGATTAGGCCGGCCTGGAAGAATTGGGTCGGCGCCGTGAACCCGCCGGCGCTGATGAGAGACTCAATGTCCGCCCCAGGCAAGATCGCCACACTGTTCCTCCACGCCTCGCGCATACGCTCGATGCCATCGGGCGGGATGTCGGCCCCCGCCATCATGCGCATCCAGGTACGCACCAGGGCCTCGTGCTTCTCCGGGTCGAGATCAGCGGTCAGGTCCGAACTCGCTAGCGTTGCGCCCGGCGCAAGCCGCTGCGCGATGGAGTGGAAGAAGTCGGCGCGGCCTTGTCGATCGAGGATGAACTGGGAGACGAGGAAGCAAGTCGCCGCGTCGTGCGTGGCGTCGCGCGGCAGGGAATCGACGTATCCCTCGTGAAAGGAGCAGCGGGCCGCGAACCCGTCGCTCTCGGCCCGGCGCCGGCAGATCTCGAGCATGGCACCGGACGGTTCGACTGCGGTAAAGGTCCAATGAGGCCATCGCGTCGCCATGTGCGCGAGCTCCGCACCGGTTCCAAGGCCCACGCAGAGCACCCTGGCGTCGACCGGCAGCTCGCCGAACACCGATCCGAGGAGGAAGTGCAATAGCTCTCGGATGGGCGCGAGCTTCGCCCACTGTTTGTCGTAGCCCGCGGCCTGTTGATTGAAGGTGGCTACGAGTCCGTCGTTTTCCATGGGTCATCTCCGGCGCAGTAAGAGCCGCAATCCTATGCGAGATGCGTGACCTGTCAGCCTGATCTTGATGGTACTCACATCCGACACTGCGCACCTTCGCCGCCCGCTCGGCCCGTCGGCAGGCCGCGAAGTCTGGCTCAAGCTCGACGTGGCCCGGCCGGTTCTGCTCGACGCATCCAGAGCATCGCCTCCACGCTCGGCCAGGCAGGTCTCCCACAGCGGCCGTCCTTTGGGCCAACGAGCGCACGATCCACAGCCTCCTCCGTGGCCGACCCCGCGCTCACCGCGTGATTTCCGGACAGTTATTGGCTGCTGGTAGAGCCGGCGTGCGGCGCTTGCTGGCGCTGGTCTCCCATGCAGCGGAACTTGGAGGTCTCGGCGCCGTGCTGTTTAGTGGTGCGCAGTGGCGTGACCGCGACGAAGGACCAGACGCGCGGGTGGAAGGCGCGGTTGCCGTGCGCCAACTCACGCAGCGGGCAAGGCCTGGATTGACCGCAGCACCTCACGGGTGATGGCTTCGCGTTTCGGCAGGTCCCGCAGACGACGCGGCGTGTCGATGTTGAGTGCGAAGAAGACTGGCCCGGTCGGCCACTCGACCCAGCCCACCCAGCGGCCGATCCTGCCGCTCCAGCCTGTCTTCGCACGCAGGAGCCAGTCGCGCCCGGCCTCCACCACCATGATGTCCTTGACGAGCAGCTGATGCTCAATGCGAAACGGCAGCTCAAGACGGAACAGGCGTCGCAGGAAGGCGACCTGCTCGACGCAGGAAATTGCAAGATCCCCCTCGATCCAGAAGGGCGCCTCGCCGCTAGTGGCTGCGTTTCCGTAGTCGATCGACTTCATGAGCGCCGCTTCGCGATCCTGGCCGAGCTCCCTTGCAAAGCGCTCGTAGACCCACACAACGGAGTTGCGCATCGCCGAGCCCAGCGTTTGGTCGGCGTTCCAAGCTGCGATAGGGCGCGGAATGCCGTCCCATGGAATGGTCTGGAATTCATCGCGAAGCAGCCCTGCGTCCAGAGCGAAGAGGCTGTGCGGAATCTTGAACGTCGAAGCTGGCGTAAATCGGCGTTGCACCCGCTCCCAGCCGAACGCCAGTTTGCCGAACGACGCCGGCCGTTCGTCGACGACGAGGATGGAGCCGACCGCGTCGGCGTCCAAGAAGAAGCGCGACCAGTCGGCGCGGATGGTCGGCTGGATGGCCAGCGTTGCTGAAGCATGGCAGGCCATGGGGGCGGCGCCTGCCAATGCTAGGACCGAACGTCTCGTGAGCATTCGCCATTGTCCATCTCCCTAAAGACAATGCACCCCTCTTCGCTGTGTCTGGAGGCTGCCTCTGGCGTTCTGGCGGCCGCACTCGCCGACCGCGAGTCTGGCCGTTTTCGGCTTTGTAAACCAAGTCCGTCATCCTGCTTTTTATTTGTTATATTATCTTGATAAAATATGTTATCAAGATAAAATGGAGGGATGAATAATTTCATCAAACCTGGGACCACGGATGTGGCCATTCCGGTCCCTCGATCCATTTCGCTGTCGGCGGCTGAGTTTCAGGGGCTGGCGGACGTGCCGCCGGAATCCGTTTGGTTTGCTTCCATCGAGTCGGCGCACACGCGCCGGGCTTATGAAGCCGATATTCGCGATTTCCTTGGGTTTATTCAGGCAGTTGATTCGCAGGCGTTGCGGCAGGTAAAACGCGCCCATGTGCTGGCCTGGCGCCGCGCTCTTGAAGCCCGCAAGCTTTCGGCGCCGACGGTGCGGCGCAAGCTCTCGGCGCTCGCTTCGCTGTTCGAGCACCTGTGCGAGGCCAATTCGGTGGCGGAAAACCCCGTCAAGGGTGTCAAGCGGCCCAAGGTGGGCAGCTACGCGGGCAAAACCCCGGCGCTGGGCGACCACCAGGCGAGGCGGCTGCTGCAGACGCCTCAGGGCGACAGCGTCAAGGCGCTGCGCGACCAGGCCATGCTGTCAGTGTTTTTGTACCACGGCATTCGCCGCGAGGAGCTTTGCAGGCTGCGGGTCAAGGACGTGGCGGTTATGGACATGGGCGCCCTCTATATGTATGTGCACGGCAAGGGCGCCAAGACGCGCTCGATCGAATTGCATCCCCTCACGCAGGGCCACCTGGCGGCCTATCTGGCCAAGGCTGGACATGGCGCCGACCTTGACGGGCCGCTTTTTCGCCCGGTCAAGAACTCCAGGGGCGCCACCGATGGCGCCATCACGCCCGATGGGGTGTACCGGGTCGTTCGCGCCTATCTGCGCTCCATTGGCTTGAGCCAGGAACTCTTTGCGCCGCACGCGCTGCGCACGACCGCCGCCACGAATGCCCTGCTTCACGGGGCCGATATTTCCTTTGTGCAGCCGTGGCTGGGTCACGCCAACATCAGCACCACCAAGGGCTACGACCGCCGCAAGAGCCGTCCGGAGGATTCGCCCACCTACAAGGTGAGTTTCTAGGCCAGACTGCTTTTAAAGCCGTGCGCAGCGATGGATAACCGTTTTTATCAATGGTTGAATAAGTTAAAAAAGGTGGCTAACGCCTTCTTTTCGCTTAATTGCAGTAAGTTTTGAAATTTTAGGAATTTCTCGCAGACGTACTACCGCTCAAGCAAGCACCCGCCCAAAGCCCGGGGTCGCCGCCTCCAGCCCCAGCAGGTCGAGCATGTTGCGCGTGGTGCAGGCCGACGTCGACGTCACCGGCACGCCCAGCGCATCCTGCGCGAGCTGCAGCGCCGGCATCGACTGCATCTGCACGCAGGCCGACAGCACCACCACGTCGACGTTGGCGATGTTCAGTTTTTTGACGTCTTCCAGGAGGCGCATCGGGTCGCGCCGGCCGACTTCGAGGTTGTCGGGTATTTCAAAGCAGATGCTGTCGACCACTTCGATGCCTTCGCTTTCGATATAGGCGACGACCTTCGCGGTCAGCGGCTTCATATAGGGCGCCAGCAGCGAAATCTTCCTGGCGTCGAGCTTTTTCAGGCCGTGTATCAGCGCGCCGGCGGAGGTCATGACTTTCGCGTCCGAGCCGTTTTCGCCGGCGATGCGGCGAAAGTCGTCCTCTACCTGCCGGTGGTAGCCCAAGCCCTGCGCCATGATGGCGACCAGGCAGGCGGTGCTCATCACATCGACCCGGGCGTCGGCCAGCTCAGCGGCGCAGCGCAGGCCTTCCTTGTTCATGTTGGCGAGTTCCTCGGGCGTGACCCGGTGCATGCGCATGCGGCTGGAGTGGAAGGTGAAGCGCTCCGGGCGCAGCGCCTCGCGGGCGCGCAGCATCGCGGGAATTTCGGTTTCCATCGTGGTGTTGGAGCTGGGGACGATCTGGCCGATTCGGTACAGGGTTTTCATGGTGGCTCGCCTTCAGTAGATGTTGAATCAACCCGGAAACGCTCTAGCGCACGAAGCATTTCCTGTGGGATCGGTACGCGTTTGCGTACTTGGTTGCTAATGCAGACTGGTGAAAAACGCCCACTGAAAATTCGTCGGCTGTCCTTCTGCGCCGCTTCAACGCGAAGGTCGTAGCTGTGTTGGCGGATTTCCGCAACCGTGCAACGCATTTCAAACTCGTCTTCCGGCCAGAGCGCGCCGTGAAATTCCAATTCCATGCCCTTGCAGGGCGTATCTACTTCAAGCGTCGCGAGCCAGTGGAAATAATTGCCCTGGGCAAGCTCGTTGAAAAAATAGCTGACCGCGACAAGCAGATATTCGGTGAACTTGCCGGTGTAGACGACGCCGGCCGGGTCGCAGTCTGCCCAGCGCACCCGCTTCATCACCACCAGCGGCTCGCGCGAAATCAAGCCTTCGTAACTGTCGCTCATGCGGCGTGTCCGCTTTTCTCATAATTTTCATGCGATACCGGCTTGACCTTGAGCACGCCCGCTGTCTCGAACTGCGCATGCAGCTCGGGGTAGAGCCGCGCCAGGCGCTGCTCGTCCATGCGGCCGGTACGCGTCATGAAGGCATGGATGAATTCAAGCGGCGAATAACGCCGCATCCATTCGCCAATGTTTTCATACCAGAGATAGGACTTGCGCGACGCGCCCAGTAGCTTGTCCTTTTCTGGTCCCCGCTGACTGGCGAAGCGCTCCAGCCGCTGAAGCGCCGTCGGCTCCTGCTCACCGGCCGGCGCTTCCGCGGTCAGCGCTTCGGCCAGGGCGATCGAGTCTTCCATGGCGATCCGCGTCCCGGAGCCGATGGAAAAATGCGCGCTGGTCTGCGCGTCGCCGATCAGCACGCAGTTGCCCGCCGTCCAGCGCTGGTTGCGGGTCACCGGGAACTGGCGCCAGTTCGATTTGTTCGAAATCAGCGTTTGGCCGGCAAGCTCGGGCGCGAAAATCTTCTCGAAGAGCTGCTGGCGCCCGTCATCGGTCATGTTCTCCATTCCTAGATTGAGCCAGGTGGCATGGTCGCATTCGGCGACGAAAGTGCTGCCGGTGGCGCAATACGGGTAGTAGTGCGCGATGAAACAGCCGCCTTCATAGTGGCGAAAAACAAGCGCGGATTTTTCGAACACCCGCCGGGTGCCGAACCAGGCGAAGTGGTTGGTGAGGAACGACCGGCTGGTGCCGAACTCCTGTTCATGCGCCGCCCGGACGACGGAATTCACGCCGTCGGCCCCGACGATCACGTCCGAATCTGAAAGCCCGTGGCGGTCCAGGTCGCGCGGATGCTCGATGCGCTGACCAAAGCGCACATCCACCCCGGCCTCGCCAGCCGATTCCTGCAGCGCGTGCAGCAGGTCGATGCGCGCGATGGCGCCGCCTTTGGACGGGTGGTTGATATCGATCGGCTGCTCCTTCAGATTAATGGTCTGGCAGCCGGTGAAGGTCATCCTGGCGATGAGCTTTTCGTAAACCCGGGGGTCGGCCGCCTGGATGCGAGCGAGCCCGGAGTCGGCCAGCACCACGCCGAAGCCGAAGGTCGAATCGGGCGCGTTCTGCTCGATGACGCTGACTTGCCACGACGGGCGGCGGCGCTTGACCAGGATGGCGAGGTACAGGCCCGCCGGTCCGGCGCCGACGATGGCGATTTTCATGGCGCGGTCTCCTCAATATGCAGCAAGTCATTGTCAAAATGCGTAATGCGGCCAACCAGCCCCCCCGTCAGTGCGCCATGCCATACGGCCGGCTTGAAACCCAGCTCCTTGCGCCTGAAGCTAAGGGCGGAGCGGCCGCTGATCCGCCAGTAACCCAGGCGGGGGCCCGCCACCTGGCAACCGGCCTGCGCGCGCGCATGCTCCACAAGCGGCAAAAATTCGGGAACATCGAGGACAAATATCGAGGGCATCATGCGGCTCCTTCAGTCTGGGCATGGGCCCGGTCGAATGCTTCCGCCAGCATTGCGCCCTTGGCGGACCAGACCTGATCGATCGCCAGCAAAGGTGCTTCGGCGCCGCGATTTTCAAGCGCCACTGCGGCATCGATGGTTCTTGCTGCGTCATCAAGGTCGATAGCCTCGAACGGCCGCACCTGCCACGTCACTTCCAGCGTGTATCCGTTGGGGTCGTCGAAGTAGATCGATTCGATCACTTCATGGCGGATCTGGTACTTCACCTCGATGCCCGCGGCCTCGATTTTTTTGCGGCAGGCCAGCAGGTCCTCGCGCGAGGTCACGCGCCACGCGGTATGGGAAGCGCGGTAGCGGTAGTCGTCGCGCACCGAGACAAATTCGGGCGGCGTGGTGCCGATGTAGTAGAAGAAGGCGATGGTGCTGCCGTTGCCGCTGTCGAAGAAAAAATGCAGGAAGTCGGCATGGTCCTCGGGTCCCCAGCCGCGCGCCGAGATGGCGTGCACCAGCGGCAGGCCTAGTAGCTCACGGTAAAAGTGGACCGTCTCGGCTAGCTTCCAGGTCGGGCGGGCGGTGTGGTGCACACCGGCGATGGGAATGGGAGTCGTCGCATTCATATCATTTTTCCTTTGATTCAGGTCGCGGCGGCGGTTTCCGCAGCCAGTTTTTCAACAATGATCTGCCTAAGCGCAGGCTTGCTCAGCTTGCCGACCTTGGTCAGAGGCAGCTCGGCGAGCACTTCGATGCGCTCGGGCCACTTGAATTTGGCCAGACCCGCCTGCGCCAGAAACGCGCCCAGTTCGGCGACCGACGGCGCGGCCATGCCATCCTTCAAGGTCATAAAAGCGCAGATCCGTTCACCGTAAACCCTGTCCGGCATACCGACCACAGCCGTCGCTTCGACCACCGGATGCCGGTTCACCAGCAACTCAACTTCCTCGCAGTTGACTTTTTCTCCGGCGCGATCGACCACGTCCTTGGTGCGGCCACGGAACTGGTAGTAGCGCTTGCCACCGATGTCCCGGAACAGCATCAGGTCGCCCGAGCGGTACATGCCCGTGCTGGTGAAGGTTTGCGCATTGCGCTCGGCCGCGTCGTAGTAGCCGTGAATGGTGTACGGGCCGGCAAAGGCGCACTCGCCCTCAACGCCTTGCTCGGTGATTTCTTCCTCGGTGCCGATCTTGAACAGCTTGACCTGGTCGAACGCCGACACCGGCGCGCCCACCATGGTGTCTTGCACCACTTGCGGATCATCGGCACGCACGAACATCACCACACCCTCGGTTATGCCAAAAATATGCAGTACCGGGGCGCCAAGCAATTGCCGCAGCGCCGGTGCGTTGTTGGCGCTGATCACACCGCGCAAGCTGCCAAGCGGCAGTTCGCCCGACGCGATGGCGGGCTTGAGCTTTTCTGCGATGGGGCCGGCCATCGCCGTCCAGGTCGGCGCACAGCTCTTGAAAATCCCGGCAATCGCCTCGAGCGCCAAACTGGTGGCGACGGCGACGGTGCCGCCCGTCAGCAAAAATGGCCCGAAGCAGCAACCCATGTTCAGGTTGTGCATCATCGGCAAGGGCATGAACAGGCAGTCGTCGGCCCGGTAGCCGTTGAACGCCGCGACCGCGCGCATGTTGTAGACGTATTCGTTGTGAAAGCGCGGAATGATCTTAGGCACGCCCGTGGTGCCGCCCGAAAGCTGGAATACCGCGACCTGGAACGGATCGACTTCAAGGCGCGAAATCATCGCGCGCGCCTGCTGCGGCGTGACCGAGTCGATCAGTTCGCGCAAATGGCTTGCGCCGCCGCGTTTTTCGCCCCGAGCCTGCACGGTCCAGCGCATCGTGGGAATGCTTTCACGCATACGCTGGGCAAATGCCACGTCGTCGAATTTGGCATCGTCGCCCTGGACAAAATGCATGCGGGCCGCGGCGTGCTGGCCGAGGTAGCCGATTTCGCTTTCGCGATGAGCTGCCAGCGTACACACGGGAATCAGGCCGGCTTTGAGGCAGGCAATGAAACCGAACACCAGCTCGTTGCAGTTGCCG
This sequence comes from uncultured Polaromonas sp., assembly GCA_964236835.1. Taxonomy (GTDB): domain Bacteria; phylum Pseudomonadota; class Gammaproteobacteria; order Burkholderiales; family Burkholderiaceae_C; genus Polaromonas. The sequence goes on from CAXSGT010000026.1 coordinate 22,923, forward strand.
ATCTGAAAAATCACCCGGTCCATCGGCTGCAGGCCGAGATTCAAAAAAGCCGTAGCCAGTCGGTCGCAGGTTTCGTCGAGTTCACTGTAAGTAACGTCGCCTTCGCTGCCGCGCAGCGCCACGCGGCCGGCATGCGCTTGAAACGCGGCGCCAAAAGCTTGTCCCATGGTTTCGTGGGTAAGAACGCCAGCGTCGAGATAGCGCTGCAAGTCCGCCTGCGGCGCATAGACCACGCCGGGCATCGGCTCGCGGACCTGAGTTTGTATGCTTGGCATAAAGGTTTCCTGTGCGTTGCGAGCCAATGGCCTACTCGGGCTTCAGGCCCAGCGTCTTAATGACGCCGCCGAACAGTGCCGCTTCGGTTTTCACAAAGCGCTGGGCGTCGGCGACCGTTCCCGGCGTCACGTAGGTGCCGAATTCACGAAATTTGGCAACCACGTCGGGTTGCTGCATCGCCTGATTGACTTCCTTGTTGAGCCGCTCGAGCACCGCTGCGGGCGTGCCCTTCGGCGCCTGCATGCTGAACCAGCCGTAAACATCCAGGCCGGGCAAGGTTTTGTTGGCGAGCGCAAACCCTTCCAGCCCCGGCAGCTCGGTTTCGGATGCGACGGCCAGCGCCCGCAGCCGCCCGGATTTGACCAGCTGGATCAGCGGCCCGACGCCATCGACATAAAAGGCAATGTCCCCATTGACCACGGCCTGCACACCCTGGCCGGTGTTGGCGAACGAGACTTGCTGAAACTTCGCATTGGACTTGATACCCAACATCTCCGAGGCCAAATGGGGAATGGAAGTGCGGGTGGGATTGCCGACGGCGACTTGATCGGGTTTTTCCTTCGCTATCGCTACCGCGTCGGCGAGATTTTTAGCTGGGTTGGTGGCGTTGGTGACAAACATCATCGGCGTTTTGCCCACGACCGCGAAGGTTTCAAAATCGCGCTCGATGTCGTAGCTAGCCTCCTTGTAAGTAAAAGGCGTCACCACCACGACGGCGGCCTGCGGAATCGCGAGGGTGTAGCCGTCGGGCGCCGCGCCTTTGAGCAGGTTCATCGCGACAATGCCGCCCGCGCCCGGACGGTTGTCGACCACTACAGACTGGCCGAGCTGGCGGCTTAGCTTGTCGCCAATGATGCGGGCGATCAGGTCGGGCGCGGCGCCGGCGGGCGCGGCAACCAACAGCCGGATCGGTTTTTGTGGCCATGCCGCGGTTTGTGCGCTTGCAAGCGCTGCGGTGCCGGCGAGCATCGCAGCAACAGTAAGCTTGAACAAGGATTTGAATTTCATGTATTTTCTCCTGAGTGTGGTGGACAAGGGCTGGCGCAAATTAACGAAAAAGTGTTTTGGACTCAGGAACGAGGCGCTTCAAGCAGCCACTGCTGCACCAGGCGGCCGGCCAGCGCCTGGCCCGACGCTTCGCCCTCGGCCAGCGGCTGGCCGTGGTGGTTGCCGCGCACCTTCTCGCGCCGCTTGTTCGTCGCGCCGATCGAGTCGTAGATGGCGGCCATGTCGGAGGGAAAAGCCGCCTGGTCGCCGGTGTACTCGATGAC
>CAXSGT010000027.1:0-24016 GCA_964236835.1 uncultured Polaromonas sp.
TTGATCATGCCGACGGTGATCACCGCGGGCTCGCTGGCGATGTCGACCTGGCGGCTGATGATCGTCTGCAGGCCGAGCACGACCTGCGCCGAGGCGACGATCGGGTCGACGCCGCGCCACGGCATGGCGCCGTGCGTCTGCCGGCCGGCGACGGTGATGCGAAAGGTGTCGGAGCTGGCCATCGTCGGGCCGCTGCGATAGCCGATCACGCCGGTGGGCAGCTGCGAGGTGACGTGCAGGCCGAAGATCGCGTCGGGCACCGGGTTCTCGAGCGCGCCCTCGGCGATCATCATCCGGGCGCCGCCGTCCTCGCCTTCGGGCGGCATCTCCTCGGCCGGCTGGAAGATGAACTTCACCGAGCCGGCCAGGCGCTCGCGCAGGCCGGCCAGGATGCTCGCCACGCCCATGAGGATCGCGACGTGGGCGTCGTGGCCGCAGGCGTGCATGACGCCGACCGTCTCGCCGTTCCACGGCGCCGTCGCCTTCGAGGCGAAGGGCACGTCGGTGCGCTCGGCCACCGGCAGCGCGTCCATGTCGGCGCGCAGGGCGACCACCGGGCCGGGCCGGGCGCCCTTGAGCAGGCCGACGACGCCGGTATGGGCAACCTCGGTGCGCACCTCGTCGAGGCCGAGCGAGCGCAGGTGGGCGGCGACGACGCCGGCGGTGCGGAACTCGCGGTTGCCGAGCTCCGGGTTGGCGTGCAGGTCGCGGCGCCAGGCGATCAGCTGCGGGTTCAGTGCGGCGGCGGCGCCGTCGATGGCGCCGGCCAGGCGGTGGGTCGTGGTCACGGGGGCGTCCATGGCGTCTTCCTCGGTGCTTTCGAGTGGGTCATTCTGCGTCCTCGGCGAGGGCCCTCGGCCCGGCCCGGCGGCGCCGATGCCTGCACTACGATGCCGCCATGATCATCGTCACCGGCACCCTCCAGGCCCGCCTCGACACCTTCGAAGAGCTGCGCATGCTGAGCCTCGAGCACGTTGCCCGCTCCCGTGCCGAGCCGGGTTGTCTCGAGCACGGCGTGGCCATCGACGCCGACGACGGCTTGCGCCTCGTCTTCTTCGAGCGCTGGGCCGACATGGCCGCTCTCCGCGCCCACTTCCAGGTGCCGGCATCGCGCGAGTTCGGCGCGGCGGCGGCCCGCCTCGCCGCCCATGCGCCCGAGCTCGTCGCCTTTGAAGCGAGCGAGGTCGCGCTGCGTTGATCCGGGCGCCCGTGCCCGAAACGCCGGCGCTCAGCCGCCGAGCCGGGCGCGGTGGCGGGCGATGGCCGCGCGCACCTGCACCGGCGCCGTGCCGCCGAGCACGTCGCGCGAGGCCAGCGAGCCGCGCAGGCCGAGCACGCTCTGGGCATCGGCGCCGATGGCCGGGTGAAAGCCGCGCAGCGCTTCGGCCGACAGGTCGGCGAGGGCGGCGCCCTGGCCGACGGCATGCCTGACGACGCGCGCCACGGTCTCGTGGGCGTCGCGAAAGGGCACGCCCTTCTTGACCAGGTAGTCGGCCAGATCGGTGGCGGTCGCATAGCCCCGGGCCGCCGCGCTTTCCATCGCCTCGGCGTTGACCGCGATGCCGGGCACCAGCTCGCAGAAGACGCGCAGCGTGTCCTTGAGCGTGTCGACGCTGTCGAACAAGGGCTCCTTGTCTTCCTGGTTGTCCTTGTTGTAGGCCAGCGGCTGGCCCTTCATCAGCGTGATCAGGCCCATCAGGTGGCCGACGACGCGGCCGGTCTTGCCGCGCGCCAGCTCGGGCACATCCGGGTTTTTCTTCTGCGGCATGATCGAGCTGCCGGTGGTGAAGCGGTCGGCGATGTGGATAAAGCCGAAGTTCTGGCTCATCCACAAAATCAGCTCCTCGCTAAAGCGGCTGATGTACACCATCGCCAGCGCCGCGCCGGCGGTGAACTCGATCGCGAAGTCGCGGTCGCTCACCGCGTCCAGGCTGTTCTGGCAAACCTGCGGCGCGCCGTTTTCATCGACCATGCCGAGCGTGCGGGCAACGCGCTCGCGGTCCAGCGGGTAGCTAGTGCCCGCCAGCGCGGCGGCGCCCAGCGGCAGCCGGTTCACGCGCCGGCGCACCTCGCCCATGCGCTCGGCGTCGCGGGCGAACATTTCGACATACGCCAGCATGTGGTGGCCGAAGCTCACCGGCTGCGCCACCTGCAGGTGCGTGAAGCCGGGCATGACGACGTCGGCGTTCGCGTCGGCGATCTCGACCAGCGCCTTTTGCAAATCGCGCAGCAGCCCGGCGATCAGGTCGATCTCGCCGCGCAGCCAGAGCCGCACGTCGGTCGCGACCTGGTCGTTCCTGGAGCGGCCGGTGTGCAGCCGCTTGCCCGGGTCGCCGGCCAGCTGCGTCAGGCGCGCCTCGATGTTCAGGTGCACGTCTTCGAGTTCGAGTTTCCACTCGAACTCGCCGGACTCGATTTCGGCGCTGATTTTGGCCATGCCGTCCTGGATCGCGTCATGGTCGGCCGGCGTGATGATCTTTTGCGCCGCGAGCATGTCGGCGTGCGCCAACGAGCCGGCGATGTCGGCGCGCCACAGCCGCTGGTCGAAAGACACGCTCGAGGTGTAGCGCTTGACCAGGTCGCTCATCGGCTCTGAAAAAAGCGCCGACCAGGCCTGGGATTTTTTGTCGAATTGATTCACGTCTGGCTTTCTTTTTCCGCGCCGGTCAACCGGCGTCCGGCATGCGCTGGCGAGGTGGATAAATGGCGAAGTGGCAAAGTGGCGCATTGCCGACGCTAGGGGTTCAACCAATGGCGTGAACCCCGCGACCGGTGCAATACTCGTCCATGCGATTTTATCTGCGCCCCTGAGCGACAAACCGAACCACCGCGACCTCTGGATGAAGCCGACCACCACCGCGCCGAACACTTTTGAAGACACGACCCTGTACGGCGGCCTGAGCCCGCTCGACGGCGCGGCGCCGTCGCCTTTCGAGCCGCGCGCCAATATGTTCGACGCCTGCCATGTCGGCGTGGTGCTGCGCGCCGTGCTGTTCGTCGAGGCCGTGGCCGGCGTCGGCTGCATGTTCGGCGTGATCGAGCCGCGCGACTGGCTGCTGCGGTTTTCGATGCTGACCGGCGGCACGCTGCCCGCCACGCTCGCCTGGCTGATCGCGGTCTGCGCGCTCAAGTCCCGCCTGAGCCGGCTGCCAACGCCGGGCCAGTGGCTTGCCGGCACCGCCCTGGGCGCGCTGGCGGGTCTCTACGGCTGCGGCCTGATGGCGCTGATCGGCTTGCTGCAGCCGGCGCAGTGGTGGGCCAGCGGCGCGGCCGGGGCGCTGCTGTCCGCCATGGTGCTGGCCGGCCTGTTCTGGCGCGACAAGGCGCGCGCGCCGGCGGCGACGGCGGCGCGGCTGGCCGAGCTGCAGTCGCGCATTCGGCCGCATTTTCTTTTCAACACCCTCAACAGCGCCATCGCCCTGGTGCGCGCCGAGCCGGCCAAGGCCGAAGCGGTGCTCGAAGACCTGAGCGAGCTGTTTCGCCACGCCCTGGCCGACCCGGCCGAGTCGGTCACGCTGGGGCAGGAAATCGCGCTGGCGCGCAGCTACCTGGAAATCGAGCAGATCCGCTTCGGCGACCGACTGCGGGTGCGCTGGAGCCTGGACGCGCGGGCCGACCACGCCAGGCTGCCGCCGCTGCTGCTGCAGCCGCTGGTGGAAAACGCCGTGCGCCATGGCGTCGAGCCGTGCGTCGGCGGCGCGGAGCTCAGGATCAGCACGCTCAGGCGCGCCGGCAAGGTGGTCGTCAAGGTCAGCAATTCGGCGCCGGCCAGCGGCGGCCAGCCCGGCCACGGCCTGGCGCTGGGCAATGTGCGCGAGCGCCTGCTGCTGCTGCACGACGTGCAGGCGCAATTCAAGACGGCGTTCAAGGACGGCGTGTTTCAAGTCCGGCTGGAGATTCCCGCGTGAAGCCGCCGCACCCGCCTCACTCGCCTCACTCGCCGCGCCCGCTGAACGTGCTGCTGGTCGACGACGAAGCGCTCGCGCGCTCGCGCCTGCGCGCCTTGCTGGCCGATTGCACCGGGCCGGCGGCCAGCGTCGGCGTCGAAGCGGCCGATGCGGCACAAGCCATGAGCGCGCTGCGGCGCCAGGCGTTCGACGCCGTGCTGCTCGACATCCAGATGCCGGGCATGGGCGGAATCGCGCTGGCCGGCGCCGTCAAGGCCTTGCCGAACCCGCCCGCGGTGATCTTCGTCACCGCGCACGCCGGGCATGCGATCGAGGCCTTCGAACTCGAGGCGGTCGATTACCTGACCAAGCCGGTGCGGCTGGAGCGGCTACAGCAGGCGCTACAAAAAGTAGAGCGAACTATTCAATCAGGTAGGGCGAAAGAGGCTGATTTTCCTCCTAAAACGCTGATTATCCAGGACCGAGGCCGGACCGAGCGGCTGCCGCTGGGCGAGGTGCTGTACCTGAAGGCCGAGCTCAAATACATCACCGTCCGCACCGCCCGCCGCAGTTATATTCTGGACGGCTCGCTCAGCGAGCTCGAAGAGCGCCATGCCGATCAGTTCATTCGCATCCACCGCAACGCGCTGGTGGCGCGCCGCGCCGTGCGAAAGCTTGAAAAGCATTTCGACGCCGAGGAGGGCGAAGGCTGGGCCGTGCGGCTGGCCGGCATCGACGAGCCGCTGGCGGTCTCGCGCCGCCAGCTCGGCGCGGTGCGGCAGGCCATCGTGGGTTGACGCCAAATCGGCATAGCAAGATTTTGAACAAGGACTTTGACCAATGCAGATGATTGACGAAAACAGCGTTCTGGCGCCGCCGCTTGCCAGGCCCGAGGCGGTCACCGAGTTCCCCGAGCCGGCGCGCATGCTGCTGCAGATGCCGGTCGATGTGCGCAATATGTCGCTGCTGGTGCTGGCGATCCTGGCGAGCCTGTTCGTCCTGAGCTGGGCCAAGGCGGTGTTCATTCCGATCATGCTCAGCATCTTGTTCAGCTATGCGCTGTCGCCGGTGGTCAACTGGCTGCAGCTCAAGCGTGTGCCGCGCTGGCTGAGCTCGGCGGTGCTGCTCCTGGTGATCGTCGGCGGCATCGGCGCGGGCGCCTATTCACTCAGGCTGGAGGCGTCGCAGCTGCTGGCGGCGCTGCCCGAAGCGGCGCAAAAGCTGGGCGAAGCGATCAAGCCGCGCAGCGGCAAGTCGGAAAGCGCGCTCGACACGGTGCAAAAGGCGGCGACGCAGCTTGAAAAGGCCGCGACCGACAGCGCCGCGTCAGCGCCCGGCGCCAGCCGAGGCGCGACGCGGGTGGTCGTCGAGAAAGCGCATTTCAACATCACCGATTACCTCTGGACCGGCACCATGGGCCTGGTCGCGCTGATAGGGCAGGCGATGGTGGTGCTGTTTCTGACGTATTTTTTGATGCTCTCGGGCGAGACCTTTCGCCGCAAGCTGGTCAAGCTGACGCCCACGCTCAGCAACAAGAAGATCACCTTGCAGGCGCTTAACGAGATCACCCAACAGATCCAGCGCTACCTGCAGGTGCAGCTGCTCACCAGCATGATCGTCGGGGTGCTGACCGGCCTGGCGATGCTGGCGTTCGGCCTGGAAAACGCGGCGGTCTGGGGCGTGGCGGCGTTCATCCTTAATTTTGTTCCGTATATCGGCTCGGTCATGACGGCGGTGGCGTCGGCATTGGTCGCTTTCATGCAGTTCGGCTCGCTCAACACGGCCATGGCCGTCGGCGGCGCGTCGCTGTTCATCCACACCCTCGTCGGCAATCTTTTGACGCCGTGGCTCACCAGCCGCGCCAGCCGCCTGAGCCCGGTGGCGGTGTTCATGGGGCTGCTCGTCTGGGGCTGGCTCTGGGGCGTCTGGGGGCTGCTGCTCGGCGTGCCGATCTTCATGATGGCCAAGTCGGTGTGCGACCGGGTCGAGGATTTCAGGCTGATCGGCGAGTTTTTGGGTTCCTGACGGTAAAAAAATCGATAAAAAACGGCATTCTCGCATACTGGACGGGCGAAGTTTGCTATTTAATTCATAGTGAATGAAGCGCCGCCGCCAATGGCACCGCTTCTCCGCACAGCCGCAGCACCGCCTGCGTCGGCAGCGTGTCCAGCTCGATCCATTCGCCCCAGGCGGGATACTGGTCAGCCTTGAGGCGCGGAGCTTGCGGCGGGTCGCGCTGCCAATGCACGGTGATGTCATGGCCCTGCAGCCGCAGGCGCAGCTCGACCGCGGGCCAATGCGCCGGCAGGCGCGGCGACAGCGACATCCGGCCCGGCCGCATCGCCAGCCCGAGCAAAGTTTCCACCGCCGCGCGGTACAGCCAGGCGGCCGAGCCGGTGTACCAGCTCCAGCCGCCCCGGCCGACGTACGGCGGGGCGCTGTAGACGTCGCCTGCGATGACGTAGGGCTCGAGCTCATAGACCGGCCCGCGATCGGCGTGCGCGCTGCGGTGCGCCGGACTCAGGTCTTCGAAACTGCGCCAGGCGCCTTCGCTGTCGCCGGAGAGCGCCTGCGCCATCAGCGCCCAGACGCCGGCATGCGAATACTGCCCGCCGTTTTCACGCACGCCCGGCGGGTAGGCCTGGATATAGCCGGGGTTGTTGGCCGAATGCTCAAAGGGCGGATCGAGCAGGCGCAGCAGGCCGGCCTTTTCATCGATCAGCTTGGCGTTCAGCGCCTGCATGGCCGCCCCGGTAAAGGCCGGCGTCGATGCGCCGGAGAGCACCGACCAGGCCTGCGCGATCAGGTCGATGCTGCATTCAGCGTTGGCGTTCGAGCCGAGCGGCGCGCCGTTGTCGAAAAACGCGCGGCGAAACCAGGCGCCGTCCCAGCCGGCGTCGTGCAGCGCGGCGACCCAGCCGCTGCGCGCTTGGCGCCAGGCATCGGCCCGCGCATCGTCGCCGCGCATTCTGGCGTAGGGCCCGAAGCGCTCGACGACGCTGCATAAAAACCAGCCCAGCCAGACCGATTCGCCGCGCCCTTCGTGGCCGACCCGGTTCATGCCGTCGTTCCAGTCGCCGGTTCCCATCAGCGGCAGCCCGTGGCTGCCGACGGCCAGGCTGCGGTCGATGGTGCGGGCGCAGTGTTCATAGACACTTGCCGACTGCGCGCTGAGCTGCGGCGTGTAATAGGCGTCCTCCGCGCCCTCGGGAATCGGCGGGCCGTCGATAAAGGCGACGGATTCATCGAGCAGCCCCATGTCGCCCGTGGCTTCCAGGTAGTGCGCGGCGGCGTACGGCAGCCAGAGCAGATCGTCGGAAAAATGCGTCCGCACGCCTTCGCCGCCGGGCGCGTGCCACCAGTGCTGCACGTCGCCTTCGACGAACTGGCGCGACGCGTTCAGCACGATCTGCTCGCGCAACCGCGCCGGGTCGGCCAGCGCCAGCGCCATCGAGTCCTGCAGCTGGTCCCTGAAACCCGAGGCGCCGCCGGCCTGGTAGAACCCCGCCTTGGACCAGAGCCGGCACACCACCGTCTGGTAGAGCAGCCAGTGATTGACCAGCGCGTCGAACCTGGCGTCGGGCGTTTTGACGCGTACCTTGCCCAGCACGTGGCTCCAGGCGCTTTTGACGTTGTCCAGCGCCCGCCGCGTGTCGCGCTGCGTCCATTCGGCGGCCATTTTTTCGGCGTCCGCCGGATTTTGCGCATGGCCGAGGATGAAGCTGAAGACCAGCTCCTCATCGGTCGCCAGGACGAATTCCGCGCTCAGGGCGGCGCAGGCGTCGTAGCCGCCGCCGCTGCGGGCCGCCAGAGTGGCGGGCAGCACCATGCGGCCGAGGGCGTCGAAGAACTCGCCGCGGTCGCAAGTCCACTGCGGCTCCGCCGGCGCGCCGGCCAGCGCCAGGAAAGCCGTCGTGCCGCCATAGCCGTCGCGGCTTTCAGGCTGCTGCGCGAACACCGCCGGCAGGCCCGTGCGCTTCCAGCTCTGCAGCGTGCGCCGCCGGCCGCGCGCGTCGCCCATCTGCCACTCGGCCATGGCGACGGCGCGCAGCTTGCGGCGCCCCCTGCCGACCTGCTGTATCCGCACCCGCAGCACCTTGACCGCCGCATCGACGTCGGCGAAAAAGGTCGTATCCATTCGCAGTCCCGCCTGCAGGCCCTCGAACACCGAGTAGCCCTGGCCATGGCGCACCCGCCAGCGGCTGGCGGGCGCCGCCAGCACCGAAGGCGTGAGCGGATAGACCGCGCCGGTTTCGCTGTCCTGCAGCAGCCAGTGCTCGAAGGCCGGGTCGCGCACCGGGTCGTTCGACCAGGGCGTGATCTGGTGCATTCGGCTGTTTTCCGCCCAGGTCATGCCGCTGCCGCTTTCCGACACCTGAAAGCCGAACGACGGATTGGCGATGACATTGACCCAGGGACGCGGCGTTGCCTGGCCGCCCTTCAGATCGAACCAGAATTCGCCGCTGCCTGGGTCGAACGTTCCTTCGGGCGCCACATCGGTCGCCTCGGTGGCCGCGATGTCGTTTTGCGTGGCGGCGGCGCGGCCAAAAAGCGGCGTTCGCGGCCCTGCGGCGACTTGCCGCGGCAACCAGCTTTCGCGCAGCGCCGTCACTTGCGATACCAGCGGCCGGCCATCGGCCACAAGCACGGCGCGCGCCAGCCCGGCCAGCGTCGATTTTTCTTGGGCTGCGGTTTCCTGGTCGCGCAGCAGGTGAAAGCCCGACGACAGGGCGACGTTTTCATGGTCGGCAAAGCTGTGCTGCGCGGTTTGCATCAGGCGGTCGCGCAGCGCCAGGATGTCGCGCTGCAAGGGCATCAGGTAGGAATTCGGTTCGCTGTTGATCACCACCATATCGACGGCCATGCCGCCAAACGTCCACCACGGCAGCGCCCGCAGCAGGGCATTGACCAGCGGCATGCCGCTGGCCGCCTGGATGCGCACCAGCACGATCGGCTTGTCGCCCGAAATGCCGAAGCGCCACAGCTGGCGCTGGTCGATCTGCACGCGTTCGGCGCCGGGCCGGGGCACGCTGTAGAGCAGCGCCGTGGTCAGGTCCTGCAGCGCCAGATGCTCCTCGGGACTCAAGGACAGGTCGCGCAGCCGCACCTGCGCCAGCGTGGCGGCCATCCGCCCGGCACGCTCGACATGCATCGGCTGCAGGTATTTGTCGATGCGCGCCGCCAGCTCACCGGCGTTTTCCGCCGCCGCGGTGGCAAAGCTCAATCTGGCCGTGGCGCCGGGCGCCAGCCGCAGTTTCACCCGCAGGCCGGCTACCGGGTCCAGGCCGTTGACCGGGTTGCCATCTTTATCCATGGGCTGCGCCAGCAGCGCCGGTTGCTGCGCCGGCTGGTTGCGCCCGGCGAACCGCCGGCGGTCGGCAATGCAGTCTATCGACACCACGTCGGCATCGGCCTCGGCCAGAAAGTGCGCCGCCGCCATTTGCGCGTCGCCGTGCAGCCGCGGCGTGCGCGTGAGCAGGAGCGCGCGCCAGCGCGGCTCCCAGCGGGTCTGCACGAACAGGTTGGAAAAAGCCGGATGCGCTTCATCGGCGCGCGGGTCGGCCAGCACGGCCTCGAAGCACGACACCAGCTCGACCCGCTGCTCGGTGCGGCTGGTGTTGTGCAGCTGCACGGTGCGCAGCTCGGTGTCGTCCTCGGGGCTGACCAGCACCGTGATGCTGGCGTTCAGTCCGTCGCCCTGGGCATCGAACTGCACCCGGTCGGCCATGAAGCGCGCCTGATAAAGCCAGCCCGGCCCGGGCGCCGGCGCGGCGGTCAGCGACACCACCTCGGGCTGGCCGGCGTGGCGCAAGTAAAAGAAGCTTCCGTAGCCGTCGCGCAGCAGGTCGTCGCGCCAGCGCGTGATGTTGCGGCCGCGCCAGCGGCTCACGCCCGCGCCGCTCGCGCGCAGGGCAACGTTGTAGCGTCCGTTCGACAGCAGATGCGTGGGCTTCCATCCTGGCCCCGCCGGATTGACTTCGCGCAGCTGGAACACGGGCTCGGTGCCGTGCCCGTCGGCCTCCGGCGGCAGGCGCGGGTTGGCGCTTTTGACAATCCGGCGCGGCGTGCGCTCATGCAGCAGCGCCTCATGCGCCGCGACCTGGGGCTCGGCGGCGAACCAGCGCCTTGGCGCATTGCCGCACAGCACGTTGCACAGCGCCGCCAGCGACATGCCCTGATGGTGCGCCATAAAGGCCTGGACAATGCTGAAGGGCTGCTTTTCCGGCTGCCGTGCGACGGTGAAGTCGAGCGCCTCGAACATGCCGAGCTCGCCGCGCGCGCCCAGCCGCTCCAGCCGTTTCAAATTGGCGACCGCCGCGCGCGGCTCGAACAGCGTTGCCAGCAAGGTCGCGTAAGGCGCGACGACCCGGTCCGCCGGCGGCGTCCTGCGCAGCGCCAGGCGCGGCACGCCGAAGGGTGAATATTGGTAAGCCAGCGAATGGTCCTGGGCGAAATAGGCCGATTCCGACACCCCCCAGGGCAGCCGCTGCTGCGCGCCGAAGATCCGGTGCGCGGCGATCGCCGTTCGCGCCGCCGTGTGCAGCAGGCCGTGCCGCGGCTCGTGCATCAGCAGCGAAGGCATCAGGTACTCGAACATCGATCCCGACCACGACTTCAGGCCGGGCGCGCCGTTGACCGACATGAAGGGCCGGCTGAGCGCGCTCCAGTGGCGCCGCGGCACCTCGCCCTTGGCAATGGCCAGAAAGCTGGTCAGCCGCGCCTCCGAGGCCACCAGGTCGTAGTAGCTGGCGTCGAGCGCCTGATCCTGCACCCGCAGCCCGATGTGAAAAAGATGGCGTTTGGCGTCGTACAGACCGCTGAAATCCATGGCGTCGTAGAGCCGGCGGCAGCGTTCGGCCAGGCGCAGCAGGGCGGTCTGCGCGGCCGGGCCATCGGCACCCGCGTGCGCCAGCTGGATGCAAGCCTGTGCCACGGCCAGCAGCAGCCCGGCAAGATTGCCGCTGTCAACCGCCGACACATAGGCCGGCTGCAAGACCTGCAGCGTGCGCGTGTCGTACCAGTTGAGCAGATGGCCCTGGTGCTTGGGCAGCCGCTCGATGCTGCCCAGCGAGCTGTCCAGCCGGCTGAGGACCTCGGCGGTGCTGATCCAGCCGAATTCGCGGGCGCAGCAAACGGCCAGCAGGTACAGGCCGATGTTGGTCGGCGATGTCCGGTGCGCCAGCGTCGGGTCGGGCACCAGCTGCAGGTTGTCCGGCGGCAGGTGGTTGTCTTCGGCGCCGACGCAATGCTCGAAAAAGCGCCAGGTATCGCGCGCCAGGGCGGTGAGGTAATGCCGGTCCTTGCTGCCCAGTTCGCGCACCATGCTGTCCGCAAGGGGCCGGCTGGCCCACCAGGCGCCGATCGGCGACGCCGCCCAGAGCAGGAACAGCAGCATGCCGCCCCAGGGATCGGCCGCCCACGGCGTCGCCATCGCCAGACCGACGCAAAGCAGCGACGCGCCGGCCTGCTGGCGGATGAAATAGCCCAGCTCGCCGCGCGACGCCGACTGCGCCTGCGCGGCGGTCGTCCACTCCAGCAGCCGGCGGCGGCTGGCCGCCATGCGCCAGAGCGAGCGCAGCGCCGCATCGAGCAGCATCAGCGCCTGCGCCGGAATCTGGCTGAACTGCCAGGCGGCGCTGCCGAAGACGCGCCGCAGCTCGCTGCGGCCCTCCCGGAGAAAGTGCCGCCAGGCGATGCCCCGGCGCGTCGGCACCAGCCCCGCCAGCGCCCCCAGCAGCGGGCCGGCCAGGAAAGCCGAAATAGCGACCAGCAGTGCGCTTGCCAGCGGCAGCGCGCCGGTGAACACGACCCACACCAGCAGCCCGAAAGTGGCGGGAACGACCAGCGAGCGGCGCAGGTTGTCGGCCATCTTCCACACGCCCAGCGCATCGACGCCATAGCGCCTGGCGTGCCACATGAACGGCAGCAGCTGCCAGTCGCCCCGTGTCCAGCGATGGTTGCGCGACGCCGCCACGCCCGCATGGTGCGGCGCGTCTTCGACCAGCACCACGTCGCTGACAAAGCCGCAGCGGGCAATGCTGCCTTCGAGCAGGTCATGGCTGAGCACCGCCTCATCGGGGAGGCGGGCATCAAGAACTTCATACAGCGCCTTGACGTGGAGCAAGCCCTTGCCGCTGAAGCTGCCGGTGCCGAACAGGTCCTGATAGACGTCGGAGACGCCGCTGCTGTAGGGGTCGATGCCGCCCTGGCCGGCAAACAGCCGGTGGTATGGCGTGTCCTGCGGCGGGTCCGGCAGCGGCGTCACCACACGCGGCTGCAAAATCCCGTAACCGCTGACGACTCGGCGCAATGCGCTGTCGATCTGTGGAAAATTCAGCGGATGCGCCGCGACGGCGACCATGTCCCGCAGCGCGCCGGGCGGCAGGCCGGTGTCGCTGTCGAGCGTGACCACGTAGCGAATGCCTTCCGCCAGCAGCAGATTCGCCGCCAGCGGAACAAAGCCTTCCATGCTTTTCGTCGCCAGGGTGCGCAGCAGTTGCTCGAGTTTGCCGCGCTTTCGCTCCCAGCCCAGCCAGCGGCGCTGGGTTTCGCACCAAGATCTGGGCCGGTGCAGCAGCAAAAAGCGCGGCGGCAGCCCGTCGGGCGCGGGATAGCGCGCATTAAGCGCCTCCACTTGCGCCAGCGCGTCCCGCAGCAGCGCGGCATCGCCGGGCAGGCTGGCGCCGGTCGCATCGCCCCAGTCGCTCAGCAGCGCGAACTGGGCGTGGCGCTCGCGGTTGGCGAGCCAGTGAAGCTCAAGCTGGCGCACCAGCTCCCGGCTCGACGCCGCGGACGTCAGCAGCGCGGGAATGACGACCAGCACTTGGTGTTCGGCGGGAATGCCAGCGGAAAAATCGAGCCGCGGCAAAGCGTGCACTTTCAGCGATTCGGCAATCAGGCGATGGATGAAGGCGGCCGACGCCTCGGAGGCCGGCCAGGCCAGCAGGAACAAGGCCACCGCCGTTTGCCAGCCGCGCGCATCGGCGCTTTCCGCCGACAGCAGCAAGATCAGCGCGGCGCCCAAAACGATGAGCGCGATGTAGGCGGGAAGCCGCCAGCGCCGCCATTGTTGCCGGCGCGCCGCGTGCCGCGCCGGCAAGCCAAGATCGGACTCGATCCGCGAGCGTCCCGGCCCGATCAGGTAAAAGCCCGCTGTGCGCTCGACGCCTCCCGTCAGCGGATTGTCGGGCGCCGACCGCGCCGCCGCAACCACCGCTTCAGCGACTTCACGTTCGGATTTCAGGCTGCGCCGCGCCAGCCGTTCCATCGCCTGGGTGATTTGCTGGCGCGTCAGCTCGCTATCGTGGCGAAATTCGGGCAAACGCCGCAACACCTGCAAGGACCGGCTCACCGGCTCGATCAGCTCGACCCAATCGACTTGCCCGATCAGGCGCAAGGTCGTGACGATGTTGCCGACCGTCAGGTTGGACGCGACCTGGGCGGTCTGGCTTTCCAGCATCAAGGCATGCCCATCCGGGCAATGGCGCTCGCACCAAGGCACCAGCGGAGGCGGCTGGCTCATCGGCTCGGTCGGCATGCGCTGCCACAGCTGGGTCAGGTAGCTGCGCTGCAGGCCGCGCTGCTGGATCATCAGGTACACCGCATCCAGGTCGGCATCGTCCAATTGGCCGGCGCTGTCCCAGACCGAGTGCGCAATCTCGCGCGCCAGCTTGCCCTGCGCAATTCCGTCGGCCAGGCGGCGCAGGTTTTCCAGCAAAACGACCCGCAGCGTGGTCGGCAACGCCCACAGCTCGCTCAGGCGCAGTTCGCTGCAACTCTGGTAGGCATCGAGGAAAGCGCTTAAAACTTCCGGATTCAGCACGCTGTCGGTGTGCGCGACGTAAGCCCAGGCGATGCCGTAGACACGCGGCAGCCCTTGCAGCGGCGCGGCCGCCAGTTTCGGCAGGCTGGCGTAATAGCGGCGCGGCACGCCCTCGCGGATTTCCTGCAGCTGCGCTTCGATCAGCGGGAAATTGTCAAGCAGCCATTCGGCGGCGGGCGTGGTGTAGTGGCCCCTCAGCGACGTCAGCGCGACGTAATCGAAGGCAATGCGCAAGGCGGCGAGATTTTCCTCGACGCGAGGGAAAAAAGAAGGCCGGTGATGCGATTCGGCATCGGTTTCTATGACCTGGGCCAGCGCCAGGCTACGTCCATGCTCCTCGAAGCGCCGCAAGCCGAACAGTTCGGAGCGAATCGGCGGCTCGGCTTCCTCGGAATAGGATCTGAGAAGTTTTCGCGCATGAACGCTCAGCGTTGCGAGCCTGTCGAGTACCTCGGTATTTTCAATACTCACCCGTTCAAGCCACAGCCAGCAGACCCATGCCCAGCAATACCAAACCAAAGGCCACCAAAACCGCGCCGGTTGTCACCATGCGCGGCGCTGTCAGCGCATGCAGCGTTTCAAGCGTCGCACGCACGCTGAAAAAACGGCCTCGCGACCGTTTACAGGCTGTCATGTGAGACGCCAACGCCATGAAATCGCTGCTCACCAGGTCGTTGCCATTGGCGAAGCGGTTCATGCCGGTCGTCGAAGAAGCGGATGTCATTTTTACTCCTGAAAATCGATGAATAACGCAAGTGGCAAATTTCAGTGCCAATGCGTTTGTAAACCTATCGTAAACCCTGAAGGCCTTTTCAGCCACCGGAACTGACGGCGCCGTCTGTAGGACTCTGCCTATAGCGCGTGTCAGCCAGTATTGCGCAAGCCGGCGGCAATGCCGTTGATCGAGATATGGATGCCGTTTCGCACCCGCTCGTCGGTCTGCCCGGCGCGGTAGCGCCGCACCAGCTCGACCTGCAGGTGATTGAGTGGATCGATGTAGGGAAAGCGGTGGCGGATCGAGCGCTGCAGCGACGCATTGCCCGCCAGGCGCTGCTTTTCGCCGGTGATCAGCCGGAGCGCGTCGGCCGTGCGGCGCCATTCGGCTTCGATCGCGCTGAAAATCCGCTTGCGCAACCGCGCATCCTCAACCAGCCCGGCGTAGCGCGACGCCAGCGCCAGGTCGCTTTTGGCAAGCACCATGTCCATGTTGCTGAGCAGGGTGCGGAAAAACGGCCACTGGCGGTACATTTTCTTCAGCAGCGCCAGCGCGTCCTTGCGGCTCGCGGGCGTGCCGCCGGCGTCGAGAAAGCGCTCGATGGCCGCGCCGAAGCCGTACCAGCCCGGCAGCGTCAGGCGGCATTGGCCCCAGCTGAAGCCCCAGGGAATGGCGCGCAGATCCTCGATCCGCTGCGACGGCTTGCGCGACGCCGGACGCGAGCCGATATTGAGCTCGGCGATCTCGCGGATCGGCGTGGCGCTGAAAAAATACTCGGTAAAGCCCGGCGTTTCATAGACCAGCGCGCGGTACGCCGCCATGCCGGCCTGCGACAGCTCGTCGGCGGCTTGCAAAAAGTCCGGCGTCGCCGGTTTGGTCGGCTGCAGCAGGGTCGCTTCGAGCGTCGCGGCGACCAGCGTTTCAAGGTTGCGCCGGCCGATTTCCGGGTTTGCGTATTTCGAGCCGATGACCTCGCCCTGCTCGGTCAGGCGGATCTGGCCGCGCACCGTGCCGGGCGGCTGCGCCAAAATGGCCTGGTAGCTCGGGCCCCCGCCGCGCCCGACCGTGCCGCCGCGGCCGTGGAACATTCGCAGCAAAATGCCGTACGTCCCGGCGAGCTCGTCGAATAGCTCGACCAGCGCGATCTCGGCGCGGTACAGCTCCCAGTTGCTGGTGAAGATGCCGCCGTCCTTGTTGCTGTCGCTGTAGCCGAGCATGATGTCCTGCTCGCAATATTGATGGGGAAGGCCGCGCTGGATCAGCCGCGCCACGCCCGGCAGCGCATAGAAGTCACGCATGATCGGCGCGGCGTTGCGCAAATCCTCGATGGTCTCGAACAGCGGCACGACGATCAGGTCGCAGGTCGAGGCGCTTTGGCCGTGCGCGTCTTCGAGCAGTCCGCGCATCAGCCCGGCTTCCTTTTGCAGCAGCAGCACTTCGAGCAGGTCGCTGACGGTTTCGGTGTGGCTGATGATGTAGTGCCGAATCGCTTCCTTGCCGTAGCGCGCGCGCGCCGCCAGCGCGGCCTCGAAAATCGCCATCTCGCCCTGCGCCAGCGGCGTATAGCCATGGCCCAGCACGCGCAGCGGCCGCGCTTCGTTCAGCAGCCGCAGCAGCAGCGCCTGTTTCGCGGCTTCGCCCAGTTCGGCGTAGCGC
This sequence comes from uncultured Polaromonas sp., assembly GCA_964236835.1. GTDB lineage: Bacteria > Pseudomonadota > Gammaproteobacteria > Burkholderiales > Burkholderiaceae_C > Polaromonas. Next base: position 16,082 of record CAXSGT010000027.1, read on the forward strand.
GCTTCGATGCGGGCCTCGGCCAGCAGCTCGGCCACCACGTCCTGGTGCTTGTCCGAGCTCTGCCGCAAATCGACCGTCGCCAGGTGAAAGCCGAACACCTCGACCGCGCGGATCAGCGGATGCAGCCGGCCGGCCGTCAGCGCCTGGCCATGATGCGAGCTAAGCGAGTCCTCCAGCGTTCGCAGGTCGGCCAGAAAATCCTCCGCCCGCAAATAGGCGTTTTGCGGCGCGACCGCATGCCGCGCCGCCTCGCCGCCGGTCAGATTTTTAAGCGTCGCGGCGAGCCGGGAATACACCCCCGTCAGCGCGCGCCGGTAGGGCTCGTCCCGACGGTGCTCGCTGGTGTCGGGCGAACGCTCGGCGAGCTGGCGCATCGCGTCGCCGCAGCCGACGAGCGCCTGCGACATCGACAGCTCGCCGCCGAGCAGATGCACTTCGGTCAGGTAGTGCCGCAGCGCCACGTCGGCTTGGCGGGCAAGGGCGTACTCGAGGGTTTCGGCGCTGACATTGGGGTTGCCGTCGCGGTCGCCGCCGATCCAGTTGCCCATGCGCAAAAAGCTCTGGATCGGCTGGCCGGCGAGCTCGCGCTCCAGGTTGGCGTAGATCTTCGGTATTTCACGCAGGAATGTCGTTTCGTAGTAGCTCAGCGCGTTTTCGATTTCGTCGGCGACGGTGAGCTTGGTCAGCCGCAGCAGCCGCGTCTGCCAGAGCTGCGTCACGCGCGCGCGCAGCTGCGCCTCGTTGGCGGCGAGCTCGCGCGGCGTGAGCGCGTCCTTCGCCGCGTTGACGGCCAGCGCCAGCGCGAGGATGGCGTCGCGCGCGGCGAGCAGCTGGGCGATGCCGCGTTCGGCGTCCAGAATGCTTTTGCGCTGCACCTCGGTCGGGTGCGCTGTCAGCACCGGCGAGACAAAGCTTCGCGCCAGCGTCGCCGCGATGGTTTTAGGCGCTATTCCGGCCCAGCGCAGGCGCGACAGCGCCACGTCGATGCTGCCTTCCTGGGTGTCGCCGGCGCGCTCGTGAACCGCGCGGCGGCGAATGTGGTGCCGGTCTTCGGCCAGATTGGCCAAGTGGCTGAAATAGGTGAAGGCGCGGATCACGCTGACGGTCTGGTCGCCGCTCAGGTCTTTGAGCAGCGTCTTGAGCGCCGCGTCGGCCTGCTGGTCGGCGTCGCGCCGAAACGCCACCGACAGCCGGCGCACCTGCTCGATCAACTCGAAAGCGGCCACGCCGTCCTGCTCGCGAATCACGTCGCCCAGGATCCGCCCGAGCAGCCGGATGTCCTCGACCAGCGGGCGTTCGTTGTCGCGGGCGCGTCCGGCCGCCGCCTTCGGGCCAGCCGCGTCGGCGGGGTTTTCGGCGCTGCCGGGCGCGGCGGCTTTGTCGGCTCTCGGGGTGCTTGCGGCATTGAGCATGGTGGCCCTTTGATGTGAAGCGTGCATGCTAGCATCCGATTTTCCATTTAGCCGACCGTCAGGTGTGTAGGGGCCGCAGTGCGTCGAATTCAGTCGAAAGCCGTCAAGGTCGTGATCGCCACGCGCGAAAGCCGGCTGGCGATGTGGCAGGCCGGCCATGTCAAGGCGCTGCTCGAATCGCGCCTGGGCTGGCAGGTCGAGCTGCTCGCGATGACGACGCAGGGCGACCGCATCCTGGACACGTCGCTGAGCAAGGTCGGCGGCAAGGGCCTCTTTGTCAAGGAGCTCGAAGTCGCGCTCGCCGAAGGCCGGGCCGACCTGGCGGTGCATTCCCTGAAAGACGTGCCGATGGATCTGCCGCCGGGCTTCGCGCTGGCCTGCGTGCTCGAGCGCGAGGACCCGCGCGACGCCTTCGTCTCGGCTAGGTTCGCGGCGCTCGCCGACTTGCCGCCGGGCGCGGTGGTCGGCACCTCCAGCCTGCGCCGGCTGGTGCTGCTCCAGGCGCTGCGTCCCGACCTGGCGATCGAGCCGCTGCGCGGCAACCTCGACACGCGGCTGCGCAAGCTCGACGCAGGCGGCTACGACGCCATCGTGCTTGCCGCCGCCGGCCTGAAGCGGCTCGGGCTCGACGCGCGAATTCGCGCCACCTTCGCGCCCATCGACATGCTGCCGGCTGCCGGGCAGGGCGCGCTGGGCATCGAAGTGCGCGCCGGGCGCGCCGAGCTGGTCGAGGCGCTGGCGACGCTGGCGCATGCGCCGAGCTGGCTGGCGGTGGCCGCCGAGCGCGCCGTCTCGCGCGCCATGGGCGGCAGCTGCTCGATGCCGCTGGCGGCTTTCGTGAGTGATTTCGACGAGGCTGGCGGCGCGATGCGGCTCGATGCGGTGTGGGGCGAGCCGCCGGCGGCCAACGCCACGCGAAAGCCGCAGCCGCCGCTGGTGCGCGCCGGGCAGACCGCCATCGTTGCCGGCTTTGCCGACGCCGAGGCGCTTGGCGAGGCCGTCGCCGCGCAGCTGCGCGCCGGTGGCGCGGTGTGGGCTGGCAGCGCGCCGGCGGCTTGAAGCGGCTGGATATAAGGGAGTGCAAGCTGCCCGCGTCATCGTCACCCGGCCGGCGCGCGACGCCCGGCATTGGGTGCGCCAGCTGCGACAAGCGGGCATCGACGCCGAGGCGCTGCCGCTGATCGACATCGCGCCGCTTGCGCACACGCTCTCGCCGCAGGCGCTATCCGGCTACGCGGCTGCGCTTTTCGTCAGCGGCCATGCCGTCGATCATTTTTTCCAGGGAAATACGGCTTTTTCGCACTATCCACGAGGACGTTCAGCTATCAATACAGTAGCAGAGCAGGAACTCGGCCCGGTTTCGCCGGAACTGCGCTTCATGGCGCCCGGCCCCGGCACCGTCGCCGCGCTGCGGGCCGCCAGCGTTCCCGCGGCGCTGATCGACGCGCCTCCAGCCGACGCCAGCCAGTTCGATTCCGAGGCGCTGTGGCGCGTCGTCGGCGAGCTCGACTGGCGCGGCCGGCGGGCGCTGATCGTGCGCGGGCGCAGCGCCGGCGCCGAAGGCGACTCACCCGGCCGCGACTGGATCGCCCGGCAGTGGCGGGATGCCGGCGCCAGCGTTGATTTTGCGCTGGTCTATCAGCGCCGCGCGCCGCCGCTGGACGAGGCGCAGCTCCGGCGCGCCCGCGCCGCCAGCGCCGACGGCTCGATCTGGCTGTTCAGCAGCTCCGAAGCCGTTGCCAACCTGGTCGGGCACGCCGCCTTGCGACGCCTGGACTGGTCGAGCGCCCGCGCGCTGGTCACGCATCCGCGCATCGGCCAGGCCGCGCGGGCCGCCGGCTGGGGTGTTGTTGCGGCGTCACGCCCGGCGCTCGATGACATCCGGCAGGCGCTCGGCTCGATGGAGGCTCGATAAAGGCTCGATAGAATTGCGCCATCCATGAGCGACAGTCTTCCCGCCTCGCCACTGCCGCCCCCGCTCGACGGCGAGCCGGCGCCGCTCGACGCCTGGCTGGTTCCGCGCAGCTGGGCGCTGGTGGTCGCGGCGCTGGCCGGCGCCGGTCTGCTGGCGAGCGCCTTGCTGTGGCAAAAGCTGGCGACGATCCAGGAGGAGCTGGCGCGCCGCTCCACCGACTCGGGCGCCCAGGCGATCGAAGCGCGCACCCTGGCGCGCGAGGCGCAGGAGGCCGCCCGCGAACTCGCGGCGCGGCAGGCGCTGCAGGAAACCCGCCTGGCCGAGGTCAACCTGCAACGCAGCCAGCTCGACGAGCTGATGCAAAGCCTGTCGCGCTCGCGCGACGAAAACCTGGTGGTCGATGTCGAGTCCGACCTGCGGCTGGCGCAGCAGCAAGCGCTGCTCACCGGCAGCGCCGAGCCCTTGCTGGCGGCGCTCAGGTCGGCGCAGACGCGGCTGGCGCGCGCCGGCCAGCCGCGTCTGAACGGCTTGCTGCGCGCGGTGGACCGCGACATCGACCGCGTCAAGAGCGCCAGCGTCACCGATGTGCCGGCCCTCATGCTCAAGCTCGACGAGCTGGCGCGGCTGGTCGATGAGCTGCCGACGGCCAACGACCTGGCCGCCGGCAACGATGCGCCGCGCGCCGCCATTTCACCGCCGCCGCCCGCCGCGTCCGATCCGGCCGCCGGCAAGCCGATGTGGGCCGGATTCGACACGCCGGCGCTCCAGCGCTGGCTCGGCCGCGTGGTGGGCGGCGTCTGGCTCGAGGCGCGCCAGCTGCTGCGCGTCAGCCGCATCGACCAGCCCGAGGCAGCCTTGCTCGCGCCCGAGCAGTCGTTCTTCCTGCGGGAAAACCTCAAGCTCAGGCTGCTCAACGCCCGCATGGCGCTGCTGTCGCGCCAGACCGACGCGGCGCGCGCCGACCTCTCCAACGCCGGCGGCTGGCTGCGCAAGTACTTCGACCCGGCGGCGCGCAAGACCCAGGCCGCGCTGCAGCTGCTCGCCCAGGCGCAGGGCCAGCTCAGGGCCAACGAGCTGCCCCGGCTCGACGAAACCATGGCCGCGCTGGCCGGCGCCGCCGCCGGCCGCTAAGCGGCACGCAGGCAGGACAGGCAGCAACATGCGCGCGGCTCTTTGGTTGCTCGCCCTGTTCGGCATCGCCGTCGCGGCAGCGCTGGTGGCGGGCAACAACCAGGCGGTCGTCAGCGTCTTTTGGCCGCCGCACCGCGTCGATATTTCCTTCAACCTGGTGGCGCTGCTGCTTGCCGGGCTGTTTTTGCTGCTGTACCTGGCATTGCGCGCGCTGTCGGCGCTGGTCGCCCTGCCGGTCGAGGCGCGGCGCTGGCGCGCGCAGCAAAAGGAGCGCGCCATGTACGGCGCCTTGATGGACGCGCTGGCGCATCTGGCGGCCGGGCGCTACATTCGCGCCGCCAAATCGGCGCAGCACGCGCTGGCGCAGGAAAAAAGCTTAGGCGCGGCGACCGATCCCGGCCATCCGGCGGGCCACGGCGGCGGCCAGGCCAGCCAGGTGCGCACCCTGGCGCATCTGCTGGCGGCTGAAAGCGCGCAGGCGCTGCAAAACAAAGCCTTGCGCGAGCGGCACCTGCACCTGGCGCTGCAAAGCCCGGCCACGCGCCAGGCGCAGGAAACGCGCGAAGGCGTGCAGTTCCGGGCCGCCCGCTGGGCGCTGGAAGACCGCGACGCCGGCGCTGCCCTCGACTGGCTGGCGCAGCTGCCGCAAGGCGCGGCGCGGCGCACGCTGGCGCTGCGCCTGAAGCTGCGGGCGGCGCGCTATGCGCGGCTGACGCTGCCCGCGCTGGAAACCGCGCGCCTGCTGGCCAAGCACCGCGCCTTTTCGCCGAACGCGGCGCAAAGCATCGTTCGCGGCCTGGCGCTGGAATTGCTCGGCGATGCGAACGATGCGGCGCAACTGCGGCAGGCCTGGGGCCGGCTCGACGACGGCGAGCGCGCCAGCCCCGAGCTGGCGGCGCATGCGGCGGCGCGGCTGATGGCGCTCCATGGCGATGCCGATCTGGCCCGCGCCTGGCTGCTGCCGGCGTGGGAGCGCATGCTCGATGCGCGCAGCGAACTGGGCGACAAGCTTCGCATCAAGCTGATCGGCGTTCTCGAAGACGGTCTGGACTCGCTCGACGCCGCCTGGCTGGCGCGCATCGAAGCGGCGCAGCTCAGCCGTCCGCGTGATGCCAATTTGCAGTACCTGGCGGGAATGGCGTACTTTAGCCGTCAACTCTGGGGCAAGGCGCGCCAGCTGCTCGAGCAGGCCGCGCCGGCGTTGCAGGACAAAGCGCTGCACCGCAACGCCTGGCGCGCGCTGGCGCTGCTGGCCGAGCAAAGAGGCGACGAAGCTGGAGCCGCCTCGGCCTACAAGCACGCCGCGCAGCCGTAGCGGGCGGCGTTTTCAAAGGCCCGGGCTATACCGGTACCAGCGCCACGCCAGGTAAAACGCAAGCAGCCAGACGCAGGCGATAACGGCGGCGCCGGCGTAGCTGGCAGGCCTGGCCTGGCGCGCGTTCAGCCAGTGCTCGGCCTGCGCGCGGCAGGCGCGAACGACGTGTTCGGGCAGTAGGCGCACCGCCAGCCAGATCAGCGCGGGCAGCAGTAGGGCGTCATCGAGCAGGCCCAGCACCGGAATGAAATCCGGAATCAGATCGATGGGGCTGAGCGCGTAAGCCACCGCGATGAAACACAAGGCCTTGGCGAAAAATGGCGTCTCGGGGTGACGGCGGGCGAACCACAGCATGACCGCATCGCGCTTGATGCGCCTGGCCCATTGCTTGAGCGAATCGATAATGCGCATGGTTTCACTGCGTTCTGCGGCCAAGCCGCACGGGGGCTCGCCCGGCGCCAAGGGGAAAAGCGCCGAAGCCGCATCCCATGGGATGCGGCTGGGCTCGCGAGCACGGCCCGGCGCTTTTGCGTCACCCCGGCGAGCCTTGGCGCCGGCGGTCAGTTCGCCGATTTTTCAAACGGCAGCGGCATGCCGCCCAGGTCGCGCCGGGTTTCGACGAGCACCAGCGGCGCTTCGTCAAGCACGACCGGCGCCGGGCGCTCGCGGGGCAGCACGATTGGCTCGACCTCGGCCGCCATTGCCGCCTGCGCCTCGGAGATCTTGGCGGCGTCGGAGTTGATCCACCGCAGGCCGGAACCTTCGGCGATTTTGGCCAGCTCCTGCATCGGCAGGTCATACGACTGCACCTTGGGCGGAACGCTGGCGGCGGCTGCCGGCGCTGCCGCTGGCGCAGTCGTGGGCATAAGAGCTACTGTTTCGATAGCACTAGATGCCCTCTCCGCCTGCGGAAAGGCCTGATTTTGCTCTAAATCATCAGGCTTGGCCGGCACCGCGCCGCCATCGCCGGCCGGCTCTACACGGTCGGTGCGCTCACGGCGCTCGCGACCGTACCGGTCACGGCTGCGGCGTTCGCGCGGCTGGCGCTCCTGGCCATCTTGTTGCCCGCCGGGTTGCGCCTGCTCGCCGCCAGTGTCGGACAGCGTTGGGGCCACCGGCGACACCGGCGACACCGGCGCAAACGCGTTTGCAGCGCCGTTCAGGCCCGCGGCGACGGCGATCGGCTCGGCGGCGTCGAGCCGGTCCGCCTGGGCGCCAGGCTCGGGTGCGAAACCGCCGGCGGGTCGCAGCTCGCCGCGTTCGTTGCGCCGGCCATTGCGATCGCCTCGCTCGCTACCTTGCCCGCCGCGTTCACGGCGGCCTTCGCCCGCTTCAGCGCTGCGTCCTGCGGAGCGGGCCTCGCCGCGACCTTCACCGCGATCTTGCGCGTCGCGCCCGTTTGGCTGGCGTTCGCCATCGCCGCTGGCGTCTTGCAGCGCCACCGGCCGCCCTGGGCGCTGCGGCGGCGCCGCGTCGCCGTTGCCGGCCGCCGCCATCGCGGCCTGATTGGCCATGGCAAGGTCGTGCTCGCCGGCGTCGCGCGAAATGCGCTCACCGCGCTCCGGCCGCTCGCCGCGCGCCCGGTTGCGATCGCCACGGCCTTCACGCTGGGCGCTGTCGCCCCGCGGTTGGCCTTCGTTGCCGTACTCGCCGCGGCCCTCTTGCCGGTTTTCGGCGCGAAGCTCGCCTGGCGGGCGCTCCTGACGCTCCGGGCGCGCGCCTTCGGGACTGCGCTCACGACGCTCGCCTGGGCGGCCTTCGGCGCCTTCGCCGCGGCTGCGGCCAGCGCCGCCACGGCGGCCGCCACGCTCGGGACGTTCGCCGCGTCCTTCGGCGGGGCGTTCTTCACGGAGCGCATCGGCGGGGCGCGCGTCTTTTGGCGCTTCCTTCATAGCAGGCGCTGGCGGCGCGGGTGACGTTGGCGCCGGCGCTTCCGGGCCGCCGAAAAGCGTCTTGATCCAGCCGAATAATCCTTTTTCGGCATGGGAATGGTCGAGCGCAGAGGCGGGCGCGGGCACAGGCGCCGGCGGCGTGGCCGCCGCCACTGGCGCCAGCGGAGCCACTACCACCGGTTTCGCCGCGGCGGCCGGCGCCGGCGCGTCGGGCAGCACGCCCTTAATGACCGGCTCCTGCTTGTTGTGCTTTTCCTGGCTGCGGCGCGT
>CAXSGT010000028.1:0-6547 GCA_964236835.1 uncultured Polaromonas sp.
GTCGTGCCTGATTGCGCCGAACTGGCTGATCGCGCCATCGACCGGGCAGACCAGGTCGGCTTTGGCCAGCGGCCGCGCGCCGGGCTTCAGGGCGCGGGTGAAAAACTCGTTGAAGGTGAGGTAGCTGGCAATGCTTGAATCGAGCGCCTCGTCCATGTTGACTTGGTACTTGGCGACAAAGCGCCGGATGATTCCAGTCGTCACCCGGCCGCGCTGGCGCGACGCGACCAAACCGGCGAAATTCGTCAGCGCCCGCTTCGGCAGCAGGTACTGGGGCAACACGGCGAATCGGTCGGACACTGGGCGCTCGATGAAATGGAGGAACAACGAATCATTCTATAGAGGCGCATGGCCGTCGCGGCACTGGCGTGTGGGACCGTGCGAGGGTAACTACGTCTTCCAGGCACCCTCTCCCCAGAGTCAAATCCAGCTGTTTAACTTCAGGAAAACGCCGTGAAATCTGAAACACGCGATGCCGCGAGCCTCATGTCCGTGTTGATCACAGCGGCGCTCGTCTCCGCCTGCGGGGGAGACAACAGCGCGCCAGTCAGCGCCGCCAGCGCGATGGGAATTGACACCCAAAATGGCGAGTTGCACGCCGACTGGTGCGACGGCGCCAAGGACCTCCAGCTGGTCAACGGCAGGATTGTCACGATGGATGATAAAAATTCGACCGTTTTTTCAGCCAACATCAAAAACGGAAAGTTTGTCGCGGTGGGCGACAGCGGCGATCGCACGCCCACGACCTGCACCCAGGTGCTCGACCTGGGCGGCCGCACCGCGATCCCCGGCCTGATCGACAACCACATCCATATCGTGGCGCTCGGACGTCGCCCCGGCCATGACACGCCGTTCGACACCGCCGCGTCGCTTGGCGAGGCTCAGCAATTGATCCGCGAGCGCGCGCAGAAAGTACCGCAGGGCGAATTCATCACCACGATCGGCGGCTGGACCGCGGAACAATTTCTTGAGAAACGCATGCCGACGCTCGCCGAGCTCGATGCGGCGGCGCCCAATCATCCGGTTCTGGTGTCCAATGCCGCCAATCTGGGCGCCGTCAATACGCTCGGCAAGGCTTTCTTTCAATCCAAAGGCGTGCCGGTCACTGCGGGCGGCGAGATCGCGTTGGGCAACGACACGCTGCGCGCGGTCTTCATCCTGAAAGACGCGATGACGCTCGACCAGCTCAAGCGCAATACGCAGGACACGATGGCCTGGGCGGCGGGCCTGGGGCTTACGACCGTGATGGATATGGGGTCGAATACTTTCACCGGGACAGCGGCCGACTCCATCGGCGCTTTCAGCCCTTACACCGGCTACGAGCCGCTGCTCGCGCTGGCCCGGGAAAACAAGCAGATCATCCGCTATCGGCTCAATTACATTTCGCTCGACACCACGCCCGAGCTGCCCGAGCTGACCGCGCGGCTGCAAAACGCGTTTCGCCGCTTCGGCAGCGACATGCTCAAGACCGTCTGCATGGCCGAGTCGGTCTGGACCCTTCGGGGCCCCGGCGCCGTCGGCATGGCTGTGCCAGCGGCGCCTTTCAAAGACGCGGTCAAAAAGGTCGCCGAGGCTGGCGATTGCCATGAGCAGCATTCGCTGACGCTGGTGTCCGATATGGCCATCACCAGCGTCTGGGAGCAGGTCAATGCAACCAATCCGATCAAGGATCTGCGCTGGCGGCTGGCGCACGTGCCGCAGATCGACCAGGCGACTGTCAATCGCGTCAAGGCGCTGGGCGCGGGCCTGGCGGTGCACCTCAATCCCGGCAGCGGACCACCCTACCGGATGATCGTTGACAGCGGCATCCGGGTCGGTGCCGGCTCCGACGGCAGAAACAGCCTGCCGGGCAACCCCTGGGCGGTGCTTCAATACATGGTGACCGGCAAGAAAGGCGCAGCGGGCGATGTGATCAACCGCGGCCAGACCTTGAGCCGGCTGGAAGCGCTGCGTCTGTACACCGCCTCCAACGGCTGGTTCAGCTTCGAGGAGAATGCCTTGGGTTCGGTCGAAGTCGGCAAGCTGGGCGACATCGTGGTGCTCAACAAAAACTACCTGGACGCCGGCGAGGTACCCGACGATGCCATCAATCGCCTGAGTTCCCAGCTGACCATCGTCGATGGCAAGGTTGTCCATGACACCGGCGCGGTGGGGCGGCTGAAGTAATCGACGCGTGGAGCCAGCGTCCAGCAGTTTCGCCGCTGGAGCGAGCGTTACTCCTTCGACCCCGTGTTCGACACCTGCCGGATGGTGTCGAACTCGACATTCCAGGGTTGTCCATTGACCTTCGTCACTTTGCGCAGGTAAATGTTTTGCGTCAGGTCGCGGTTTTGCCGGCTCAGCGTGACCGGGCCGCGCGGGCTCTCAAAGCTCTGGCCCTTCATAGCCGCCAGCAGGGCGTCTCCGTCACCCGCGCCCTGGGTTGCCTTGACGGCTTCATACACCAGGTGCATTCCATCATAGCCGGCAATCCCGAAATAGTTCGGCCGGCCGCCAGCGGCGATGCCGGCGAAATCGGCGGTGAATTTTTTGTTCATCTCCGACGGGTGCGCCGCCGAGTAGTAGTCCGCCGAGATCAGGCCCAGCGCCGCGTCGCCGGTCAGGTTCAGGTTGTCGTCGTCGGACACCGCGCCGTGCGCAATCAGCCGGATGCCGGCTTTGTCCATGCCGCGTTCCTGGAACTGCTTGATGAGGCCCGCGCCGGGCCCGGCCGGCAGCATGACGTACAAGGCGTCGGGCTTGAGATCGCGCGCTTTTTGCAAAAACGGCGCGAAGTCCGGGTCGCGCATCGGCACGCGCAGCTCGCCGATGACCTCGCCGCCCGATTTGGCGAAGGTGTCCTTGAACGATTTTTCGGTTTCGTAGCCCGGCGCGAAATCAGGCACCAGCGTGACGACTTTCTTGATGCCGTTTTTGGCGGCCCAGTCGGCGATGGCGACCGTCACCTGCGGAATGGTGCCGCTGGTGCGGACCATGTAGGGCGACGCGTCGATGATGCTCAGCGTCTGCGCCGCCATGACGATCATCGGAATCTTCGCCTGCGTCGCCAGCGGCGCCACCGCCAGCACGATCGGCGTCAGACCCATCCCGGCCAGAATGTTGACCTTGTCGTTGACGATCAGCTCCTGGGCGAGCCGCTTGCTGTTCGCCGCGATGCCGACATCGTCCTTGAGCAGGACCTCGATGCGAACGCCGCCCACGCTGGCGCCGTGCTGCGCCATGTAGGTGCGAACGCCGGCGTCGATCTGCTTGCCGGTCGAGGCAAAAGCGCCCGTCATCGGCAGGATCAGGCCGATCTTGAGGACTCTGGCCTGCGCCAACGCGCCGAGCGGACCCAGCCCGGCGGCGGCCGCCAGCGCGGCGACGCGAAACGCTGCCTGCCGCCGGTCGATTCGACGCGCAGAGTGGACTTGTGTGGGGATTGAGTCGTTCATTGAAAGTCTCCGGTGGATTGAATTAGGTATAGGTTAAATTTTTTCAGGCGTCCAAAGCCAGTCGAGGCAGCGGTAGTAATCCTCGAGCCGCCGCTCCATGAACTGCCGCGAGCGTACTTCGGCATCGACTCCGCCGCAGTGAAACTGCTGCCAAAGCGCTCTCGATTCGAGCTGGACGCGGGCGGTTCGCAAAAAGCGCCTGGCGCCGAATTGCCCAAACGCCGCCTGGTAGTCGATGCCGTTGGCGTGCACCAGCTCGGCCAGAATCACCGCGTCCTCGACCGCCATGCCGGCGCCCTGGGCGAACGACTGCAGCGTCGCATGCGCCGCGTCGCCGATGAGCGTGACGTTGCCATCGCTCCATTGGCGGCGCGGATCGCGGTCGGCGATGGACCAGCGCCGCTCCAGATTGACCAGCGCCACCGCGTCCCTGGGCTCCGGCTGCGCCTGCTCGATCAACTGCGCGATGTGCCGGCGCCAGCCCTGGTTGTCGTCGGCGTCGAGGCCGGCGGGCACCTGCACCACGACAACGATATTGATCTCGCTGCGGCCCCGAAGCGGATAGTAGATGACATGAAAGCCGGCGCCGGTCCACATCGTGACGCCGTGGCGCCGCCGCAGGCTTTGCGGCGCCTCATTCAGCGCGACGATCGTGCGGTGCGCGACGTAGCCCGCCTCGCGCGGCCGGTCGCCCGGATGCATCTGCGCCCGCAGGCGCGAGCGCAGGCCGTCGGAGGCCACGATGGCGGCGCCGGAGAATGTCTCGCCGCCCTCGGTTGAAATCTCGGCCCCGCCGGCCGTGCTTCGATAGCCGGTCACCAGCGTGTCGGGCATGAGCTCGATCAAGGAGGATTTTTTGCACGCGCCGAGCAGCAGTTCATGCAGATCGACGCGGTGAATCGCAATATAAGGCGAGCCGGCATAGCGCGCGCTGAACTCGGCCGTGCGCAGGGGAATATGCGCCAGCGCGTCGCCCGTCGCCAGGTCGTAAAGCAGGATTTCTTCCGGCAGATACGCCGCCGCGCGCACCGCGTCGCCAACGCCCAGCCGCTGCAGCATCGGCATGACGTTCGGGCCCATCTGCACGCCGTAGCCGATGGCGCCGATCTGGTCGGCCTGCTCGAACAGCCGCACCCTGCGGCCCTTGAGGCTCAGCGCGAGCGCCGCCGCCACGCCGCCGATGCCGCCGCCGATAACCAAAATCGGCTGTTCGCCTGGCGCGGTGGCGGCGGGCTCGCTCACTGGGCTGCGCACGCGGCGTCAATACCGGCTGCGCAGGCCGATCCTGCTCGACAGGCTTTGGGGCAGCAAACCCTTGAATTTGCCGCTGATGTCGGCGACCTTTTCACGGGCGACGGATTCGCCATGCGTTCTGGCCAGGATCGACATCAAGTCGCCGCGGGCATACCACAGCCCCAAAATGTCGCTGGCGCCCTGAAGGCGGCGGGCAAAGGCGGGAAATTTCTTTTCACCGTACTCGCCCAACTCGGCCAGCATCAGCCGGCGAATTTTTTCGACGTGGGGCAGCATCGCCTCGGGCGTCTGCCCAGCGGAGTTGAGCTGCGGCCAGCTGGTTTTGCGCTGCCGCGCGAACGAGGTGACCGAGAAGGAGGAAAGCATCGAATGCATAAAAGCTTTCGGGGGAAATATAAATGGTATGGCTGTCAATTTCAGGAAGAAGTTCCAAATCGCCCGGCCCGCACGTCGGAACAACAATGGATAGGAAACCAGACGAATCAGACCAGATATCGCAGGCCAGTCAAGCATGAAAACCCGCGCCTGACTGGCAGTGAGGCACTGCTTGACAAATTGGATACTCAATAGCCTCGGCAACGAGTCAACGCTTCATGCGGCGCCAAGGAATGCGATTTGTTAGCGCCCTCCGTTGCCCTCTCTTGTCTTGCCTTGATCGATGGAACAGCGCTCCGCCGTCCGGACGGCTAAAAGCAGAGGCAAAGGCGGTGAGAATTTTCCTTCAAGGCACCACCAACCGCTCGAGCGGCGTGCCGCCCAGCGGCAGCAGGTAAGGCTTGGCCGCTATTTCCGGCAGGCTCAGATACACCCCCCAGGACATGAACGCATCGATATTCATGGCCGGCGCCTTGTCGATCGTCGCCTTTTGCAGCATCAATTGCCGCAAGGTTTCCAGGGGGGCGGTGGTGGCGATGGCAAAGCCTTGCGCAATATAGCCCACGCGGCCCCGGTAACCTTGCGCCAGCAGCTTGGCGCGGCTGCAATAGAGCATGGTCGAGATCGGGTTGCCGTCGAACGTGCAGCCGGGGGAGGAAACAATGCCACTTGACGGATACGGGTCGATGGCAATGAGGTCGAATTTGTTGATGTCGCGCATTTTGAAGTCGGGCGACAAAACCACTTGGGGCGGGATGCTGATAACCGTTTGCAAGCCGGCGGCGCGGGCGATGTCGGCGCCCCAAAGCACTTCGGACTCATACAGCCCTATTTGCACCCGCTCGCCATCCCAGCCCCACTCGTCCATCAGGTAGACGCTCTTGATGCTCGGGTAGCGCTTGGCCGCCTCGATCAGCGCCGGAAAGCGGTTGACAACCGCCTGCGTCTTGCCGCCGATCCAAAGCATCACGTTCGGCCCGAGCTGCGCCTGGCGCGACGCCGACACCGGCGGGTCCGTCTCGGTGATCGGCTGGATTTGCACGTCGCAAGGCGCTTGGTTCACGATGCGGTCGGACGGCTGCAGGCAGATGCGCTGCATGACGGTCGGGGCCGGACCGGCGGCGGCGCCCGCCAGCATGGGCGGCTGATCTTGACCGCCCGGGGATTTCGACAGGAAGTTATCCAGACCGCCGCGAGCGACGATCTGTTCGCGGGTCGGCAAACGCATCTCGACACTTCCAAGCGGGCAAACCGCCGAGGCAGGCGCTGGAATCACTTGTCCGCTCAGCAGCGCCTTGAGCTGCTCGGAAGCCTCCAGCGGGGCCGCGCCGCTTGCCAGAGGATTGTTCATTGCTGGCTGATGGTTCACATCGACGCAGCTGATGATCTCGCCCGCCGCGGTCGCGACTTTTTTCACCACGTTGACGTTCTTCAATGTATTGGCGAGGTAGGCGTCGATCTTGTCCGACTCCTGCTGTGTGATG
>CAXSGT010000028.1:6647-23804 GCA_964236835.1 uncultured Polaromonas sp.
AACCCGCATGCTTTTGTATGAGCTAAAGACCCACTGGTCTAACAAGCTGATAGGCTACTGGGGAAGTTGCGTACGCCATTGGTTTGTTGATATTGATGGCGAGAAGCCGGGGATCCGCATTGGCGGCCAGCTGCGCCAATACGGCGTAAGGCAGCCTCACGCTTATCGAGCCCGATTCCAAACTCCTGCCGGTCAAATCGACCGTGCCGGCGTCACCGGCCGCGGCCAGGACCTCCTTGAAAGCACGCCTATTCGCTTGCCCTTGCAGGTTCAACGCTTTTTGTGTCATGCCCCCGGCGGAAAAGGTCGAGCCGCCGCGCAATGAAATGGAAACTTCGATCGTGCCGTTTCTCTCAGCGCTTGGGACCTCCTCCAGGTTCGAGAAAAAGGCGCGTTGATCGACAAACCCAACGGGCCGGATGGCGCGAACATTGTCGTCATCCACCAGGGCGTAGAACGCCTCGAGATCGATGCGGGCATTGACAAGGGGCGCAGCCGCCGCAGTGAGGGCGTCCCGGGTGTCGAGGTTTTGCACGCTCTTGAAGAAAGGCTCGGTCATCAGGCGGGCCAGCCGGCTTGCGATTTCCGCGGCGGCCGCGCTCGATGGCCTGAAGGTGGTGCGGCCGTCCTTGCCGATGTCGTATTCGCTGTCTTCCACATTCAGCGCGATTTCCACGTCGGCGAAGCCGTTGGCGTCGAGCGCGGCTTGGATGGCGTCGACGCTGCCATCGAAAGTCGGCACACGAGAGCGTATTTTGCCGCTCAGGTCGGGCCCGAAAGATTGGGCGTACGGGCTGTTTGCGAGGGTGCGCAAGCCGGCGGGCGTGGCATAAAAACCGATCGAGCCAATACCGATGTTCGACCGGCCCGTGCTCAGGGCGCCGGCGCCGAGTTCGGCCATCAGCAGATCGGCGCTCTTCTGGAAAGGCATGTTCGGATCGGTCGATATGCCTTTGAGCGAAGCGAGGCTCTTGCCGCCATAAAAGCCCACCGACACGCGCACGGCGCCGTGAAGCTCGGCCTCCTTCAGCAAACGGGCCATGTCGCCAGGGTTCACTTCAGGCGTGCGAGCGGGCGGGGCGGTCTTGTCGCTTGCCACCACGTCGGCATTGAGTTGCGCCGTGGAGGTATTTTCATTCCCGCCGCCGCCGCCGCCGCAGGCCGTTATCGCAAGGCACAAAAAGGACCCGGCCGTCATTTGAGCGACCCATCTTGAATTTCGCATGATATTTTTAGCCCCCTGATTTAGCAGTTAGGGAGTATGCGCTTAGGAAATTTATGGTATAGCCAGACAAACCCTTTGGATTGCCGCTGTCCGTATTAGTCCTTGCCTGATTCTTGCCGGCGTCGCTCGCCCACGAAATTTGCTATATATTCAATAGCTATAAAGGTATATGGGTATTGCGACGAACCTCGATTTCTTATGATTTCCCGCCCCGGCGGCACGCCATTTTGCTTTTTCCGCTAAGCTTGCGATTTTTCGCCGCGCCCGGCGGCGGTCAAGGAGCTGCGCCATCGCCACGTTCATGTTTTGCACCGGCATCGAAAACAGCATTCCGACCCTCGACGGCGGGCGCACCCGCGTCGACGAGATGCAAAGCTGCGGCCACTATGCGCACTGGCGGAAAGACTTCGCGCTGGTGCGGGAAATCGGCATCGAGTACTTGCGCTACGGCCCGCCGCTGCACAACACGCTGCTCGCGCCGGGCCGCTACGACTGGGAATTCGCCGACCTCGCGTTCGCCGAGCTGAAGCGGCTGAACATCGTGCCGATCGTCGATCTGTGCCATTTCGGCGTTCCGGACTGGCTCGGCAACTTTCAGAACCCGGACTTTCCCGACCAGTTCTGCGCCTACGCCCGCGCGTTCGCCGAGCGGTATCCCTGGGTCCAGCTGTACACGCCGGTCAACGAGATGTACATCTGCGCGGTGTTCTCGGCGCGCTACGGCTGGTGGAACGAGCAGCTGACGAGCGACGCCGGCTTTGTCACCGCGCTCAAGCACCTTGTCAAGGCCAACGTGCTGGCGATGCAGACGATTTTGCAGGTGCGGCCCGACGCGATCTTCATCCAGAGCGAGTCGTCCGAATACTTTCACGCCGAAAACCCGGCGGCGATCAAGGCGGCCGAGCTCTACAACTCGATGCGCTTTTTGTCGCTCGACCTGAACTACGGCCGGCGCGTCGATTCCGAGATGTACGAGTATTTGCTCGACAACGGCATGACGCGCGACGAATACCATTTTTTTCTCGGCAACAAGCTCAAGCAGCACTGCATCATGGGCAACGACTACTACGTCACCAACGAGCACCGGGTCTGCGCCGACGGCTCGACCAGCCCGTCGGGCGAAGTGTTCGGCTACGACGAGATCACGCGCCAGTACCATGACCGCTACCGGCTGCCGGTGATGCACACCGAAACCAACATGATCCAGGGGCCGCGGGGCAACGAAGCGGTCAACTGGCTGTGGAAGGAATGGGCCAATGTGCTGCAGGTGCGCAACAGCGGCGTGCCGATCGTCGGCTTCACCTGGTATTCGCTGACCGACCAGATCGACTGGGACACCGCGCTCAGGGTGCCCAACGGCAATGTCAACCCGCTCGGGCTGTTTGACCTGGAGCGCAAGATCCGCCCGGTCGGCGAAGCCTTCAAACAGCTGATCGCCGACTGGCGCAACGTGCTGCCGACGCAAAGCATGTGCCTGACGGTTCCGGTCGTGATGCCCGACCAGGCCGGCGGCGCCCACGCCCGCGACCAGCAGGCGCGCGCCCGCCAGATCAATGAAAAACCGGTCACCGGAACGGATACTCCGGACAATGCATAACGGACGGAACATGACGACACCCATGCGATTTACCAATAAAACCGCCATCGTGACCGGCGCGGCCGGCGGCATCGGCGCGGCCATCGCGGCGCGGCTGGCGTCCGAGGGCGCCAGTGTCGTGATCGCCGACCTGCGCGCGCCCAACGCCATCGCCGCCGCCGACGCGCTGGCCAAGCAGCATGGCGCGCCGGCGCTGGGCGTGGGCTGCGACGTCGGCGACGAGGCGCAGGTCGAGGCCTGCGTCGCCGAGGCGATGAAGGCGTTCGGGCGCATCGACATCATCGTCAACAACGCCGGCCTGATGACGTTCAAGACGCTCGCCGAGTGGACCGCCGACGACTGGCTGGCGGTGCTGCGGGTCGATTTGCTGGGCGCGGCTTTTTTCACCAAGCAGGGCTTTTTGCGCTTCGGCGAGGCCGGCGGCGCGATCGTTAACATCGCCAGCGTTCACGCCGTCATGACCAGCGCCAACGCCGCGCCGTACTCGGCGGCGAAAGCGGCGCTGCTGTCGCTGACGCGCACCACGTCGATCGAAGGGCGCGACCGGAAGATTCGCGCCAACGCGGTGCTGCCGGGCGCGATCGACACGCCGATGCTGTGGAACAACCCGAACCTCAAGTCGGGCGCCGAGACCATCGACAAGAAGGATGTCGGCCAGCCCGAGGACATTGCCGCCGCCGTCGCCTTTCTGGCCAGCGACGACGCGAAATTCATCACCGGCACGACCTTGGCGGTCGATGGCGGACGGCTCGCGAAGCTGTGACGGCCGAACGTCTCACGCTGCGCGCCGGCGCGCTCGAAGTGCGGGTCGCGCCTGCGGTCGGCGGCAGCATTGCGCGCTTCGACTGGCTCGGGCCCGACGGGCGCCAGCCGCTGCTGCGCGGCGCCGACGAGAGCTACACCGATGTGCTTGACGCCGGCTGCTTTCCCCTGGTGCCGTTTGCCAACCGCATTCGCGGCGGGCGCTTCCAGTGCGGCGGCCGGGAAATCATTCTCGCGCCCAACCTCGCCGGCGACGCCAGCCCGCTGCACGGCCAGGGCTGGCGCGCGGCGTGGGAGGTCGATCAGGTCTCGGACGCTGCGATCGAGATGGTCTATCGGCACGACGCGGGCGAATGGCCGTGGACGTACGAAGCGCGCCAGCGCATCGCGCTCGCGCCCGAGGGCTTGTCGGTCGAGCTGAGCTGCCGCAATGTGTCGGCGCTGCCGATGCCGTGCGGGCTCGGGCTGCATCCCTACTATCCGTGCGACGCCGAAACCGTGCTCGATGCCAGTGTGGCCAGCGCCTGGACCGTCGATGCCGCAGTGCTGCCGGTGGCCAATGTGCCCGCCAGCGGCCGCTACAGCCTGCACAATCGGCTGATTTGCGGCCAGAAGCTCGACAACGGCTTCGACGGCTGGGCCAGCCCGGCGCGCATTGGCTGGCCCGGCCGCGCGATGGCGCTTGAACTGGCGTCGGGCGATGCGCAGCGCTTTCAGGTGTATTCGCCCGCAGAGGGCGGGCTTTTTGTCGCCGAGCCGGTGCAAAACGCCAACTGCGCGCTCAATGCACCGCAGGACCAGTGGAAAACCCTGGGCATCGACCTGCTTGCCCAGGGCAAAAGCCGGCGCCTGCTGGCGCGCTTCAGCGTTTCAGCCAGTCCAGCCCGGCCGGCGTAGCGCCTGCCTGCGCGCCGCGCGCCGGCCGGTACTCGCAGCCGACCCAGCCGGCGTAGCCCAGTTCACCCAGCAGCGCGAACAGGTACGCGTAGTTGATCTCGCCGATGTCGGGCTCGCTCCGGTCCGGCGCGCCGGCGATCTGCAGGTGGCCGACGCGGCCGGTCGGCAGGTAGCGGCGCAGTTTCATCGCCAGGTCGCCCTCGACGATCTGGCAGTGGTAGAGATCCATCTGCACCTTCAGATTGGCCGCACCGACCTGGCGGACGATTTCATGCGCATGGTCCTGCCGGTTCAGGAAGTAGCGCGGCATGTCGCGCGTGTTGATCGGCTCGATCAGCGCGTCGATGCCGGCTTTGGCGGCTTCGCGCGCGGCATGGCGCAAATTGGCGATGTAGAGCGGCTGCAGCGCCTCGCGCTCGACGCCCTCGGGCACCAGCCCCGCCATGACATGGACGCGCGGGCAATCGAGCGCGCGCGCATACTCCAGCGCCAGCGCGAAGCCGGCTCTGAACTCGGCTTCGCAACCGGGCAGGCACGCCGTGCCCCTCTGGGCGGCCGAAGCCCAGGCCGCGCCGATGCTCGCGGCGTCGGTCCCGCCGGGCGGCGCGTTGATCAGCACGAGCCGCAGGCCGCTTGCGGCCAGAAGAAGCTTTAGTTCAGCCGCCGGCCAGTCATAGGGCGCGAGCAGTTCGACGCCCTTGAAGCCGTCCGCGCCGGCGGCCGCGAAACGTTCGGCGAAGGCAAGCTCGGTGTAGAGCCAGTTGAGGTTGGCGGCAAATTGAAGCATGTGTTCCAGTCAGATCGGCGGCGTGAGCGCCGGGTCGTCGGCGCCGGGCGCGGTGCGGCATTCCCAAAAAATGCGCGCATTGCAATGCCGGCAGATGTCGGGGTCGAGCCTGCCGAAGATGGTGGCGATCGCGGTCGCCTTGTCGGGAAACTGGTGCTCCGGCCCCAGCACGCGGGTAAAGCCGGTCTTGCGCCACATCCCGATTACCTCGGGCCGCGGCCGGTGGAAGTACAGGTCGCCGCCCATCGCGCGGCGCGCGGCGAGCTCGGCCTGCCACAGCTCGGCGCCGGCGAGGTCGATGAAGTTCATGCTCTTGGCCATCACCAAGAGGTGCTTTTGCGGACGGGGCTGGCAGCGCAGCGCATGCAAAATGTCGGCGACATGCTGCGTCGCGCCGAAATAGACCTCGCCTTCCATGCGCAGGAGCTTTAGCTGCGGGCATTCCGGAAGGAGTGTGGCCCCCACGCTCCCCACTTCGTGTGGTTCGCTGCCCCCCGGGGGGGCCGCTGCGCCTGCGGCCCGGCTAAGCCGGTTCCGCGGCCCTGGCTGGTTTGGGACTTCCGCGCGCGTGGCGATTGCTCCCACGCTCTCTATTTCCGTTCGTCCTGAGCCTGTCGAGGGATGTTCGGCCGTGGCGGCGCCAGGCGTGTCATCGATCACGACGAACTGCCGGCCCGGCGCGCGGCTGTCGAAACCCATGGTGCGCATCGCCGGGCGCGAGGTGCGGTACAAAAACGACATCAGCGACAAGATCATGCCGAGCAGGATCGCGGTTTCCAGCCGGATCGTGACGGTCGCGACGAGCGTCGCGAGCGCGATGAAAAAGTCGCTGCGGCTCAAGGCGAGCAACTTGCGCCAGCGCGCCAGGTCAAGCAGCGTGAGCGCGACCAGCACCAAGAGCGCCGCCAGTGCCGCCATTGGAATTTGCGCCAGCAGCGGCGCGCTCAGCGCCACCAGCAGGAGCAGCAGCAGCGCGGAAAACACCGACGCCAGCGGCGTTCGCGCGCCGGCCTGCAGGTTCGGCATCGAGCGGTTCATCGAGCCGCACGACACATAGCACGAGAAAAATCCGCCGACGATGTTCGACAGGCCCTGTCCCCGGAACTCGCGGTTGGCGTCGATGCGCTGGCCCGAGCGCAGCGCCACCGTTTTGGCGATCGAGATATCCTGGCCGAGCGCGACGATGGTCAGCGCGAACGCCAGGCCGAGCAGCTCGCTCGCCTGCGTCCAATTGACGCGCGGCGCCTCGAAGCGCGGCCACGGCGTGGCGATCGGCCCGACCAGCCGCAGCGCCGGCGGCGCGGCCGGCGAAAGATGCGTCCAAAGCCACGCCAGCGCGGTCGCCGCGGCCAGGCCGATCAGCATGTAGGGCCAGCGCCGGCGAAAGCGGCGCAGCAGCAACGCCACGCCCAGCGTGACGCCGGCGACCGTCAGCGCGGCCGGGCTGGCCTCGGGCAGCCGCGTCGCCACATGCGCGAGCACCGCGCCAGCGCCGTGTTCGGGCGCCGCCGCCAGGCCCAGAAAATCGGGCAGCGCATGCAAGCCGATCAAGAGGGCCGCGCCCGAGGTGAAGCCGAACAGCACGGCCGGCGAAATAAAATTGGCCAGCATGCCCAGCCGCAGCGCGCCGATCAGCCACTGCAGCACGCCGACCATCACCGTGACGGCCAGCGCCAGCTGGATGTATTGCGCGCTGAAGGCGGCCGCGAGCGGCGAGAGCATCGCGAAAAGCGCCAGCGAATTGGCGTTCGTCGGCCCGGACATGACATGCCAGCTCGAGCCGAACAGCGCAGCGACAATGCACGGCACGACGGCGGTGTAAAGGCCGTATTCAGGCGGCAGGCCGGCCAGCGTGGCGAAGGCGATGCCCTGCGGCAGCACCAGCACCGCGCCCAGCAGCCCGGCCAGCGCGTCGGTGCGCAGTGTGCTTGGCGTGACCTGCCGCACCCAGGCGCCGAACAGCCGCTCGAGGCCGCGCAGCGGCGGAGCCGGAAAAGACCGAGCGGCGTGGATATCGTCTGGTTTCATGATGAAGCCGCAAGCATACTGCGCAGCATCGGCCGAGGCTGTTTTCCGCTGACGATCCGAATCGCCGCGTTTTGAGGATAAAAAAGCGGTTTTCCGCTTGCTGGATATAGGTTGTTAGCTATATAAAATGTAGCAAAAGCTCATACAGCCAGGGCAGTCATGGCGTTTCCGTCTCCGGCCGAGCGGCCGCATCCAGGGTGCTGGTCAAGCCGGCGATCAGCGCCCGCAACGTGAAGTCGAATCGATGCGAAGACTCGAGCTGGCTCACAGCCTCCAGCGAGGCTCGCAGATGCGGGTAGCGGCCGCCCTTTTCCGCAACGACATGCTTGCGAAACGCCACGTCGGGGTGAACCTTCAACTCGCGCTCGAAGGCGTCTCGCCGCTCACTGCGCGCAACCCAGCCGGCGACGAATTCGATGATCGCCCGCGTGACATAGAGCGCGCTGATTTCATCGAAACCCGACTCCTTCGCCGCCTTGATCGACGTCTCGTGCCGGTCGAGTACGTTCTGCGCGGTGGGCGTCCTGCGAATGCTGTAGTCGGCCAGGCCGGGAACGGCCGCATACATTTCGAGCAGCGCGTGCGCATAGCGCGCGGCCCAGCTCGACCAGCCTTCGCCGTGGTAAGCGGGCGCCGGAAACCGTTCCATGACCTCGGCCACATATTTTTCTATCAGGTCCTCGCGGCCATCGACCAGGCGATAGAGCGCGGGCGATGTCACACCCAAAGCCTCGGCGACCGCCTGCAGCGTTAGGTTGCCGAGGCCGATCGCCGATATCGCGGCAAAAATTTGTTCCAGCGAGACCTGGCTCGGCCGGCCGACACCGCGTTTTAGCGGAAGCTCGACAACGCCAGCCTCCTTTTTCGATGCACCGCTCATGGTTTTCCCTAGCACATTCGACTTTAATTAATTAATATACTTCATTTATTATCCGTAATAAAGGAATTGCAGACAAATGGAAATCACTCCTATCGACCGACCGGATACGCCTGTCAGCGCTCGTCCATGCTAAGGGGCAGCCGGCTCGCCGCCGACATCGGCGGCACATTTACCGACGTGGCCTACTTCGATCCGCAAACCGGCGCGATGGCGCTCGGCAAAACGCTGAGCACGCCCAGGCACCTGGTCGATGGCATCGCCGAAGGCGTGGCGAAGGCGGGGACTCACTTCAGGGACCCGGAGATCTTCCTGCACGGCTCGACCGTTGCGATCAATACGCTGCTCGAGCGCAAGGGCGCGAAAACCGCGCTGTTGATCACCGAGGGCTTTCGCGACATCTATGAAATAGGACGCATCAACCGGCCGGACGCGTACAACCTGTTCTTTAAAAAACACATTCCGCTCGTCGAGCGCAACCTGCGCTTCGAGGTGCCCGAGCGCCTGACCGCCGAGGGGCAGGTGCACAAGCCGCTCGACGAGGGCGCCGTGCACCGGATCTGCGACGAGCTCGTCGCCCAGGGCATCGAAGCGGTGGCGATTTTGCTTTTGCACTGCTACACCAATCCGGCGCATGAAATCGCGGTCAAGCGCATCGTGCGCGAACGCATGCCCGGCGCATTCGTCACCGCGTCGCACGAGCTGTCGCAGGAATACCGCGAGTTCGAGCGCTGCTCGACGGCGGTCGCCAATGCCTATATCGGCCCCATCGTCAGCCGCTATGTCGGCGAGATCGACCAGCGCCTGAGCAGCCAAGGGTTCGAGGGCGCGTTCTTGCTGGTGCAATCGACCGGCGGGCTGTACGAGTCGGCGCAGGCGCAGGTGCAATGCGTGCGCATGCTCGAATCCGGGCCGGCCGCGGGCGTCATCGGCGCCCACGCGCTGTGCGAGGCGCTCGATCTTGGCGACGCCATCGCCTTCGACATGGGCGGCACCACCGCCAAGGCCGGTGTCATATACAACCATCAGGTGCTGACGACGAATATTGCGATGGTCGGCGGCTACCAGCAGGGTTTGCCGATCCAGATACCGCTGGTCGATGTGTTCGAGGTGGGTACGGGCGGCGGCAGCATTGCCGAGGTCGATGTCGGCGGCTCCTTGAGTGTCGGGCCGAGAAGCGCCGGCGCCGAGCCTGGGCCCGCCTGCTATGGCCAGGGCGGCGAATTCGCCACCGTGACGGATGCGAACCTTTTGCTCGGTCGGTTGGGGGCTGACAGCTTTCTCGGCGGCGAGATGAGGCTCGACGTGCTGGCGGCGGAAAACGTGATTTCCGAGCGCATCGCGCAGCCGTTGGGAATCGATGCGGTTCAGGCGGCCGAAGGCATTCTTCGCATCGCCGCGACCAAGATGTCGTACGCGGTCAAAGGCGTTTCCACCGAGCGCGGTTTCGACGCGGCGGCCTTCACGCTGATCGCCTATGGCGGCGCCGGGCCGCTGCACGCGTCGGCCATCGCGCGCGAGATCGGCATGAAAAAGCTGATCATTCCGCGCGCGCCGGGTCATTTCTGCGCGTTCGGCATGCTGCATTCCGACCTGCGCTACGACTTCGTCAGGACGACGTTTCGCAAGCTCGAAGAGCTCGACTTTGGCGAGGTCACCACCGCGTTCGCCGAACTCGAGCAGCTTGGCCGGAACGCGGTGGCCGAAAGCGGGGTGCAGCCGGCGTCGGTGTCGGCGGGCTACTCGGCCGACATGCGCTACGTCGGCCAGGAGCACTCGGTGACGGTCGAGCTGGCGCGCGAACTGCTCGAAAACCAGGACCGCTCGGGCATCAAACGGCAGTTCGACGCGGTGCACCAGCAGCGCTATGGCACCTGCGCGCCGCTGGAAAAAGTCGAGATCGTGACGCTGCGCTCGGCGGTCACGGGCGTGATGAAAAAGCCGCCGATGGAAAAGATCGCCGCCGGAGCGCAAACGCCCGCTGCCGATGCGTCGCGCGCGTCCAGGAACGTTTATTTCTCGGCGCTGGGCAAAGCCGCGCTGGTGCCGGTCTATGACCGCGAAAAGCTTCTGGCCGGCAACCGCATCGCCGGCCCTGCGCTGGTCGAGGAGCACGCCTCCACCACCGTGGTCCAGCCGGGCGACGCGCTCGAAGTGGACGCGTTCGGCAATCTGAGAATCGAAATCGGAGACATGGCGGCATGACAACGAGCCTGAAAAACGACGCGGTATTGACCGAAATCGTCCGCAACGGCGTGCTTGCGGTGACCGAAGAGATGAAAACCAATCTCATGCGCACGGCCTACAACATGATCATCTACGAGGCGCTCGATTTCACCGTCGGCCTGTTTACCGCCGCGGGCGAGACGGTCTCGATCGGCATCGGCTTGCCGAGCTTCATCCGGGGCATGTCGAACACCGTGAAGGCGAAGCTGGCGAAATACGGCCAGGACGGCCTTGAGCCCGGCGACATTCTGCTGACGAACGACGCCTACATCACCGGCAGCCACCTGAACCACTTCACCTTCAGCCAGCCGATATTTTTCGACGGCGAGCTCACCGGCTGGTCGTGCTGCATGGCGCACTGGCCCGACGTCGGCGGAACGCTCGGCGGCGTGACATCGGACATTTATTCCGAAGGCCTGCAGATTCCGGTGCTGAAGTACCAAAAGGCCGGCGTGGTCAATGAGGACCTTGTGGCCATCATCAAGACCAATGTCCGCATGGCCGAGCGGGCGATGGGCGACCTGCGGGCGCAGATCGTCGCGGTGACGACGGGCAGCAAGCGCTTTACCGAACTGCTGAGCCGTTATGGCCGGCGTCCGGTGCTCGACGCCATCGCCAACATCATGGACCGCTCCGAAGTCGCCGCGCGGGCCAGGACGCGAACCATTCCCGACGGCGTCTATGAAGCCGAGTCCTTCATGGACGACGACGGCCTGCACATCGGCGAGCGCGTGCCGATCAAGGTCCGCGTCATCAAAAAAGGCGAGGAATTCACCGTCGATCTTTCGCAGGTGAGCTCGCAGGTCAGGGGGTTTTTCAACTCCGGCCCGAGTACCGGCTATTCGTGCGCGCAGGTCGCCTACAAGTGCCTGACCTCGCCGACCGACTACCCGATCAACGAAGGCAGCTTTCGCGCGCTCAAAGTTATCCTGCCCGAAGGCACCGTCGTCAGCGCGGTGAAACCCGCCGCCATGCGCTGGTGGATGACCTTTCCGATGACGGTGGTCGATACCATTTTCAAGGCCATGGTCAAGGCGATACCCGAACGCACCATTGCCGCGCACCACGCCGACCTGATGATCGGGATGTTCCACGGCATCGCGCCGAAGGAAGGCCAGTTCTACATCGGCTTCCTCGGCCCGACCGGCGGCGGCTGGGGCGCCAAGCACAACGAGGACGGCATGAGCGGCGTGGTCTGCTCGAACGACGGCGACACCCATAACAGCCCGTGCGAGCAAATGGAGTCCAAATACCCGATTCTTATCGTGCTGGCGCGCTCGCCCATGTCGGTCGATGTGCAGGCCGAGCGCGTGAACTGCACGCCGTGGGGGCTGGAGGGCGGCCAGTCGGCGCTCGGCAACCAGGTTTTTGTCACCATCGACGGCGAAACCGTGATCGATGTGAACACCGCCAAAATTTCCAACCGGCGCTTGCGGCGCGGCGACAAGCTGCATTTGCGCGCCGGCGGCGGCGGCGGCTTCGGCCCGCCCGAGGAACGCGAGCCGCGGCTTGTTGCGCGCGATGTGCTGCAGGGCTATGTCAGTCCTGAAAACGCCCGCGACGTTTACATGGTGGTCGCCGATGCGAAGGGAATTGTTGACGAGGAAGCCACGCAGATACTGCGTAAATCAGCTTGCGCATGACATTGACACCGATTCATTTGTTTATTTATCAACCAGGAGACTCGACATGATGCAGACGATAAAAACCACCACTGGAAAGGCTTTGTGCCTGCTTGGCGCCATGGCGGCGATAGCCTTTTCGCCGCTTGCGCTGTCGCAGGCCTACCCGTCCAAGCCCGTCACCATCATCTCGCCCTATCCGGTGGGCGGCGGCGGCGACATGATGCTGCGCAGCCTGGCGCAGGAGCTGAGCACCGAGCTCAACCAGTCCGTGGTGATCGACGCCAAGCCGGGCGCCGGAACCACCATCAGCGCCGCGTATGTCGCGCGCGCGCCGGCGGACGGCTACACGCTTTTGATGGGTGTGACGCAGCAAGCGGTGGCGCCATCGCTTTTCAAGAATCTGCCGTACAACTTCGTCACCAGTCTGACGCCGGTATCGGTGTTTGCCGACGGTCCCTTCATCCTGGTGGTCCGTCCTGGGCTGCGCATCGACAATCTTTCCCAGCTGATCGCGCTGATCAAGGAAAAAGGCGATTCGATGAACTTCGGCTCTTCAGGGCCGGGCGGCATTCCCCACCTTGCCGGCGCGGCGCTCAACAAGCAGGCCGGCGCCAAGGTCACGCACGTTCCCTTTACCGGAACGGCGCCGGCATTCGCGGCGCTGCTGGGCGACCAGATCGACTATATGTTTGCCGATGTTTCCGCGCTGCCATCGATTCAGGCCGGCAAGGTCAAGGCGATTGGCGTGACGACCGACAAGCGCATTTCCGCGCTTCCAGCCGTTCCCGCCATGTCCGAAACCCTGCCCGGCTTCGTGATGAGTTCGTGGGTGGCGATCGATGCGCCCGCCGGAACGCCGCGCCCGGTCATCGACAGGTTGAATGCGGCTATCCAGAAAGCGTCGAAATCTGCCGCGCTGACGCAGCGCTATGAAACCATTTCAACCCGGCCGCTGTGGACCACGCCCGAGCAGTACGGCGCTTTCAAAGCCGCCGAAATGCAGAAATACGACCAGCTGGTCAAAGAGTTCGGCATCAAACTTGATTGATGAACGAATCGACCCGACCGATCGAGGCTGGCGAGGCGCGTTCTCCCGAACAGCTTGCCGTGGCCTTGAGGGCCATTCAGCTGCTCGGAAAGTGGACTCGCGCGGCGCGCGGCCATGTGCCGTTGAATGGCTACGCCTGCGCCTGCAGCCTGGGCGTCGGAAGCATTTCGGTGCTGGATTTCGAGCAGGACCTGATCGACTACCTGTACGGCAAACATGGCAACGCTCTAGACATCAAGTCCTGGTTTGAAAACGCCGGCTATCGCGAAAGTAACCCATCGGGCGGCACGCTGTCGTCGCTGCTGCAGGCGCTGGCGCATTCGCAGCTCGATGCGCATCGGGTAACTCTGGTCACGCCGGTGCTGAACGATCTGGAAAAAACCATGGACTCATTCTCGGCTGCGCATGCGCCGGGGAGCGTTGCCTGAAAGCGGCGATCCAGGCTCATTTGCGCTGCAGCTTGAACACCGCCCGGCTGGCGCGCGCGTTCGGCCAGAAGCGGACTTCGCGGCCTTCCTGCAAGCCGAAGGCGTCGAGGATTTGCAGCCGGTTCCGGCCCGCCAGCGCGGCGAAATCGCGCAGCGTTCCGACACGGATGTTGGGCGTGTCGTACCACTGATAAGGCAGCACCCGCGTCACCGGCATGCGGCCGCGCAGCACCGCCAGTCGGTTCGGCCAGTGGCCGAAGTTGGGAAAGGCGACGATGCCGGTGCGGCCGACGCGCGCGGTTTCGCGCAGCATGATTTCGGTGTTGCGCAGGTGCTGCAGCGTGTCGATCTGCAGCACCACGTCGAACGCGTCGTCGCCGAACAGCGCCAGGCCCTCTTCCAGATTGAACTGGATCACGTTGACGCCGCGCGCCATGCAGGCCTGCACATTGGCGTCGTCGATCTCGACGCCGTAGCCCGAGCAGCCGCGCTCCCGGATCAGGTGGTCGAGCAGCGCGCCGCTGCCGCAGCCCAGGTCGAGCACGCGCGAGCCCTCGGGCACCAGCCGGGCGATCGACAGCTGGTCCGGCGAAAGAAAGGTATCGGGCGAATCGATGGCGGGCGTTTCGCTCATACCGCCACTTTGCTATTAAAGTAGGAGCGAACCACGCCCATGTAGCGGGCGTCGTCGAGCAAAAAGGCATCATGGCCGTGCGGCGCGTCGATCTCGGCGTAACTCACGTCGCGCTGGTTGCCCACGAGCGCCTTGACGATCTCGCGGCTGCGCGCTGGCGCGAAGCGCCAGTCGGTGGTGAAGCTGACAAGCAAAAACTTGGCCCTCGCCCCGGCCAGCGCGCGGCCCAGGTCCCCGCCGGATTCGCCGGCCGGGTCGAAATAGTCGAGCGCCCGGGTGATCAGCAGGTAAGTGTTGGCGTCGAAATACTCGGCGAACCTGTCGCCCTGGTAGCGCAGATAGCTTTCGATCTGGAACTCGACCTCCTGCGTGGTGTAGCGATAAAGCGCAGCGTTGGTTGCGGCGGCAAGCACTCTGTCCAAGCCGGGGCCGCGAATCCGGCTTTGCCGGTTCGCAGGCGCAGCGGCCCCCTCGGGGGGCAGCGCAGTACGCGAAGCGACAAGCGTGGGGGCAATCAGCTGCCGGCCGAACTTTTCATTCATCACGTCGTCGCTCAGATACGTGATGTGGCCGATCATGCGGGCGATGCGCAAACCCCGCCTGGGCAGCACGCCGTGGCGATAAAAATGGCCGCCGTGAAAGTCCGGGTCGGTGACGATGGCGCGGCGCGCGACCTCGTTGAAGGCGATGTTCTCGGCGGTCAGGTTGGGCGCGCTCGCAATCACGACGGCGTTGCGCACGCGCTCCGGATATTGCAGCGCCCAGCTCAGCGCCTGCATGCCGCCCAGGCTGCCGCCCATGACCGCCGCCAGCGTCCCGATGCCCAGGGCGTCGAGCAGGCGCGCCTGGGCATCGACCCAGTCCTGCACCGTGACGACCGGAAAATCGGCGCCGTAAATCTCGCCGCTGTCCGGGTTGCGCTGCATCGGCCCGGTCGAGCCGAAGCACGAACCGAGATTGTTCACGCCGATGACGAAAAACCGGTCGGTATCGACCGGCTTGCCCGGGCCGATCATGTTGTCCCACCAGCCTTCTGACTTGTCCTGGACAACGCCGTCTTCATCGAGGTAAACGCCCGCTACATGATGCGAGGCGTTGAGTGCGTGGCAAATCAGCACCGCGTTGGATTTGCCGGCATTGAGCTCGCCGTAGGTTTCATAGCGCAGGTCGTAGCCGCGGATCGACGCGCCACTGCGCAAGGGCAACGCCTGGGCGAAGTGCATGGACGCCGGCGCGGCGACAAGGACTGGAACGTGGGGCACGATAAGAAAACCCGAAAGTAGAGGAACACGAAGCGCCAAAAGAAAACCCGGCAGCGCTAAAAGCGGGACCGGGCGGCTGGCGCGTCGTCTTTAGCGGTACTTTTTAAGCGCCCGCAAGCAGGGGCAAATCGGCGCCCGGCAAGTATAGCCAAGCTACACCAGCAACGCCAGCACGCCGAGCACGGCAAACAACATGGCCGAGATAAGCTGCACCATGCGCAGCGGCACCAGGCGGGTGACGCGTTCGCCCAGCCACACCACCGGCGCATTGGCCAGCATCATGCCCAGCGTGGTGCCGGCCACCACGACCGCATAAGGATGGAAGCGGGCCGCCAGCATTACTGTGGCAATCTGCGTTTTATCGCCCATTTCAGCGAGGAAAAACACCAATGCCGTCGTGCCGAACACGCCAAAGCGCGGAACGCTTGAGGTTTGCGCATCATCGAGCGTGTCGGGAACCAGCATCCACGCCGCCATTGCGAGAAAAGAGGCCGCCAGCAGCCAACGAAGAATCTGTGGGCTGATTAGCGTGGTGAGCCAGGCACCCAATGCGCCGGCCAGCGCATGGTTGGCAAGGGTGGCGACCAGAATGCCGAAAACGATAGGCCAGGGTT
The DNA here is from genome assembly GCA_964236835.1 of uncultured Polaromonas sp. Taxonomy (GTDB): domain Bacteria; phylum Pseudomonadota; class Gammaproteobacteria; order Burkholderiales; family Burkholderiaceae_C; genus Polaromonas. The sequence goes on from CAXSGT010000028.1 coordinate 22,658, forward strand.
TGCGAAACCGCGCAGCCAAAACGAGTGCGAGAAGCTGCGTCTTGTCGCCCATTTCGGCCAGGGCGACGATACCGGTGGAGACAAGGAAAGCTTCCATAAAGCATGACGATGAAAGCGGCAAGCCTTCAAACCGAAGAATTGTAGCGGCCCGATGCAATGGCTTGCATCGTCGAAACGACCTGGCAAGAACCCCGGGCATGCAGAACATGTTGACTAGGAATTTAATAGCCTTTTGCGCGCCTCCCTTATGCGAAAACTGTGTTTTTTATCCAAAAATAGCGCCTTGCAGCCAGTGCGGACCGCCAGTGGCTCAAAGCGTGTGCCGCCCAGGGCGATAAACTGCGCAGTCATGCCCACCTCGCCGACCTTGCCGACGTTTGAAGCGCAGCTGATCGAGCACCGCGGCTACCTGATCCGCTTTGCCCGGTTGCAATTGCGCAATGACGGCTGGGCCGAGGATGCGGTGTCGGAAACAATGCTGGCGGCGCTGTCCAAGCCGCAAAGCTTCGGCAACCGGTCGCAGCTCAAAACCTGGCTGGTCGGCATTCTCAAGCACAAGGTGGTCGACCTGATTCGCAGCAACGCACGGTTCGTGGCGCTTGGCGACATGCAGGCGGACAAAGAAGGCGACGAAGACGGCGAGCTGGACCGGCTGACCTTCAAAGCCGATGGCCATTTCGCCGAAACGCCCAACGATTGGGGCAACCCGGACCAGACTTTGCAGCAGGCGCAGTTTTTCACCGTGCTCGACGCTTGCATGGAACGCCTGCCACCGGCGCTGGGGCGGCTGTTTTTGATGCGCGAATGGCTGGAATTGTCGTCCCAGGAAATCTGTAAGGAGCTGGCGCTGACGCCGACCAACCTGTATGTTCAGCTGCACCGGGCGCGCCTGCGTCTGCAGGAATGCCTGAACGTTCACTGGTTCGGCAATCGCGGCCTCTGAGCCTTGATACTAAGCTTTATGATTTTTTGACGTGAAACGCAACATCGACCTGTTCAGGCGCACTTGCCGCGAGGCGGCCGCGCTCATCATCGCCCGGGAAGACCAAGCGCTTGGCTGGCGCGATCGCATTGCGCTGAAACTGCACTTGCTCGCCTGTAAAGCGTGTCCGGAATTTGAAAACCAGGTATTGACGATCAAGGCGGC
>CAXSGT010000029.1:0-23012 GCA_964236835.1 uncultured Polaromonas sp.
TCGATCGTTCCGAGCTTGCCGAAGCGGTGCAGCCGCTGAAACGGGGTTTCGTCCATGTACCGCGCGCCGATGGCGGCCATCACCGCCAGCCCGCCCATCGCGTCGAACCCGGCGCTGATAACGCCGCCGTGTAGCCGGTGCTGGGCATAGTGGCCGACGAGTTCGGGCCGCATGTCGATGCGCGCCGTGACCCGCCCGGCCTCAAGCGAAATGATGCTCAGGCCGAGCAGCTTGTTGAAAGCGATTTTTTCCTTGAAGATGGCTTTGAGCCACTGACGAACTCATCGTCGAATTACGGCGCTGCGGGCGGGCGCTGAGTCGGGTTCTGCGTCATGCCCGCATTGTCGAGCATGGTGGCGGTGGCCGGCCGGGCGCTATAGTCGTCCGATGAAGACCTCGCCGCCACCCATCGATGCTCATCAATGACTTCCTGAGCCATTATGGCCTCACGCTGCACGGCTTGGCGACGGCGGCGGGCCTGGCCATCTATGTCGTGGCGTCGCGCGCCCGGCATCAGCGCCGCCATCCTTCGGCGGCGATTGCCTGGGTGGTCTCGCTGGCCTTGATGCCCTACCTGGCGCTGCCGCTTTACCTGCTGTTCGGCAGCCGCAAGGTTGCGCGCGACGCGGCCGTGCGAGTCCTGCCGGGGCCGCCGCTCGCGGCGCGCTCGTCGAACGCGTTCGCGCTGCGCTTCCAGCAGCTCGCCGACGCCATGGGCCTGCCCAGCCCAGCGCCCTACCTGCGGCTGGAAATTCATCAGGATGGGCGCGAAGCCCTCGCGGCGCTGCGCTCGGTCATCGCCAGCGCAGGCGCGACGCTCGATATCTGCACCTTTGTCCTGGGGCGCGACGCGCTGGGCGACGAAATCAGGGAGCTGCTGGCGACGCAGGCCCGCAAAGGCGTGCGGGTGCGGCTGCTGATCGATGGCATCGGCGTTTACCTGGGCGGGCATCCGGACCTGAAACCTTTGACGAGCGCCGGCGTGCAGGTGGAGCTGTTCGTTTCACCCTTTCGCTCGGCTCTGCCCGGCCGCACCAATTTGCGAAACCACCGCAAGATGGTGATCGCCGACGGACAGCGGATGTGGACCGGCGGGCGCAACCTGGCGGCCGAATATTTTGTCGGCGACGCGTCGCGCCATCCGCCTGTCATGCCGTGGACCGACTTGAGTTTCGACTTTTGCGGCGACCTGGTCGGGCAGGCGCTGCGGCGCTTCGACCAGGACTGGGCCTTTGCAACGCAAACCGCACCGCCGCCCGCGCCGCAATTGCCGGCGTATTTCGAGCCTGTTTCCGACACGGCGGACGCGCAGCTGATCGCCAGCGGCCCGGACCAGGCCGAGGACACGCTGTATTCGCTCTTGATTGCCAGCTGCTTCACGGCGCGCACCCGCATCCTGCTGGTCACGCCCTACTTCGTTCCGGATTCAACGCTGTTGATGGCGTTGACGCTGGCCGCCAGGCGCGGCGTCGCGGTCGAACTGCTGCTGCCGCGCCGCTCCAACCACCGGCTCGCCGACATGGCCCGGCCGGCCGCGCTGCGCGAGCTCGCGGCAGCCGGCGCCAGCGTCTGGCTGGTGGACACGATGATTCACGCCAAGGCGGTGGTCATCGACAGCGAACTGGCGCTGGCCGGGTCGGCCAATCTCGACGAGCGCAGCCTGTTTCTGAATTACGAGCTGATGATCGCTTTTTTCGCGCCGTCCGCCGTGCATCGCTTCGCGCACTGGATAGCGCAGCAGCGCGCCGATGCGGCGCTTTACCGCCCCCGCCATCCAAGCGCGGCGCGTGAATTTTCCGAAGGCTTGATCCGCTGGCTGGCCTTTCAGCTTTGAAAGCCGGCCGGTGCGGCGCGGCAAGATCGTGCCGGCGTGCCTGCTGGCCAGACGCAAGAAAAACCCGAGGACTCAAATCCCCGAAAAATCCGGCTTGCGCTTCTCCATAAAAGCGCTGAACGCCTCGCGCGCCGCAGGCTCATGCAGCATGCGGCCAAAACTCGTAGCCTCTTCGGCGATGCGTTCGGCAATCAGGGCCGCATAGTCCTTTTTCATCAGCCGCTTGGTTTCCATCAGCGCCGACAGCGGCTTGCCAGCGAGCTTGAGTGCCTGCCGCCGCGCCAGCGCATTGGCTTCGGCCGGCGGCACGATGCGGTTGACCAGGCCCATTTCCAGCGCGGTCTCGGCTGTGAAAGGCTCGCCCAGCAGCAGCGCTTGGGCGGCGCGGTGGTAGCCCATCAGCCGCGCCGCCAGAAGGCTCGACGCCGCCTCGGGGCACAGGCCCAGGTTCACGAACGGCATGGAAAACGCCGCGTTGTCGCCGGCATAGACCAGGTCGCAGTGCAGCAGCAGCGTCGTGCCGATGCCGACCGCCGGGCCGCAGACCGCGGCGACGATGGGTTTTGGAAAGCCGCTGATGCCGTAGAGAAAGCGAAAAACCGGCGCGTCCGGTGTCGAGCTCGGTTGGTTCAGGAAGTCGCCAATGTCGTTGCCGGCTGAAAAAATCGTTTCATGGCCCTGGATGACCAGCGCGCGAATCGCCGCGTCGTCCTTGGCGGCATCGAGCGCATCGGCCATCGTGGCATACATCGCCGACGTGATCGAGTTTTTCCGCGCCAGTCGGTTCAGCGTCAGCGTCATCACGCCGGCCTCGACGTGCGTCGCGATTTCAGCAAAGGTGGATGGGTTCATGCGGAGGTTCCGGTTATTGCGAAAGCACAAATAATCATGACGCCGGTTCTTTTGATGCGGCCGCCGGCGCCCAGGCCCAGACGAATTCGCATTCGACAGGCACCGCGCCCGCCTCGTCGCTCACGCCGACCCGCATATTGACTTCGCCCTCGCCGCCGGCCCGCATCGACGCCTGCTGCCCGGCCGTCAGCGTTGCGACGGCGCGCATGGCGCCGGTCGCCCGCCGCCTGAAAGCCATGGTCATTTGCTTGAGCAGCGGAACGCAGTCGTCGCGCAGATTCATGCCGACCACCATGCCGCTGGCGGTTTCGGCCAGCAGGTGCAGCGCCGACGCATGGATTTCGCCGACATGGTTCTGCACCTTTTTTTCGTTTTTGACGCCGATTTCCACTCGCTCGCAGCTGATGTGCAAAAAGTCCAGCCCGGCGGTGCCGGCGAACGGCACGGCGCGGCGCAGCGCCACGCCGCGAAACCAGGGGCGGGCAAAGGCCGGAATCTCGGCGAGCCGCTCGAGCTGGCGCTCCAGCCGGTTGGGTGCGTGGCCGGGAATGGTCATTGGATGCGGGTCCAGGTCTGGGTGCGTCCGAAAGGCCCGATCGAGCCCCTGACTTCGAGCTTTTTGCCGTCCTCGACCGGCGTCATCTTCAAGGTGTAGTCGCGGCCGTTTTCCGGGTCCAGGATCTTGCCGCCTTCCCAGACATCGCGGCCTTGGGCCCTTTTCGCGCCGCGAATGACTTCCAGGCCGACAATCGGCGCGTCCCTGCGGTCGCCGCCACAGGCGATGCACAAGTCGCCCGTGCCGGGCGCCCTGAACAGGCGTTTTTCGATCCTGCCGCTCAGGGCGCCGGCGATTTCGGTGATGCGGATTTCGGCTTTGGCCTCGCCGGTCTTGTCGTCCGCGCTGCGCCACAGGCCGACCGGCGTGCCCTGAGCCAGCGCGGAAATCGAAATTACTCCTAAAAACATAGCTAACAATGTCCGCATCATAAGCGAAAAAGCCTTAAAACGTTGCTAAAAATCGGCTTTGCCGGCGCTTTGCCGGTCCTTACGCCAGCGCGGCGTCGGTGTCCATCAGCGACGCGCTGCCGCTGCGCGCGGTGCGCATCAGCATGTCGGTTTCGGGAAACAACCTGGCGAAATAAAAGCGCGCCGTCTGCACCTTCGCCAGATAGAACGGGTCGGCATTGCCGGCAGCGATTTCGCGCAGCGCGACCTGCGCCATTCGCGCCCAGAAGTAGCCGAACACCAGGTGGCCGGCGACACGCAGGTAATCGACTGCCGCGGCGCCGACTTCGTCCGGGTCTTGATGCGCCTTGAAACCGAGTTCGGTGGTGAAGTTGGTGATCTGCCCGGCCAGAGCCGCCAGCGGTTTGATGAATTCGGCCATCTTCTCGTTCCCGCCCTCCTCGGCAATCAGGCTGCCTAGGAGCTTGCCGAATTTTTTCAGCGTCGCGCCCTGGTTGCCCAGAACTTTGCGGCCCAGCAGGTCGAGCGACTGAATCGTGTTGGTGCCCTCATAAATCATGTTGATGCGGTTGTCGCGAACGAACTGCTCCATGCCCCACTCCTTGATGTAGCCGTGGCCGCCGAACACCTGCATGCAGGCGTTGGTCGCGATATGGCCGTTGTCGGTCAGGAAAGCTTTCACGATGGGCGTGAGCAGCGCGACGATTTCGGCCGACTCGGCGCGCACTTTCTCGTCGGGGTGATGAACTTCCTTGTCGAGGAGCAGCGTGCAGTAGATCGCCAGCGCGCGGCCGCCCTCGGCATAGGCCTTGGCCGTCAGCAGCATCTTGCGAACGTCGGGGTGCACGATGATCGGGTCCGCGGCCAAGTCCTTGGCCTTGACGCCCGAGAGCGAGCGCATCTGGATGCGGTCTTTGGCATAGGCGAGCGCGTTCTGAAAAGCCACTTCGGTCAGGCCGAGCGACTGGTTGCCCACGCCCAGGCGGGCGGCGTTCATCATCACGAACATCGCGGCCAAGCCCTTATTGGGCGTGCCGACCAGCGTGCCAACGGCGCCGTCGAGCACCATCTGCGCGGTCGAATTGCCGTGAATGCCCATCTTGTGCTCGATGCCGCCGCAATAAATGCTGTTGCGCGCGCCGATGGAGCCGTCGGCGTTGACGTTGAATTTCGGCACGGCGAACAGGCTGATGCCCTTGCTGCCTTGCGGCGAATCCGGCAGGCGCGCCAGCACCAGGTGCACGATGTTGGACGTCATGTCGTGCTCGCCGGCACTGATGAAAATCTTGTTGCCGGTCAGCTTGTAGCTGCCGTCGGCCTGCGGTTCGGCCTTGGTTCGCAGCAAGCCCAGGTCGGTGCCGCAATGCGCCTCGGTCAGGCACATGGTGCCGGTCCACTCGCCGCTGGTGAGCCGGGGCAGATAGATTCTTTTTTGCTCGGCGGTGCCGTGCGCATGCATCGCCTCGTAGGCGCCGTGCGACAGGCCGGGGTACATCGTCCAGGCCTGGTTGGCCGAGTTCAGCATCTCGAATAAACACTGGCTGACGACAAACGGCAGCCCCTGGCCGCCGTATTCCGGCTCGCAGCTCAGCGCCGCCCAGCCGCCTTCGACATACTGCGCGTAGGCTTGCCTGAAACCCTTGGGCGTCGTGACTTCATGGCTGGCCTTGTCGAGCGCGCAGCCCTCGTCGTCGCCGCTGATATTGAGCGGAAACACCACGTCGGTCGCGAATTTCCCGCCCTCTTCCAGCACGGCGTTGATGGTGTCGACGTCGATGTCGGCATGCCTGGACATGGCCTTGAACTCGTCGGTCACCTTAAAGACCTCGTGCATCACGAATTGCATGTCGCGCAGGGGCGGGTGGTACTGGGGCATACGGTTCCTTTAAGGTTGAATTGGCTTGGAAGAAGATAAAGCCGGGGAAGAAGTTGCAGCGGCGCTGTTGCGCGCCAGGATGTTGGCAAAGCCGGTCTTGGCGCGGGCGATGGCGCCGGGCGCCTTGAGAAACCGGGCCTCGTAGTGCAGCGCCAGAATCAGGCCGTGCATCTCGAAAGTGACCTGCTGGTCATCGGCGTCCGGGCGCAGATGGCCCGCTTGCCTGGCCTGCGCCACCGCACGGCTCAGCGCCGCCAGCCAGGTCCGCACCGAGCCGACGAGCGCATCGCGAACCAAGCCGGGCCGGTCGTCGAACTCGACCGCGCCGCTGATGTAGATGCAGCCCGAATCGATTTCGATCGACGTCCGGTTCATCCAGTTCTGAAACATCGCGCACAGCCGCGGCAGCCCGCGCGGCTGCCGCAGCGCCGGAAGAAACACTTCTTCTTCGAAGCGAATATGGTATTCCCGGACCACCGAGATCTGCAGTTCTTCGCGCGAGCCGAAATGGGCGAACACGCCCGACTTGCTCATGCGCATGACCTCGGCCAGCGCGCCGATGCTCAGGCCATCAAGCCCAATCTGCGTTGCCAGCCCCAGGGCCGCGCCGACAATGGCGGCCTTGGTCTGCTGGCCCTTGTGCTGGCTTTTCGGCGCGGTTTCGTTCAGCGCCGAAGCGTGATCGGGTTTGGCAGGAAGTTCGGTGGCAGACATGCGGCGATGCAAATAAAAGAACGATCGTTCTATTTTGCATCAATTTCGATTTTCCGGAAAACCGAAAATGCTTTCAATGAATAAAACTGGCGATTGTCGCGGCGGCTTCGAATGCCAGCGGGCCAGCCGAGCGCGCGAAGGTCAATGCGAGCGGATCATCGTCCCATACGCCTTGTCGGTCAGGATTTCCAGCAGCATGGCATGCGGCACCCGGCCGTCGATGATATGGACAGTGTTGACACCGCTCTTGGCGGCGTCGAGCGCGCCTTCGATTTTCGGCAGCATGCCGCCCGAGATCGTTCCGTCGGCAAACAGCGCGTCGATCTCGCGCGCCGTCAGGTCGGTGAGCAATTCGCCCTGCTTGTTCAGCACGCCGGGCGTGTTGGTCAGCAGCACCAGCTTTTCGGCCTTCAGCACGGTGGCGAGCTTGCCGGCGACGACGTCGGCGTTGATGTTGTAGCTTTCGTTTTCGTCGCCGAAGCCGATCGGGCTGATGACGGGAATGAAGGCATCGTCCTGCAGCGCCTTGACGACGCTCGGGTCGATGCCGACGATATCGCCGACAAAGCCGATGTCGTGCGCTTTCGCCGGGTCGTTTCTGTCGGGCAGGTTGAGCTTTTTCGCCCGGATCAGGCCGCCGTCGCGCCCGGTCAGGCCGACCGCCTTGCCGCCGGCCTGGTTGATCAGGCCGACGATGTCCTGCTGCACCTGGCCGGCCAGCACCCACTCGACCACCTCCATGGTTTCCTCGTCGGTCACGCGCATGCCCTGGATGAAATTGCCTTTTTTGCCCAGCCGGTTCAGCGCCGCCTCGATCTGCGGCCCGCCGCCGTGCACCACCACCGGGTTCATGCCGACAAGCTTGAGCAGCACCACGTCCTCGGCGAAATCGGCCTGCAGCGCCGGGTCGGTCATGGCGTTGCCGCCATATTTGATGACCAGCGTCTTGCCGTGGAACTTGCGGATGTAAGGCAGCGCCTGGGCCAGGATTTCAGCCTTGTCGCGCGGGCCGATATGCGACAGGTCGGGGTCGGAGGTAGATGAGTTTTGCGTCATGGGGCAAGGCGTCAAAGGATGATGAAGCGCGAATTGTGCCGCATCGCGGCAGCGGGCGGTTTCTTCAAAAGGCCGTGCGTGGCCCAGGCTTCAGGGCTGCGGCTCATAGCCATGAACACAGGTTTTCAGCACCGCCTTCATCAGCTCGGCCTCGCCGGCTTCGCAAGCCAGGCGCAGCGCTTCGAGCCGGCCTTCGAGCAGCGGCCATGGCAGGCAGTCCTCATGCGCCTTCATGATGCGTGGATGGGCGGTGGGCGCCGGATTGTCGCCAATGAGCAATTCCTCGTAGAGTTTTTCGCCAGGGCGCAGGCCGGTCACCACAATCTCGATATCGCCGTCCGGATGCGCCGCGTCGCGCACCTTCATGCCCGACAGCTCGACCATGCGGTGGGCAAGGTCCAGGATGCTGACGGGTTTTCCCATGTCGAGCACGAACACGTCGCCGCCGGTCGCCATGGCGCCGGCCTGCAGCACCAGCTGGGCCGCTTCGGACAGCGTCATGAAATAACGCGTGACGTCGGAATGCGTCACCGTCAAGGGACCGCCGGCGGCAAGCTGGCGCCGAAACAGCGGCACCACGCTGCCGCTGGAGCCGAGCACATTGCCAAAGCGCACCATGCTGAAACAAACGCCCGACGCCGCGGCGTCCGCCGCCAAGGCCTGCAGGATCAGCTCGGCCATGCGCTTGCTCGCCCCCATGACATTGGTGGGGCGGACTGCCTTGTCGGTGGAAACGAGCACGAAATCCGCGACGCCGCCGGCCATGGCCGCGCGAACCATATTGAGCGTGCCGAACACGTTGTTGACGATGCCTTCGGCCGGATTGGACTCGACCATCGGCACATGCTTGTAGGCGGCGGCGTGATAGACGGAGTGCGGTCGATAAGCAAGGCAGATTTCCAGCAGCCTGAGCGGGTTGGCAACCGAGCCGAGCAAGGCAATCAGTTCGACATCGAGTCGCCTGGCCGAGCACAACTCCTGCAATTCCTGATGGATGCCGTACAGCGCGAACTCGGAATGATCGAGCAGCAGCAACTGGCGCGGCTTTTCCGCCAGGATCTGGCGGCATAGCTCGCTGCCGATGCTGCCGCCGGCGCCGCTGACGAGCGCGACCTTGCCGATCAGATTGCGCGCGAGCAACACCGCATCGGGCGGCACCGTGTCGCGCCCCAGCAAATCCTCGATATCGAGTTCGCGAAAATCCTGCACCGTCACGCGGCCGCTCGCCAGATCGGCCATTCCCGGAAGGGTCCGAATATGCAGCGGCAGCGATCGCAGGCTTTCGATGATGCTGGCGCGCCGCTCACGCGAGGCACTGGGCAACGCCAGCAAAATATCGGTGACCTCCTGGCCGCTTACCAGGCTTGGCACAGCCGCCGGGGAAAACACCGGGACACCGTTGATGCTGCGCCCCACCTTGCCAGCGTCATCGTCGACGAAACCCAATAGCTTGAACTGACTGGAAACCCCCAGCGCCGCGGCGGTCTGAACGCCTGCGGTGCCGGCGCCGAATATCAGCAGGCGGCCTTGCACTTGGCGGCGTTCATCCCAACCGGTCAACCAGAAACGAGCCATTGCCCGGCTGGCTCCGACCAACAACAAAAATATCAAAGGCTGCAATACCCCGACGCTGCGCGGCACATTGGGCCAATGCAGCCACAGCAGCACCCCCAGCAGCAGCGCGCCATACAACGCAACTGCTTTGGCGGTGGCGGCCAGCGCGGCCTGGCCCGAATATCTGAAAATAGCGCGGTAAAGCCCGAAACGGATAAATACCGGCACCGCCAACAATGGCGTCAGCGCATAGATCCAGCGCTGCGCGCCGTCAGGAAAATTCGGTGTGTCAAGGCGCAGCGTGAATGCCAGCCATGTGGCGAACAGGCACATGGCGATATCGAGCGCCATGACAACCAGTTGCTTAAGAGCGCGGGGCCATCCGAGTATTTTTTCCTGCATCGAAGGTTTTATGGAAAAACCTCGGTCAATCCTTGACGACGAAATTTTCCTTCGGTTGGCCCTCGGCGACCAGCGCGGACAGCCAGCGCGGCATCAAGCCGCGTCCGCTCCAGGTTTGACCCTCGGGTCCGCGGAATTTGGCAGCGACGGTATTCGCGGTTTTTTTGGCGGCCCCGCCGCGCGCGGCGGGCGACGGCGCCTTGGCTTTTGTCTTGGCGCCGCGGCGCTTGCTGGGCGTTAAATCCTTGGCGGTAATACCGAAAGCCTGCATTTTCGCAATAATTTCCTGCACGGTGTTATTAAAATCGCGCGCCTTCAATTCATCGGCCTGTTTTTGCAGCTTGCCGATCTGGTTTTGTATTTCCATCAAGTTACTCATGAGATATTCCTGGGTTATTAATTTTAAACGTCATACTATAACGCCGAGCCGGCCGCGTTTCAATATAAAAGAAATTAATGCGAGACGCTTTCACGCCTGGCTACCTTAACGACGGTCAAAACCATTATTTTCAAATCGAACCAGAAAGATCGCCGCCGCAGATACTCCACATCCAGCGCTACTTTTTGCGCAATCGGCAGCTCGTCGCGTCCATTGACCTGTGCCCAGCCGGTTAATCCCGGAACAAGTTTTTCCACTCCGCTGCGCGTGCGCAAATCCATCAGATCATATTGATTGAAAAGCGCCGGCCGTGGTCCGACAAAACTCATGTCGCCTTTGAAGATGCTCCAAAGCTGCGGCAGTTCATCCAGGCTGCTCTTGCGCAAAAACCCGCCGATCGGCGTCAAATAGGCTTGGGGATTATTCAGCAGATGTGTCGCCAGGGCGGGCGTGTCAACGCGCATGCTGCGAAACTTCGGCATTTTGAAGAGAATGTTATATCGACCGACGCGCTCCGACCAATAAAGCACCGGGCCCCGTGAAGTAAGTTTGATAATCAGCGCCGCCGCCAGCATGGGCGCAAAAAGAATTATGCCTGCCGCCATCGACATGAAAATATCGAAAATCCGCTTGCTCATGAACGCGATACCGTCGCCGCAAGACTTAGACATTCATCGATACTGAAAGGCGGCTGCCAAGCGATTAATTTGCGCGCCTTCAAGATATCTATTTGAAGATTTCCACACAGCCGCTGCAGTATTTCCCGTTTGCCCGATAGCGCGGCGCCGGTTTTCAAAATCCACAGCGGCACAGGCAGCAATTTTGCCGGTTTGTGCAGGGCGCGGGCTATCCGCCGGATTAACTCGGGCGTTGACAAATCCTCGCCGTCGCTGACGACAAATGTCTGATTCGCTGCACCCGGATGGTCGATACAGACAGCGATCACGTCCAATAGATTACCCAATCCAATCAGACTGCGGCGATTGTCGATCGCTCCCAACGGCAGTGGAAGGCCGCGCGCGACGGCAGTTATCAGCGCGGCGAAATTGGCGCGAACGCCCGGCCCGTAGACCAGCGGTGGGCGAAGAATGACAATTTCCATGCCTGTTTCGGCGCCAATTTTCCACAGCGCCAGTTCCGCCTCCATTTTGGAGATGGCGTAGGAATCGGCAGGCGCGCAAGCGTCGTCCGCGCCGAACGCATGTCCCGGCCGGGTTTGTTCTCCGTTGACCTTGATCGAGCTGAGAAATATGAAACGCCGCACCCCCGCTGCCGCGGCATCGCGAGCCAGATTCAAAGTCACCCCGACATTGGCGGCGCGAAATGCGGACAATGGGTCGCCGTCTTTATCCTTCATGACATGCACTCTGGCGGCCAGATGAACAAGGCATGAGTCAGCTGTCATTAAACTGGCGCTGTTCTCGTAACGATCGACCTGGTGGCAATTAAAAGATCCAGCGGCCGTCCCATGGCGTGAAACTGCTGTCACCGCACAGCCGTCGGCCGTCAGCTTGCCCACCAGGGCTTTTCCTACGAAGCCGCTGGCGCCCGTGACAAACACCGATCGACTGGATGATACGGACATGTGTAATTTCTTTAATGAACACTTGCCCGGCTTGCCCTGCGTAAATACATGGCGCGCCTATAAGTCGGAGACAAAAAGAAACGAAACATACTGCGAAGGTGATGCGAAAGATAGGTTAATTTTTTGTGGCTGCTGCGCCTGGCGTCATGGACGACGCTGACCTGCGTAACAAGCGCGACCTGCAAACCCGACAGCCAGACGCGGGCGCACAAGTCAACATCTTCATAGTATAAAAAATACCTTTCGTCGAAGCCGCCGACCCGCAGATATACCTCGCGGCGGCACAGCATGAACATGCCGCCCACCCAGTCGGGCAAAATGCAGGCATTTGCGATGGCATAGTCGCTTGCCTTGCGGCGGCCCATCGCCTTGCAGATTATCTTGAGCGGAGTGGGAAAGAAACGCGCGCTGTCCTCGATATTCCCATTGCGGTCGAGCACCAGCGGCGCAACCATGCCGAAACGGGCTTCCTTTGCAACCTTCAGCAATGCGGGGAAAATGTTCGAGGCAATTCGAATATCGGGATTGACGATACAAAAAAAATCGCCCTTGGCCAAGCGAAGCGCGCGATTGTGATTTTCACCAAACCCCAGCGGCATAAGGTTATGAATGGTTTTGACAACAAACGGCAGCTGCGCCAGCGATCCGGGCGGCTCTTCGGGAATATTCACCGTCAGCAAAACCTCTAGGCTGACGCTGCGAGCAATTATTTTCAGGTCTTCCAGAAGTGCGCGAACCAGCGTTGCCTGGCCATGGCTTACAACGGACACGGACACTGTTGGCAATGGCTGATGCGCCTTGATTATTTACTCGCAGCCCGCTGAAGTTTTCGGGCGATGACAATAAAATAGCGTCGGAAAAACTTCAGCCATGAATAGGTCTTCAGAAAGACGCCGGCGGCGCTGGAAATACAACCGTCACGACGCAAAATATCATAATTTTCCAGCTCGCGGCGCTGCATGACCCAGAGATCGGCGCTCAAGCCGGCGTCGCCGAATATATTCTTGTAGATAAATGCCAGCGGCATCCGGGTTTTTGCGATTTGCAGTCCGGCCGTGGTCACCCTCATCAGGAATAGATGGTCTTCCATATGGCGTCTTCCGGTCAAAAATCTAATGGCCAAATCGGAACGCACCATGAACGACGGCGTGATGAACGGATTTTTCAGTAGGACATAAAAACCCGGCAGTTTTCGGAATATCGGTTTGCCGAGCGTCAGGGATTTCGGCGGCCTGGCGACCTGATGGTGCCCATGTCCGCACACAGCCACGTCGGGCTCGGACAGCATGAACGCGTATTGCAGTTGCAGCTTGTGCGGATGCCATGAATCATCGGCGTCGAGAAACGCGATATACCGTCCCGCCGCCGTGTCCCAGCCGGCATTGCGCGCGCTCGCGGCGCCGACATTCTGGTCCAGCAGTACCAGCTTGATCCAGCCGGGCGCATGACGGGCGCGCAAGTCATAGAGCACCGAGCGGGTTTCGTCCGCGCTGCCGTCGTCAACAAGAATCAATTCGATCGGCAGCACCGTCTGCGCCGCCACCGACACGACGGCCCGCTCTACCGTTTTCGCGCAGCGGTAGCAAGGTATCACCACGGATACGGGCACGGTCTGCGTCATGCGGCGAAAAAACCCTTGAGCACGGCCTTGCCGCGTTTGAATTGACCTGTCGCGACCCGCTTTGCCAGCATTCCGCCCAGCATGAGCGAGATGGAAATCACAGGAAAAGGGGCATGCCGCTTAAGAAACCGGACGCCCGAGCGGATGAAGTATTCATCGAGCAATGGACTTTTTTTCCCCAGGCTTGCGGACTGCTTGTGCCACAGCCTTGAATCTTCGGCCACGGCGAGCCGCCAGCCGGCGTCGCGCAGACGAAAATGAATATCGGTGTCTTCCCAATACATGAAAAAAGTTTTTTCATCGAACAAGCCGACGTCTTCCAGCGCGCCTCGGCGCAGCAACAGCGAAGCGCCGGAGATGAAGTCTAGCGGCATTGCAACCAATCGATGCCGGGACCGCCCGGTCCAAAGGTTGACTCTGGCGCCGCCCCAGAGCTGGACCTTGCCCGGCTGATCGGCCTCGTAAAGGACCGATCCCACCGAACCCAACGCAGGGTTTTCATCCGCGACCTGGACCAGCGCCGAAAGCGCGCGGGGATCGGCCACGGCATCGCTGTTGACCAGCCAGACATAGTCGGCGCCCTTGGCGAGCGCAAGCCGTATTCCGATGTTGCATCCCCCGCCAAACCCCAGGTTCGCGCCGCTTTGCAGCACCTCGATATCGGGCATCGCCTTTTTGATTTGCGCCACCGAATCATCGGTCGAGGCATTGTCAACAACAATCAAATAATAATCCGGGTAATCCAGGCGTCGCAAGGATTCAAGGCAAGCAATCGTATCGCTCCAGCCGTTCCAGTTCAATATGATGACGGCGACCTGGCTCATCATGGGTTGCTCACGGCCGCGCGCGCCAGATCGTTCATGTTTCGCCTGGCCGCAAACTTCGGGAATCGCCCGACGCGTGGGATGGTCAACATGCTCGGGGACATGAGAGCAAATTATGCAACCGGCTTGTCCTTCATGAAGCGCGAACGCCTCGCAACCGCCATAAACCACATTCCAGCCTTGCGCCCTGGCCGCCGCGACTACGTCGGGCTCGAAATTGCCAAGCATCGCCCGGCGCATCCAGGCCCGTCCCGGGCGCGAGAGACAGCGCCCGGCGAGCCTCGCATTGCCAATAGCTCCGCGCCCGGCGGCGTGGCCGAAACATCGGCCCTGGTCCGATGTGGGCAACGTGGAAGCGCTGGAATTTGCCATCAAGACACCCCTAGACGCCGTACAGACGCCGCACCGCCAGTCGCAGCAGCGCCAGATCCAGCGCCACCCGCGCAGCCCATGCCAGCGCTGCGCCCGGCAAGCCGAACTTCGACGACAAAAACCATACGGCGAATAAATACAGCGTCAGCTCGGCGAGATGAAAAATGGCGGTCAGCCTTGGATTGCCCTTTGCATGCAAAAGCGTATACGGCATCAATGCCATTGAATTGATCCATATGCCCACGCATAGAATCAACACGACTGGAAAGGCCGTTCGCGCAAACTCCGCCGACAGCCAGACTGCCAGCACCGGATAAGCCAGCGCCGCGGCCAGAACACATACAGCGAACATGCACACCGCTATTTGCAGGCTGCTTTGCCGGTAGCTGCGAACGGTCGCTTCATGGTCCATGGTCGCCAATCGGGGCAACAAGGCGCTCGTCAAGGCGATGGGAATCAGCAGCAAGCGCAACAGGCCTTCCTGGGGAATGGCATACAGCGGCAGTTGCCCGGCCCCTACCGCGGCGCTGACGAAAAAACGGTCTCCATAGACCATCAAGGGCCCGACAATGCCCGTCAACGACACCCAAAATCCGTAATTCCATAGTACCCCGACATGCCTTTTTTGCACCCACGCGCCGGTTGCGCGGCGCAGAAGATGGCTGCGGAGTTGCCAAGCCATGCCCACGACGACCAGGCATCGCCCCAGCACCAGATAAATCGTGATGACCCATAACTCGGCGCCGTGAAAATAAACCACCCAGGCGGGCACGACGAACATCCAAAGACCCAGCATGATTCTGCTGACGTTGGAAGCGGCGAATCGGTCCAGCCCCTCGAGCGCCCCGCGCAGGCCGCTGGCCATCGTCGTCGGCAAGATGCCCAGGGCGGCGATCAAAAAGGCCAGCATGGCGTCTTGCTGCAACGCCGGGCTGATTTTCAGCCAGTGCCTGGCTAGGCTCGGGGCCAATGCCCAGATCAATGCCGCGCCCACCAGCCCAGCGCCCAAGGTCAGCGCCATGCCCGCCCTGAGCGTCGGGCCGATTTCGATGATTTGCCCGCTTGCCTGGAGCTGGCTCAGCCGAAAGGTCAGCGCGCGACCGACGCCCAGGTCGAACAGGGTAAAGTAGCCGATCAAACCCCAAATCAGCGTCAGGATGCCGAAGGACTCATTGCCAAGGCGGGCAAGCGTATAGGGGATCAACGCCGCGCCGGCGATCAGAGGCAAGACGCTGCCCGCCAGGTTCCACAGCGTATTGTGTTTGAGAGACATGGTTGATCGAGACCGCCAGCGCCGGGAAAAAGCGCCTCGAAGCTGCTTTTGCAGAATGCGGCGCTATGCCGCGGGGCTGGCTGGCTAGACAGCCTCCAAAAAACACGTTGGACGGCACCGTTGGCGG
Source organism: uncultured Polaromonas sp. (assembly GCA_964236835.1). GTDB lineage: Bacteria > Pseudomonadota > Gammaproteobacteria > Burkholderiales > Burkholderiaceae_C > Polaromonas. The sequence continues at coordinate 15,436 of CAXSGT010000029.1, forward strand.
TTTACCTTCACGAAAAAACTTCCGCCTGCGACAGTGCCAAGCCTTTTTGGTCCTTGGCCGACAGGCTTGGCTGAGTTTCGATGGGCCACTCGACCCCGACAGCCGGGTCGTCCCAAGCGATGCAGCGCTCGTGTTCGGGCGCATAGTAGTCGGTGGTCTTGTACAGAAAATCGGCACTCTCGCTGAGCACCAGGAAACCATGCGCAAAGCCTGGGGGCACCCACAGCTGCCGGTGGTTTTCTTCGCTCAGTTCAACGCCGACCCAGTTCCCGAACGAAGGCGAACTTGCGCGAATATCGACAGCCACGTCGAACACCGCTCCGCGCGCCACCCGGACCAGCTTGCCTTGCGGCTGCCGGATCTGGTAGTGCAAGCCGCGCAACACGCCTTTGGCGCTGCGGCTGTGGTTGTCCTGCAGGAATCTCAGGCCGGGACCGGCGGCCTCGTCGAAAGCCTGCTGGTTGAAGCTTTCGTAGAAAAATCCGCGTGCATCGCCGAACACCCTGGGCTCGACGATGAAGACATCGGCAATCGCCGTCGCCGTGATCTTCATGGCTGCATTCCTTCGATCAGCAGACGCTGCAAATACTGGCCATAGCCATTTTTGGCCAGCGGCCGGGCCAACTGGTCAAGTTGCTCGGAAGTGATGAAACCGTTGCGCCAGGCGATTTCTTACGGGCAGGCGATCTTCAAGCCCTGGCGATGCGCAAGCGTGGCGATGAACTGGCCGGCTTCGAGTAGGCTGTCATGCGTTCCCGTGTCCAGCCAGGCATAGCCGCGCCTCATGATTTGCACGCTGAGCTGCCCGAGGTCGAGGTAAGCCTGATTGACCGATGTGATTTCCAGCTCGCCGCGGGCGCTGGGCTCGACAGACTTGGCAATGTCAACCACCTGCCTGTCGTAAAAATAAAGGCCGGTGACGGCGTAGTTGCTCTTGGGCTGGCGCGGTTTTTCTTCGATGCTGCTGGCTTTGCCGTTGGCGTCGAACGCCACGACGCCGTAGCGCTCGGGGTCGTGCACATGGTAGGCGAAGACCGTGGCGCCGCTGGTTTGCGTGTCGGCCTCGACCAGCAGGGGCGCGAAGTCGTGGCCGTGAAAGATGTTGTCGCCCAACACCAGCGCGCTCGGATGGTTGCCGACAAACTTTTCGCCAATGAGAAAAGCCTGCGCCAAGCCATCGGGGCTGGCCTGCACGGCGTAGCGCAGATTCATCCCCCACTGGCCGCCGTCGCCCAGCAATTGCTCGAAGCGCGGCGTGTCCTGCGGCGTGCTGATGACCAGCACATCGCGAATCCCGGCCAGCATCAGGGTGCTGAGGGGATAGTAGATCATTGGCTTGTCGTACACCGGCAGCAGCTGCTTGCTGATGGCCAGCGTGGCCGGATGCAGGCGGGTGCCTGAGCCGCCGGCGAGGATGATGCCTTTGCGTTGGGTCATGGTACGGATTTTTTTCGTCGATTCAGTGGTTTACTTCGGTGTACGCCATGCCGAGTTCGTCCGCGATGGCATGCAGTCTTTTGTCTCGCGTCCAGAGCAAAGCCCGCTCGAGCCGGGCGGATGTCAGGAGATGAACGTCGACGTAGCCGATGCCTCGCCCCATCAAGGTTTGTTCGTCCATGAAAAACAGCACTTCCTGGTCAGTTGCCACAAGGAGGGCGGCAACGCCTGCAGCAGACCCAGCAGCTCGGCGCGCTCTCGCAAATAAGCGCTTTGTTTAGTCATCAATTGAAACATCAAAGTGATGACGTATTTCACGCCAGAATTTCACTCAGCATCCGGTCGACGCCTTGCTGCCATGGCGGCAGTTTCAAGCCGAATGTGGCCTGAATCTTGGTCGTATTCAGACGCGAGTTTTGCGGACGCGTCGCCGGCGTCGGAAAGGCGCTGGTCGGCACCGCCACCACCTCATTTGCTATTATTTTAATAGCTAATTTCGACCGTTCAGCCTGCGCAATGACATATTTTGCATAGCCATTCCAGGTGATTTCGCCCTGCGCGGCCAAGTGGTACAGCCCACCATCCCGCGGGCGCCGCAGCACTTGGCGGATGGCGTGCGCCGTGACATCGGCCAGCAGCTCGGCGCCGGTGGGTGCGCCCCATTGGTCGTCGATGACGCTCAAGCGCTCGCGCTCTTGCGCCAGCCGCAGCATGGTTTTGGCGAAGTTGCCGCCCCGCGCCGCATAGACCCAGCTGGTGCGAAAAATCAGGTGCTTGGCGCCTGCCGCCTGAATCAGCCGCTCGCCTTCGAGCTTGGTCCGGCCATACACGCTGAGCGGTGCTGGCGCGTCGGTTTCAAGCCAGGGCCGCGAGCCGCCGCCGTCGAACACATAGTCGGTCGAATAATGCACCAGCCAGGCGCCGATTTTGTCGGCTTCCCGCGCCAGCACGCCGGGCGCCAGGGCGTTGAGGGTGCGCGCCAGTTCCGGCTCGCTTTCAGCCTTGTCAACGGCGGTGTGGGCGGCGGCATTGACGATGACGTCGGGCCGCACTGCCTGCACGGTGTCGGCCAGGCCTTGCAGATTGCCCAGATCGCCGGACCCGTTCTGGCTATGGCGGTCCAGCGCAACGAGTTCGCCCAGCGGCGCCAGGCTGCGCTGCAGTTCCCAGCCCACCTGGCCGTTTTTGCCGAAAAGCAGGATTTTCATGCGGCCGCGTACTGCGTGCGCACCCAGTCCCGGTAAGCGCCACTTTGCACATTCGCCACCCACTCCGGGTTTGCCAGGTACCACTGTACGGTCTTGCGGATGCCGGTTTCAAAGGTTTCAGCCGGCTTCCAGCCCAGCTCGCGCTCGATCTTGCTGGCGTCGATGGCATAGCGCCGGTCATGGCCGGGCCGGTCCTTCACATAGCTGATCTGTGCGCTATAGCTGCCACCGCCAGGCTTGGGACGCAGTTCGTCGAGCAGCGCGCAGACGGTTTTGACGATTTCGATGTTGGGTTTTTCGTTCCAGCCGCCGATGTTGTACACCTCGCCCAGGCGTCCGGCTTCGAGCACGCGGCGAATGGCGCCGCAATGGTCCTTCACATACAGCCAGTCGCGCACCTGCATGCCGTCGCCATACACCGGCAAAGGCTTGCCGGCCAGCGCGTTGACGATCATCAAGGGGATCAGCTTCTCGGGGAAATGACAGGGGCCGTAATTGTTCGAGCAGTTGGTCGTCAGGATCGGCATGCCATAGGTGTGATGGTAGGCGCGCACCAGGTGGTCGCTGGCGGCCTTGCTGGCCGAATACGGGCTGTTGGGCTCGTAGCGGTGGCCCTCGGTAAAGGCCGCGTCGGCCGCGCCCAGCGAGCCATACACCTCGTCGGTGGAAACATGCAGCAGGCGAAAAGCCGAGCTTGCCGCCGGCGCCAGGCCGCCCCAGTAACCGCGCACCGCCTCCAGCAGGCGAAAAGTGCCGACGATGTTGGTCTGGATGAAATCCTCGGGGCTGTGAATCGAGCGGTCCACATGGCTTTCGGCGGCGAAGTTGATGACCGCGCGGGGCCGGTGTTTTGCCAGCAGGCCGGCGACCAGCACGCTGTCGCCGATGTCGCCTTGCACGAAAACATGCCGCTCATCGCCTCGAAGCGACGCCAGCGTCTCGAGGTTGCCGGCATACGTCAGCTTGTCGAGGTTGACGACCGGCTCGTCGCATCCGGCCAGCCAGTCCAGAACGAAATTCGCACCGATGAAGCCAGCCGCGCCCGTGACCAAAATCATTAAATATCCTTTGTTGCCATTGCCGCCCGCGGACCGCCATGCCATCGACCCAGCGGCTTCGCGCCGAATTATCCCATGCGCCCGGCGCCGTGAAACCCGCCCCGCCGCCTTTGCAAAGCAGCCAGCGCCGCTGCCCGGTTTTGCTATTTATTAAATAGCAAACTATATAGACTGCATAAACGGAAAAGGCCTGTTTGACCAATTTTTCTTGTTTGAAAGCGCCACCGCTCAACGAAAATCGGTATCGCCGGCCATCAGCCACCACTTGTCCTTGAACACCTCGGAGCGCGGATTGCGGGTCCAGCTGCTGGCCGGGATGGACAGGTCGAGCGCTTTTTGCGTCCCGCCGCAATCGACGAATCGCTGCGCATGCTGGGTCGTGATCCAGCAGTGCAGATGCGGCAGCGCCCAGCGGCGGGTCATGCGCCGCGCCTGGTCGATCAGCAGCGCCAGGCTGGAAAGCGGGCCGATCACATCGAGCAGTTCGCAGGCGTCGCCCAGCCGGCGCAGCACCATCACGCCCAGCGGCTTTCCGGTCAGGCGCCCGGCGACCAGCAGCACGTCGTAACTATTTTGCGGATGGCTGAAGTAGCGCCGTTCCAGAAACTGCCAGTTCTTCACGCCCACCGCGGCGCTCTTCAGATCACGCGCCATCGCGTCCCACAGCGGCTGCACCAGCGCCTGGTCGGCGGCGCTTTCCCGCGCCAGCGTTCGCACCCGCGTGCCTAGCCGCAGCCGCGCCGCCGCCGGCGGCCAATGCACCTCGGCCATCTGGCCGACCTGGGTGTAGAGCCCCAGTTTTTCGGCGACGCCCATCGCGCGGCGGGTGGGAAAGCCGAACCCGAGCGGGCCGTAGACTTCCGGCCAGCTGCTGGCCATCAAAAAGAACGGCCCTTGCCGCGTCAGCACGCCGCGCTCGTGCGAATGCACCATGACATCGCAAATCTGCGCCACCCGCTCGGGCTTGCCGCCCAGCACGATATCGCGGTACATGCCGCCGTAATGCGCCACCAGTTCGCCAGTGTGCTTGCGCGCCAGGACCGCGTTGCCCCGACCCGAGGCGTATTTCCAGTCCCACAGCGCCCGGCTCAGCGGATGGCCGAACACCTGCTGGAAAAGATCCGAGATTTCCGCAAAATCGCCCGACAGGACATGGCCGACGCGCCAGCGGGGAGCGGCCGGGGAACGGCGCAGCACATGCACCGGCAGCGGCCCGTCCGCTGTCCCGGCCGGCGCGTCGAGCGTGAAGCCGCAGCGCAAGGCAAGCGCCGCCAGGCACTCCAGCCAGGAGTCCGTTCGGGAATCGGAAAAGCCCGCTTCCGCCAGCGCCACGATGCCGCGCGGCGCCAGCACGGCGTCGAGCCCGTCGAACAGCGCCAGCGGATGAATATCCGCCGCCAGGTCCAGCGACAGCACCGCGTCGAAAAGCATTCCCGCACTAGCCGATTCCGCCGATTCGGCCGGCCCGGCCAAGCACACCTGAAGCAACTCGCCTCGGGCGCCTGCCGGTGGCAAAGTCTGCCGGTCCAGATCGCGCCAGCGCAAAGTCGCCAGCCGGTAGCCATGTGCCCGCAACTCCGCCGCTGCGTCTGCCGGAAATTCGCCCAGCAGCAGCAGCGCCGCTGGCGCGGCGGGCAACAGGGCGTTCAGGATGTGAGCCAGCGCCGCTTGCGCAGCCGGTTGACCGCCGGGCTTGCGTTTTGTCATGACTCAGAAGGGCTCTTCAATGCCGCGCTCAGGGTTGCGGCAATCGCCGAAAAAAAACCTCGCCCAGGCGAGGGCGAGGTTTGATTTTCAAGCTGGCCGCGCCTGGCTGCGATCAATATTTAAGGTTCGGCTGGCCGTAGGAAGGGCTGTAGACCAGGTACCAGTCGTTGCCCACCCAAACCCATTTGTTGACGGCCTCGACCTCGACCGGCGTCACGGTGATCGACTTGCCGCTGGGCAGCATCGTCGGCTTGACCTCGTACTTGATTTTCATTTTCGCGCTGGCCTCGTTGCCGGCAATGTCAACGCCATCAAGCGAGAACGTCTGGTAGGTGATGACGCCGACGTTTTCAAGATAATTTTTCTTCGGCGTGGCGGCTCGGTAGGCGAAATCGAAAATATTGTAGGCGGCATCGTAGTCGCCCGCGATACGCTTTTCCCACAGCGTCCTGATGCGTTGCTCTAGCTTTTCCTTGCGCTCGGCCTCGCTGATTTGCGAACGATTGCCGAAGTCCGGCAGCGCCTTGGCATCCTTGGCAAGCGCGATCTGCTTGAGCAGCAGGCTGCCGTCGGCCGTTACCTCTTTCGGATAGACCTCGTAGGCGATCGCGGCCTGGTCGCGCCAGGGAATCAGCCTGGGCCAGCCCGCCGAAACCTCGCCGGGCTTGAGCAGCGGTTGCGGCGCCGACCAAGACTGGCCCTGGTCGAACGAGGCGGACACATAGATGTTGGAGCGAATGTCGCGGTAATCGACCCAGGCGGCCAGTACCGGGCCCTGCGCAAGCGCCAGCACCACCGGCACCATGGAACGGGTGTTGTCATGCGACTTCACATCGAGCCGCTGCGCCGCCGCGTCGAGCCACTTCGACTGCGCAATGTCCAGGCTGGCGCGCATGATGCTGGTTTTTGCGCCGCTTCGGTCCTGCATCCAGACCAGATGCGCGCGTTGGCCCGCGACAGCCATGCGAATGCCGCTGTTGCTCGCGCCTTCGGCTCCGGCAGCAAAGCCGGTGCCGGCAAGCGATCCTGATGCGCGCCAGCTGCGCCCTTGGTCCGGCGACGCGAAGGCCAGGATGCCGCGCTCGAATTCATCGGCGGCGATGACGACGCTGCCGCCCTGCGCGCTCACCGTCAGCGCGGAAATCAGCTTGTCCGACGTGTGCAGCACCTCGGGCGCCGACCAGCTCAAACCCTCGTCGTTGCTGTGGCGGTTGATGATCCGGTAGCGGGTGGCTCCCGCGACCTTGACCACATCGACCCAGGCGGTTACCCACGCCGCGCCCGCCTCGACGCTTTGCGGCTCGCGGACGTCGCTGGCCTGCCCGTCGCCGGGCGCGGCATCGAGCCGCTGGTCGGGCCGCGCCCAGGTGCGGCCATAGTCGGTCGAGCGATTGAAGTAAGTCTGGAAGCGCGGAGCACGCTCGTCAAGGTAGGTCATGCCGACAACGCCCGGTTTGCCGCGCAACAAACTGAACTGCGCCAGCACGCCATGGCTGTCGTTGACGATGCCAACCGGCGCAAAGCGCTGGCCGCCATCGATTGACGAAGTCATATAGACGTTTTTATCGTTCTGGTGCGACCACCAGAGCGCATGCAGATGCCGCTCCTGAAAATTCAGCTGAAACCGGTTGCCGCCGCGCACCGGCGCGGTTTCATCTAGCAGCTGGCGCCGCTGGCCGTGCTGGAAAACAATGCGGTTGTCCTTGTTGGCGTAGAGCAGCGCCGGCTGGCCGTCGAGCTCGACAATCGCCGGCTGGGTTTGCGGCGCGCCGGTGGTGATGTCGCCGACTTGGGCAAGCACTTGCGTGGATGAGTCAAAGCCAATGGAAGCGCAGCCGCCCAGCAAGGTTAGCAAAGCCAATAAAAGTAAATTGCGTTTCATGGCGTTGGAATTTTGCTCATTAAAAGTTAAACCTGGCAGTTTAGCATTGCGCCTAAGTAGGTGATGAACGTAAAAAAGCCCCGCGAACGGGGCTTTTTGAAATTACCATTAATCTGTCAGAGCACCCAATACACCGGATTGGCCAATTGGGAGCCAGCGACTTGATTAAGGACCGACAGGGGTAGTAGTGCCACCGGGAGTCGTAGTGGTTGTAGTATTGGCGTTGGTAACGGTCGTCGTCGTATTGTTTGCAAACATGCGGTGAGCAAACGTCCTGCCAGAGAA
>CAXSGT010000030.1:0-9986 GCA_964236835.1 uncultured Polaromonas sp.
TGCGCGCCGCTGACCGGACCCATGATCTCGATCAGCACATAAAGCGCAAACACCGTGGCCAGCGTGTTTGCCAGCAGCGCCACGCCGTTGTTCCCGCCGCTCAGGCGCTCGGCCATGATGCCCGAGCCGATCACCGCGCAAAGCAGCGCCGCGGTGCCGATAAATTTGGCGAAAAGCTGGCGCTTCAGGGACGGCAGCGCGTATGCTTTCGCTACCGAATTCATAGCTATCGCGGCATACGGATCAAGCGCCAAAGAACCAAATGCTTGGCAAGTTCGGCATTTTGCGACCGCTTCGCACGACTGGCCCTGGCAGCAATGCCCGGTCAGGTAGGCCTCTACGACCGGGTAGTCGATGTGATGGAAGAGCTTGTCAAGTTCACGCTGCTGACGCGGGGTGTTTCGCCCTGGCTGACCGACCGCTACAGCGAGCGCCGCGAAAGCGCCGAGGCGCTTTCGCGGCGGGTGAACCAGAAGGCGATCTGATGATGATCGAGGCCTTACGCCTTCGCCAGCTTCGTCTGCACTACTTCGCCGGTCAGATAACCCACGGCGGCGCCGAATTTGTTTTTGTAGTTGGCGTTGATGAGCGGGTCGAGCGCCGGCTTGACAATGCTGTGGATCGCGCCCCAGTCGCCGGCATGCTGGAAGTTGCTCATGATGTAGGTCCAGCCGTTGAGCTCATCGACCGCGTGCAGGCCGGTCGATTCGCCGCCTGCGGGAATCGACATCACGCGCGACAGCGCCCTGGTGTCGATGTGGTAGGCCCAGAGGTAATTGTTCACATGCTGGCTGCTGTCCTCGCCGATGAAGAGCGTGCGCATCTTCTCGGAAAACTTCAGGTTGTCGGGGTTGGCGATCTTGTCCGGATTGCCGGTGTTGCCCAGCGCGTCGGCGGCAATGTCTTCGCCGGCCAGCAGCGCCTTGGTGTCCACCGGCATCCATTCGCTGTCGATGGCGGCGCCCTTGTCGTCTTTGACGCCGCCGCGCAGGTTCAGTGCCATGACAACGCCGGCGACCAGCTGCTTGGGAATCGAGATGCCGTTGCCCGGCGTGTTCAGCGCGTTGCCGGCGACCATCGACGCCTGGCAGTTCTGCAGCGCCGAATACGCCACCTTGTCCTTGATGTTGACCGTCGTGCCTTCCATCTTGGTAAAGCCCATCGACGCGCCGACCAGCGCGGCGTAGCGGTGCGTCTCCAAAAAGGCGGCGGCCTTTTCCATGCCGGGCTTTAGCTTGATCCACTCGGTCCTGCCGTTGGCGTTGACTTTGGCGTAGCCGGCGTCGAGCGGATCGACGCTCTTGACGTCCATAATGTCGGTCGCCTTCAGGCTGGCGGCCAGGCTTTTGATCTCGCCGCTGGTCGCCGAGCCGAGCTTGATCCAGCTCAACGGCGCGGCGGTGGCGGCGGCCGGGTCGATCGAGAACCCCGCGCCGACCTTGGCCACGTACAGGCTGCCGGCCGACAGGTCTTTTTCCTTGTCGGCGACAAAAACAAAGTAGCCGCTGTTGGTCGCGTCGTCGCCCATGAACACGGTGCGGCTGTCGGGCATGACCTGCACCAGCTCATGCGAGATGCGGCCGAGGCAGTAGTGCTTCTTGATCGACGCGGTGCCGTCGGCGTTCACCGTGACTTCGGGCAGGTGGCCGTAGTGGTACGGGTTGGCCGCGGTTTCGCTGCCGTAGAGATTTTTGCTGAAGCCCTTGAATTGCGCCTCGCTCGCGGCGGTGAAGGCGTTGGGCTCGTACTCTTCGCTCGACAGGTGCGTGCCCCAGGGCGACACGCTGGCGCCGCAGGTGATCCACAGGCCGTTGACCGACGAGGTATCGACGTTGTGGTACTTGACCAGCGCCAGCTTGCCGGTCGCCGGGTCCTGGTCGAGCGTCAGCACCGCGATGGGCGACGGCAGCTGGCCGTACATGCCGGTCTTGCCGTCCTGCGCAAAGGTCGTGTATTCGAACTGCACCACCGCGAACACGGTGTTGCCCTTGACACCGTCGACCTTGGCGCCAGGAACGCTTAGGAGCGACGTGCCGTCCGGCGAGTCCGAGAAATAGGGGCGCTCCTTGCCGGGCACCGTGGCGTCGATGATCGGCTTGTTGTTGATGTCAAGGTAGCCGCCAGCCAAAATCTTGCCACCCTTGCCGTCGGACACCAGGTCGCCGGTGACGAAAAACGGCTGGTAGGCCAGCTTGAAATCGACCTTGCCGCCGTCGCTGTAGCTGACCGACATGGCCGAGCCGACCGTGGTCGTCGCCATGGCCGCGGCGTTGGCCAGCGTCGGCGCCGGCATGGAAGAAAAACTGACGCCGTTCACGCTGGCCAGCGAGACGGCGGGCGCGGCGACCGCATCATCGCCACCGCCGCAGCCGGCGAGCAGCAGGCTTCCAGCAAAGGTCGATGACAGCGGCAGCATCGGTGCGCCGGCGAAAAGCTGCAGCGCGCGGCGGCGCGACAAGGGGGTGGCAACTGGGTTGATTGGGTTCATTGGGTTCGCTCCGGGCAAATAAGCTGCGCGCGGCAAAAAGGCCGGCGGCAGCGGGTTGTGTAACCCGCCTACTGTCGCCTGCGCTTGTTTCAACTTGATGACAGTCGGCAGCCTTGAAGCAAATGAAAGCCCGACCGGTGGCGAGCGGCATAGCAAGATAAGGGCAGCCAAATGCGCATACTATGAATAGCGCCCCTTCCCCACCATTTCCGCAGACGTCCAGTTAACCTGACCCTGAGCGATGACTTGATCCGGCAAGTCCGCAGTCACCGAAGTCGGCGCCCGTGAATAGCCGAAAAATGTGTTGCCCGAGGAATAGAGCGGATCCGAAAAACAAAGGTACGTTGTGCGAATCGAGACGCCAGTTGTCAAATCCATCCAGTACTTTGTCCATGTGGCTGAACTCGGCACCTTTTCCAAGGCGGCCAATCTGTTGGGACTGACACAACCCGCGGTCAGCAAGCTGGTCAGGAAACTTGAGGCTGACATTGGCGTCCCACTTTTGTACCGCAGGGGCAGGACTGTAGCTCCCACTGAAGCCGGGCAAATCCTGCTGTCACGGGCCAGAGACCTCGAACGGGAAACTTCCAGAATATTCGATGACGTGAGGGCCGGCGCCAACAAGCCCAGCGGGCCGCTTTCGATTGGCGTGCCTACGGTGATTGGAAATGTCCTGCTGCCGTCAACGCTCAAGGAGTTTGGCAGTAAATTTCCCGATGTGCGTCTGAACGTCTTTGAAGGATATTCCGGGTTCGTTGAAGAGTGGTTGCAGGAGGGCCGCGTCGATCTTGGCTTGCTCTGGGGCCGGCCAATATCCGGCGGTGTAAATTTCACGCCCATCATGGCGGTGAAGATGTGCCTGATTGCGCCGCCAGATGCACTGCCGTTGTGGGAAAGCGAGCTGATTGGCACGAGCTGCAGGATGGTCGATGTCGTGCGGCTGCCCCTTATATTGCCCGCGGCGCCTCACGCCCTCAGGTTGATGGCGGAAAATGTGGCGGCAAAAGCAGGGGTGCCCCTCAACCTCGCACTGGAGGTCAACAGCCTGACGCTGGCGAATGAAATGGTCAGGGCTGGCCTCGGATACACCTTGATGGTTCATCCCGGCGCACAGCAGGAATTTCGGACCAATCGGGTGAGGGCGATACCGCTCAAGTCACCCGAAGTGCTTTGGGTGCTGTCATTTGCCACATTGAAAGGAACCCGCAGCTCTTCAGCGATGCGTGAGTTCATGGACTGCGTGACCGCAAGCTGCAAAGCCAAACTCGAAAGCGGCGAGCTGATAGGCACGCTGATTGACTGAGCTTTTGCAGGCGCCCCGACGAGTGCTGGTGTCAGGCTCCAGATGCCTTCGAGTCGCGGACCACTTTCAGGCATGGTGTACAGCCAGGCAAAGTGGTCGCAATGGTTGGCGTCCGTCCTTCTTTTGAATGTCGAGTTGCACACCGGGTGCTCGACATCTGTGGTGCGCGCCGGATCCCGCCGGGATGGTCGGGTATAGCCCACCGAGTGGTATCCACGCGATACAGCTGGGGATCAATGTCATATTAAAAGTTATACAAGTTATTCCTGCGCAATCATTGTTATCGGATCTGGTCAGAGCTACATTCACAAGTGTAAAACCACAGTCGATCCCGGAATCAACAAAAAAGCAGTCGGGAATTCATTGGCGGGAGCGCCCGTTTTCAAAAATAGCGCCTCCACCAATCGGGGGTGAGATGGCTATCTAAGGAGACCTATGACAAAGCTACCAGACCTGAAGTTAAGGCACATGGGGATGTTTGTGTGGGACATTGAAAAAATGTCTGCGTTCTACCAGCAGGTGATTGGTTTTGTAGTGACCGATAAGGGAACAGTTCGCGGAGGCAAGATCGTATTCTTGAGTAAGCATCCCCGATCGCATCACCAGCTGGCGATGGAAGAGCGTCGCCCGCCGGGCCGCGGCCTTGGCTACGGATTGCAGCAGATTTCGTTTCAAGTTTCAGCACTTGACGACCTGCGAACGATGTATCGCCTGATCAAGGCCAGGGATGACGTGACGCTTCTCCAAGCTGTGGATCACGGCCTGTCCTGGTCGCTCTACTTTTGCGATCCGGAAGAAAACCGGGTGGAAATCTATATGGATACCCCCTGGCATATCTCGCAGCCTTTCATTGCTGAACTCAATCTGGAGCTGCCGGACGACGAAATCTACCGCATGACCGAGAAACTGGTCCGCACGGAACCCACGGTCCGGCCCATTGCCGAATGGCAAAAGGAAATGGAAACGCGGGTGCAGCGCGCGTAGGCGCCAGATCATGTTGTGGCGAGTGCGGCGCAGCTGCATTCCGTTAAATAAAAGGAGACAGACATGAAAAGACTTTTGCAGTTATCTGTAGTTTTAACAGCGCTGCTGTCCGCACCGCCTGTGTCGGCCCAGGCAGACTTTCCCTCAAAGCCCATCACGGTCGTGGTGCCCTCACAGGCTGGAGGAGGCCTGGACCTCGTTGCGCGGCTTGCGGCCGACGAGATGAGCAAACACGTCGGCACGGGCGTCGTCGTTGACAACCGTACAGGTTCGGGAACGGTGGTCGGCACGCAGTACGCCGCGGCCGCGGCGCCCGACGGCTACACGCTTATCCTTGGCAACCAGAGCAATCTGGTTTTTAACGCAGCCCTGTATAAAAACCTCAAGTACGACCCCAAGGGAGACTTTGTAAATCTTGGCATGGTGGCGAGCTATCCCTACGTCATGATCGCGCGTTCCGATCTTCCTGTTCAATCGTATAAGAGCCTGATCGATTTGATCCAGGCGCAACCGAATACATTGACCATCGCAACGGCGGGTCCTGGGACGGGGCAGCACATTCTGGCTGCAGCCTTCATCAGCGCCACCGGCGCAAAAGTGACGATTGTTCCGTACAAGGGAGCCGCCAGCGCCTACAACGATATTCTCGGCGGGCGCGTGGACCTGATGATTGACGCTTGGCCCACCGTCAGGACCCAGCTGGCCGGCAAACGCGTGAAGCCCATGTTCACGACCGGATCGCGCCGCCTCGGTGAGTTGGCCGACATTCCCACCGTTAAAGAGCTGGGCCTTCCTTTTCTTGAAAACGAGTCATGGAACTCGATATCGGCGCCTGTCAAAACCAGCCCGGCCGTCATTGAAAAGCTACGGGCAGTGGTGTCGGCCGCCACCGCCGGCCCGGAGTGGGATGCCAAGCTGGAAAAACGCGGCATGCAGGCAATGCGCATGAGTGCGCCGGACGCCGACAAGTACGTTGCCGCCCAGTACGACAAGTGGACGACTTTCATACGCCAGGCCAACATCGTTGCTGAATAAGCGCCCGGCGTCAGAAATAATCAAGGGGAAAAAAAGATGCAGTCTGCAACGGAAAAACCGCTGGCTTCGAGCCAGCCAATATCGCCAGAGGCACAGCGCGCGTGCGAAAGTACAGTATTGAATTTCATGTTGAACTTTGATGCCGGCAACTTCGCTGAGATGGAAAAATATTTTGCCGATGATGGTCAATGGGTGAGGGCCGACGGCACGATCAATGGCGTTGCCGAATTGGCCGGGTTGAGGGACAAGAGGCCCGCGGGCATTTTGGTCAGGCATGTCATTTCCAACATGGTGAGCCGCCGTGTTGACGGGCAGACCGTCAGGGTCAGCTCTTACGTCACGGTCTACAGGGCGATCAGCTCCCCACAGCAAACGGGGCCCGTGCCTTTTTCCGGACCGAGTCTTATGGGCCGTTACACGGACGATCTAGCGCTGGTAGGCGATGTCTGGAAGATCAAGCGCAAAACAGTGGACGTGGACTTCACCGCGGCGGCGTCGCTGGCCGCAAAATAGAAAATTCTGATGCGCAACACCGTCCTTCTGACCGATTACGCTTGGCCCGACGATTCGATTGAACGCGGCATCGTCGAATCCGCAGGCTTTCAGCTCGTCAGCGGTCCATCGTCTCCGGCGCCAGCCGCCGTGATCGAACAAATGGTGCGCGAGCATCGGCCCGCTGCCATCCTCACGTGCTGGGCCCGGGTGAGTGCGACGGCGATCGCCGAGGCGCCGGATTTGAAGATCGTAGCCCGTTTGGGCGTTGGCCTCGACAACATCGATGTCGAAGCCGCGACCGCAAATGGTGTCTGGGTCACCAACGTTCCGGACTACTGCGTCGAAGAAGTTTCGGATCACGCTGTCGGTTTCGTCCTGGCTTGGACGCGCGGTCTGGTTGGCTTTGGTCGGCAGGTGCGCGCGGGCGAGTGGAACCCGGCCGGTGCACGATTGCGGCGCCTGGCCACGCTCACGTGCGGGATCATCGGCTTCGGACGGATCGGCCGCGCCACAGCCCGCAAGCTTGGAGGCTTCGGCTGTCGGTTGCTGGCGCATGATCCGCATGCGGGGGCGGCCGCCGACGTGCAGCTGGTGGAGCTCGATAGCCTGATGAGGCAGTCCGATATTGTGATCGTCCATGCGCCCCTGACCGAATCGACGCGGCACTTGATCGATCACGCCCGCCTTGCGCTGATGAAGCCCGGAGGGCTGCTGATCAACGTGAGCCGCGGTGCGGTAGTCGACACCGTGGCCATCGTCGATGCATTGCGAACCGGGCAGCTGTCGGCCGCAGGGCTCGACGTGCTCGAGTTCGAACCCGACGTGCCCGAGGAGCTGCGCTTGCATCCAGGCGCCATGTTGACACCGCACGTGGCGTTCTCGTCGGACACCTCGCTCGTCGAGTTGCGCCAGCGCGCAGCGCAAGAGGTTGTGCGGGTGCTTCGCGGCCTAGCCCCCGAACAGGCCCGCAATGTTCCGAAAGCGCGCAAAGCATCGCCCTGAATTAGAAATCGCACGCCGACGCGGAGTCTTCATGAGCAAATCAACCATTCGTGCATTGCGCGCGCGCCAAGTGCTCGACTCGCGCGGCCGGCCGACGGTCGAAGTCGATGTGGAACTGACTGACGGCACGTGGGGTCGGGCGTCCGTGCCGTCCGGCGCCTCCACCGGAAGCAGCGAGGCCCATGAGCTGCGGGACGGCGATCCCGCCCTCTACGCCGGGCTGGGCGTAATGAAAGCGGTTGCGAACGTGAATGGCGAGATCGCCTCGACGCTGCGTGGCGCCGACGTGCAGGACCAATCAGACATCGACTCTCGGCTCCTGAAGCTCGATGGAACGCCGCAGTTGCAGCGCTTGGGCGCGAACGCCGTGCTGAGCGTGTCGCTGGCCGCATGCCGAGCTGCCGCGGCTTCGGCAGGCAAGCCGCTGTATGCGCACATTTCAGCGCTTGCCGGCACTCTTGAATTGCTTATGCCAATGCCCATGGTCAATATTCTGAGCGGGGGGCTGCACGCCGGGCGCGGCATGGACGTGCAGGACTTTCTGGCTATTCCCGCTCGCGCGACGTCCATCGACGATGCGATTCACACGATGAGTCGGGTGCGCAATGCGGCAACCGAAGTGTCGAAGAAGCGAGGATTGCCGACCCTGTTGGCCGACGAAGGGGGCCTCAGTCCGGGTTGCGCCACCGGGCGTGAGGCCCTGCGGTTGATGATCGACGCGATCGAGTATGCCGGCCTCAAACCTGGCGATGACATTGTGATCGCCATCGATGTGGCGGCGACTTCGCTTTATGACAAGGAGCAGCGCAAGTACCGGCTGGCTCGCGAAGGCCGCGAAGCGACAAGCGACGAGATGGTCGAGATGGTGGCGGGTTGGATCCGCGACTTCCCTGTGGTATCCATCGAAGATGCGTTGGATGAGGAGGATTGGGACGGCTGGTCGAAGTTGACCGCGCGGCTCGGCGGCGAGGTTCGCCTCATCGGAGACGACTTATTCGCAACGAATAAAGAGCGCTTCGCGCATGGCGTCAAGCTCCGCTGTGCGAACGGGGTGCTCGTGAAAGTCAACCAAAATGGAACATTGACCGGCACGCTCGAAGTGATCGCCGCCGCCCGGGCCGCAGGTTATGCGCCGGTCATTTCGGCCAGGTCCGGCGAAACAGAAGACTCGTTCATCGCCGATCTCGCGGTCGGGACCGCGGCAGGACAGATCAAGATCGGATCGACGCGGTGCTCAGACCGGCTGTCCAAATACAACCAATTGCTGCGCATCGAAGAGCAAAGCCGTGCCCGCTTTGCAGGCATGGCTGCGATCGCGCTAAAGCGAGCAGGCGCCCTTGACTAATCTGGCCAATGGGCAATCGCCCCCACCGATGCAAGACGGCAGCCTCGGCGAGTTTCTGCTGGAGCAGCGCTTGATCCGAGCGGGCGAGCAGGCGCAATGGACTCCCTTGACCGGTGGCGTGTCGTCGGACATCTGGCGGGTCGACCTTCCGGGCCGCTCTTTATGCGTGAAGCGCGCTCTGCCCAAGTTGAAGGTGGCTGCCGATTGGCAGGCCTCTATGACACGCAACGCTTATGAGTGGGCATGGCTCCAGTTCGCTGTGAAGCACTGTCCGGTCAATGTGCCACGGCCGCTCGCGCACAGCGCGAAGGCGGGTCTGTTCGCCATGGAATTTTTGGCCCCTGAAGACTTCCCGGTGTGGAAGGCGCAACTGTTGGCCGGTCACGTGACGCCGGCGACGGCGCGCTCTGTCGGACATGTGATTGGGCGTTTACATGAGGAAAGTGCGGCGCGCGCGGACATGGCCGCGACATTCGACTCGGACGAGAACTTCTACTCGCTGCGGCTCGCGCCGTACTTGGTCACGACGGCCAAGCGCCATCCGGGCGTCGCGAAACAAATGCTCGCGCTGTCTGAAAGAACAGCGCGAACGCACATCGCGCTGGTCCATGGCGATGTCAGTCCGAAGAACATCCTGGTGGGTCCTGAGGGTCCGGTGATTCTCGACGCCGAATGCGCCTGGTATGGCGATCCGGCGTTCGACGTGGCCTTCTGCTTGAACCACCTTTTGCTGAAATGCATAGTGCAGCCTGGACACGCCGAAGCGCTGCGTACCTCGTTCGATGAATTCAAAGATGCTTACTTCGCGAGAGTCAACTGGGAACGGCCACCCGAACTTGAGCAACGTGCCGCGACGCTGCTGCCCGGACTGCTGCTAGCCCGAAGTGACGGTAAATCTCCCGTCGAGTATCTGACTTGCGATGAAGACCGCGACATGCTGCGCTCCGTTGCGCTGCCGCTGTTGCGAGACCCCGTCGCCAGTCTGGGAGAAGTTGCGGACGCTTGGTTCGCGGCAGTTGAAAAGCGCAGTCCTCAGCTCTAGCAGATCCAGTTGTTCCAGTTGTTAGCGCGAATTTGACCCGAGGGCGGGTATTGTCGTGAAGTTGGAGCTTGCCAACGTGCTCGGCAACATTATTCGATCGGACATCACCCGTCATACCCGAATAGTCAAAGAGCACAACATAAAGGCTGAATAGGCTTTCACCAATTCGGGGGTCGAGAATGATTAATCGTAGAACAGCCCTTGCGGCAACAACCGGCGGGATGCTGCTGTCAGGCGCATTTGTCGCAAGCGCAAGAGCACAAACAAATGCAAAACTCGCGCGAATGATCGT
>CAXSGT010000030.1:10086-21724 GCA_964236835.1 uncultured Polaromonas sp.
TCCGTACAGCTATCGCAAGCTCAACTACGACCCGCTGCGTGACTTTGCACCGGTTGCGCTGTGTGGCGTCGGTTCCTATGCACTGGCGGCGGGGCCTGGCGTTCCCGCCAATGTCAAAAACCTCGAGCAATTTGTTTCGTGGTGCAAGGCCAATCCCAAATCCGCGTCCTTCGCATCCACTTCAGCCGGCAGCCCTTCACATTTCATCGGGATACTGCTGTCGCGTGCGACGGGTGTCGCCCTTTTGCACGTGCCGTACAAAGGCGGCGCGCCTGCGCTGCAAGATGTGATGGGTGGGCAGATTCCTGTGAGCATCAATCCTATGGGCGAAGTGCTGCCGCAACTTGCCGGCGGAAAAATTCGTGTGCTGGCGACTACCGGACCAAAACGTAACCGCTTTTTGCCGGATGTTCCAACGCTGCTTGAGTCTGGCGTCAAGGACGGCGTTGTCGAGTTCTGGGGAGGCCTTTTCGTACCGGCGAAAACGCCACCCGCGGTGGTCGCAAAACCGGCCGAATACGTCGATGAAGCTTTTCAGGCGCAGGATATGAAAGATTACTACGCCCGGGCGTCCCGCGAGATAGTGCACAAAAATCCAGCCGAGTTTGCGTCGCTCATCAAGTCGGACATGGACCGTTGGAAGGCTCTTGTACAGGCGTCCGGGTTCACTGCCGAAGAATAAGGCGCCCTGCCGTTTGCCGCGGGGCCATGGCGCGGTTATCGCCGGGGGCAAATATCCAGCAGTCGAGCTGGTACTTGCTTGACTGGCAATTCTTCGGCTTTCGGGCGCGCAACAACAAGCCGCTGCAATCGGGAAGTCACAGTTTCAATAGTTTTTTAGTGCTTTTTCGCCCGTCCATATTGCTCTGTCAGCTATTAATTACGTAGCAATAACACACTTTTGTACAACATCTCAATCGCGCACGCAGCGCGTCGCCAGCGGCGCCACCGGATAGTGCAGCACCGCTTCGCGCCCGCCGGCGCCCAAGCCGAACTCGGCGCGCATTCTTCGATTGCTGTAGACCGTCTGCGCACCCTGGCCGCCGGCGTCGCGCAGCAGCACGTCATCGCCGCGCGCTCCCTTGAGGACCGCCGAGCCGTCGCCGGCAAAGCGCACCGTGAACTCCATCCCGCCGTTGCAGCGGTAGCGCGGCAAGTCCGCCACTGGCGGCCCGGCGCCGCCGCTGCCCGCGCAGCCCGATAGTGCTGCCATTGCCGCCATTGCCGCCATTGCCGCCAACGCAATCCATGCGCCGCCGGATTGTTGGCCCCGGTGTTTTTTCATGCGTTCGTCCTCGATGCTTATTTCGGCCACAGCGCCCACAGCCGCAGCGGCTGGTTGACGCGCGACGCCAGCAGGCCGGCGTCGAGCCCGGTACCGGCGAAATAATCGGCCCGCACCGCGCCGGTGATGGCGCTGCCGGTGTCCTGCGCCAGCACCAGCTTTTGCAAATTGGCCGCGCCGCCGCGCGACGCCAGCCAGACCGGCGTGCCGTAGGGAATGCTCGCCGGATCGACCGCGATCGAGCGCCCCGGCGTCAGCGCCACGCCCTGCGCGCCTTTCGGGCCGAAACCGGCGTCGAAGTCGCTCAGCGCCTCTTCGCGGAAAAAAATATAGCGCGGATTGCTCCACAGCAGCTGCTGGAGCCGCTGCGGGTTCTGCTGCGCCCAGGCCTTGGTCGCGTCGGGCCAGGGGTTGATCCTGCTCACGCCCTGCTCCAGCAGCCACTGGTTGACGCTGCGGTAGGGCTGGTCGTTCGAGCCGGCGAAGGCGACGCGCACCGTGCGCTGCGCGCCGTCGGGCTCGCTGATGGCGAGCCGGCCCGAGCCCTGAATATGCAGCACCAGCGCGTCGATCGGGTCGCTTACCCAGGCGATTTCGCGGCCGGCGAGCGCCGCGCGCGCCTGGGGAAGCGTGTCGATTTCCTGGCGCGAAAACCATGGCTTGCGGCTGCCCAGCGCCGCCGGCGCGCGGTACAGCGGCACGCCATACCCGCTGGACGGCTGGCGGCTGGCCTTGAACACCGGCTCGTAATAGCTCGTCAGCAGGCCTTCGGCCGCGCCCTGCAGCGACTCGACGCGGTAAGGCTGCAGCCTGGCGACCATCCAGGCGCGCTGCTCTTCGCTCGATGCGATGCTCAGGCGCCGCACTTCGCCGCAAAGTGGCGCGAACACCGGGCCGGGCCGCTCGCAGCTCTTGGTCCAGGCGTTCCAGGCCTCGAACAGCGCATCGTCCTCGAAGCCGGGCAGCTCGGCCCAGCGAACCGCCACCCAGCGGCTTTTTCCCTGCAGCCGGGGCGGCGGCAGCGGACCGGCGTCGTCGCCCGCGCGGCCCGCCGCCATCGGTTCCGTCGCGGCGGGATACACCGGCGCGGGCGGCAGCGGTGGACTGGCGCAGGACGCGAGCAGCAACGCCGCCGTGGCGATAATCAGAGGCGCAGGCCGCAGGAACTGCAGGAAGTGCTTTAAGGCCCGTGCCCCCGCCGTGCTGGTCCGCCAAGGAGATTTCATGACCCTGCTCTTGCTCGAAGCCCTTGGGGCGCTGCTGCTGCTGCTGTTCATTGTGTGGTGGACGATGTTTTCGGGCCGTGAAAAAGGCGAGCTGAGAAAAGACGATTCATTGGCAAAAGAGTCGCAAAAGTCCGATGAGAAACAGTAGATTGCTACAAATTTCGCAGCATATTGGCAAGCTCGACGGCCGACTTCACGCCCATTTTCTCAAAAACCCGGGCCCGGTGGACTTCGACCGTGCGCACGCTGATGTCGAGCTGGTCGGCGACCAGCTTGTTCGGCAGCCCGCAGACGACCAGCCGCAGCACATCGCGCTCGCGCTCGGTCAGGCCGCCGAGCTGGGCGCGCAGGCGGGTGGTCTCGCCGCGCTCGGCCAGCGCCTCGGCGGAGCGCCCGATCGCCTGCACGATTCGATCGACCAGCGCATTGTCGGAAAAAGGCTTTTCAAAGAAATCGAAAGCGCCGCGCTTGACGGCGTCGACCGCGGTGGGGACGTCGGCGTGGCCGGTCAGAAAGATCACCGGCAGCGTTGCGAGCAGGCCGTAGCCGATCAGCTTTTCAAACATCGCCAGCCCGCTTAAAGCGCCCATGCGCACATCGAGCAGCACGCACGAGGGCGACCGCACCACGAACCCCGGCGCCACCCGCGCGTCGAACGCCTCGGCGCTGCCGAAGCTTTCGCTCGGCAGCCGGCGCGTGCGCAGCAGCCAGGCGAGCGCGTCGCGCACGCCGCCGTCGTCATCGACGATATAGACCGTGGCGTTTTGAATCGGCTCCATGGCTGCTGCTTTCTAGTCGGCGTCCGCCTGCGGGTTGAGCGCCGCCGGCAAGGTGAAACTGAAAATCGTACCTTGCGGCCGGGCGTTTTCATAGCCGAGAAAACCGCCATGCTGCTCGATCACGGTGCGGCACAGGCTCAGGCCGAGCCCCATGCCTTCTTCCTTGGTGGTGAAAAAAGGCGTGAAAAGCTGTTCGGCGACCTGCGCTGAAATGCCCTCGCCGGCATCGATCACGGAGAATTCGATCCAGCGGCCATGGCCATTGAAGGCATCGGACGCGGCCGGGCGAATGCGCAAGGTCAGCAATTTTTCTGGCAGGCCCGGGCAGGCTTCAGCGCCGCCCTGCATCGCCTGCATGCCATTGCGCGCCAGGTTCAGCAGCACCTGCTCGACCATCGTGCGGTCGCACAGCACCGGGGAACAAGCGTCATCGACCTCGACGGCCACGCGCACCGCCAGCTTGCGCGCCTGCAAAGTCACCAGCGGCATGACGGCGTCGAGCAGCACGGCGGGCTCGACCGCCTCGCGCACGCGTTCGCGCCGGCGCACGAAGTCATGCACGCTCTTGATGACCTTGCCGGCGCGCTCGGCCTGCTCGGCGATGCGGCGCAGCGCCAGCCGCAGGTCGTCGCGCAAGGGCGGCTCCGCGGCCGCGGAGCCGGTGGGGGTTTCGCCCTGGAGCAGGTTCAGCGAGCCGGTGGCATAGCTTGAAATCGCCGCCAGCGGCTGGTTCAGCTCATGGCTGAGCAGCGACGCCATCTCGCCGACCATCGCCAGCCGGGCGCTGGCCTGCAGCCGGTCCTGGCTGGCGCGCGCGAGCTCCTCGGTGCGGCGGCGCTCGCTGACATCGAGTATCGTGCTCATCCAGCCGGTGTGCTTGCCGACCGCGTTGATCAGCGGCGCCTCCATGATGAGCACCGGAAAGCGCGTGCCGTCGCGCCGCATGAACACCGATTCATGGCCCTCGCGCGGCAGATGGCTGCCCGCCAGGCGCATTTCCTGGCGCCGCTGATAGACGCCGGCGAGCTCGGGCGGCCAGTACGGCGCGGGCAGGCTCTGGTCGAGCAACTCCTGCGCCTCGACGCCGACCATCCTGCAAAAAGCGGGGTTGACATAGGTGATGCGGCCTTTGAGGTCGCGCGCGCGCAGGCCCGTCAGCAGCGAGTCCTCCATCGCCTTGCGAAAGGCCAGCGCCTCGCCCAGGTCGTGCTCGACCCGCAGCCGCCGGCGCATGTCGCGGCCCAGCAGAAACAGCACCACCAGCAGCGCCAGCGCCATCGCGGCGGCCAGCGCGGTCAGCACGTTCGGGAAAAGCGCCGGCGTGCCGGGGCGGCTCTCCATCCGCACGACGAGCGCGCTGCCCGGCAGGTCGAGCAATTGCTGCGCCACATAAACGCGGCCGCCCCGGCCCGGCGCGCCCTGCAGCGCCAGGCGCGTGCCGTCGGCCTCGGTGAACGACAGGCCGACGCCTCGGGACAACGGCCCGGCGACCATCTCGGCGAGGATGTTTTGCAGCGAATAGGTCGCCACGGTATACCCGCTCAGGCGGCCGGCCAGCACGATGGGCAGGCACATGTCCAGCGCTTCCATGCCCAGCCCGTCGGCTTGCGGAAGAAAATAGCTGCTCGAATAGACGGCGCCGTTCGCGCGCTCGGCGGTGGCGCAGGTCAGGCCGACGTCGGCCTGCAGGCTCTGCCGCGTCAAGCGCCCGAACACCGGCGCATGAAACGGCGTTTCAGCCAGCGCCAGCAGTTGCAGCTCGGCGTTGCGCCATTCCAGCCGCAGCACCTCGCGATGCTCGCGCAGCAAGTCGTCGGCCAGCGCGCGCCAGGCGTCGGGCGTTTCTTCACGGGCATGCAGCGCCTGCAGGGTCTGGAGGTTGCGGTTCAGGCCCGAGCGAATATCGGTGGCGGCCTGCGCCGCGTTGGCGTCGAGCCGGCCCTGCGCCAGGCTCGACTCGTAGCGCCCGGCGAGCCAGACCAGCAGCCCAAGCAGCGCCACGACCAGGCTCAAGAGCGCCAGCCAGAGCGAGCCGCGCCGCGTGGCCCAGCCGGCGGCGGCGCCGAGCCTCAAGTCCATGCGCTCACAGCATCCTGTGGTCCAGCGCCGGCAAGCGCTGGCGCACCTCGCGCAGCCGCGCCTTCGAGACTTCCGCCATGACGACGCCCGGCCCCTCGGCCCGCTGCGCCAGAATCTCGCCCCAGGGGCCGACGACCATGCTCCGGCCCCAGGTGCGGCGCCCGTTTTCATGCGTCCCGCCCTGCGCGGCGGCCAGCACGTAGGCCAGGTTTTCAATCGCCCGCGCGCGCAGCAAGATTTCCCAGTGCGCCTGGCCGGTGGTGTGGGTGAAAGCGCTGGGCGCCAGCAGCAAATCGGCCCGCAGGGCGCGGTACAGCTCGGGAAACCGCAGGTCGTAGCAGACACTCATGCCGACGCGGTAAACCTCGCCGTCCTTCGACGGCAGCTCGAAGCGCACGGTCTCGGCGCCGGGTTCGAGCACGCGGGTCTCGTCGTAATCTTCGCCGCCCTGCGCGAACCTGAACAGGTGGATCTTGTCGTAGCGCGCGACGCATTCGCCCGAGGGCGCATACGCCAGCGACGCGTTGCGCACCCGGCTGGCGTCGCCGGTGGCGATCGGCAGCGTGCCGCCGACCAGCCACAGCCCCAGGCGACGCGCCGAATCGCTCAAAAAATCCTGGATCAGGCCGCCGCCGGCGTGTTCCTGAACCTTGAGCTTGTCGGCATCCTTCAGCCCCATGATGCAAAAGTATTCGGGCAGCACCGCCAGTTCAGCGCCTTCAGCGGCGGCCTGCGCCAGCAGCTGCGCCGCGGCGTCGAGGTTGGCCTCTACGTTCGTTCCTGAAACCATCTGGATGGCGGCTGTTTTCATGATGTCCTCGTGTCGTTAACGGATTTGCGCCGGGGTTTCGCCAGCTTGCGCCCGGGCTCTGGCGCTGCGGTCTATTTTCGTGATTTTCGGGTCCGACCAGGCGCCGTCGATCTGGAACTCCCGGGTCGCCGCCTCGGTCAGCGGCCGGCGCAGGAACAGCTGCGCCAGAAAGCTGCCCAGGCCCACCGCCGGGTTGATGACGGTGGCGACCAGCGAGGCGGCGCCGGCGTCGATCTCGGGAACGACGACGACGTTCAGGTTCTGCGTTTCATGCGCGATGTCGGCGCTGCCCGCCATCAGCACGGCCGCGTTGGCGCCGCCCATGCGCAGGTTGCCGGTGCGCGCCACACCGCGCTCGATCGCGACATCGCCGCGTACGAAATCGAAGGCGAAGCCCTGCGAAAAAACATCGCGAAAGTCGAGCGCCAGGCGGCGCGGCAGCGACTGCAGGCTGAGCACGCCGAGCAGCTTGGCGATGCCCGGGTCGGCCTTGACGAACTGGCCGGACGCGATATCGACATTGAACTGGCCGCTCAAGCTCGGGTAGTCCAGGCTCAGCGGCGAGCCGGCCCAGCCGATGCGGCCTTCGATCCGGCCGCGGCCGCGCCGCACGACGCCGTTCATGCCGAAACGCGCCAGCAGCTCGCCTGAATCGGCGATGTCGAGCTTGAAATTCATCACGGCGCGGCGGCGCTCGCCGGGCGCGGCCGCCGCCCAGACGCCGGCGGCGGTCAGCACGGCCTCGGGCACGGCCACGTTGAATTTGTTCAGCCGCCATTCACGCGCGCCGCCCAGGTTGACGGCGTCGATTTCCACCCGGCCGAGCTTTTTTCCGCGCAGTTCCATGTCCTCGACGACGATGTCGAGCGCCGGAATGCTCGCCGGCTGCTCGTCCAGCATCGCCTCGACCTCGCTGGCCTGGCTGGCTGCCAGGTTCAGGCGCGACAGCCGGGCGTACACCCTGCCCGCTCCTTGTGCGCCGGCCGGGCGGAATTCCGCATAGCCGTTGAGCTCGGCGGCGTCGATATTGGCGCGCCAGACTTGGCCGTCGCGGGTTGCGCCGACAACCACCCGGCTCAGGCCGCGCCCTTGGACTTTCAACTCGCTGGCGCGGATCGCAAGCCGGGTGGGCAAATAGCCCAGCGCGGCGGCGTCCGGCTGGTTCGCCGGCTGAGCGCCCGCCGGCCCGGCCCGCGGGCCGCCGGGCGGCGCTTCGCCGAAGATTTTCTCCCACGCATCCAGGTCGAGCCGCGCCAGGCTGATATTGGCCGCCACGCCGGCCTGCGGCGCCGGCACCGACTCGCCGTCTTCGAGCCCGACGCCGATGCCGCCGCGCACCACGCGCGGCGCGGCGCCGCCCAGCTCGCGCACATAGTGGGCGCTTGCGACGCGCCCAATGCTCACCGACAGCTCGTCCTGCGGCGTCTGGCCCGGGTTCAGCGACGCCGGCAGCAAGGCGTTTTCAAAGCGCAGCGGCAGCGCGGCTTCGGCCGTTTTGCCCAGCGGCGCCGGCAGCTTCAGCGCCATGCCCTGCAAGCTGCTGGCGAACGTCATCTCGGCGATGCCGCGCCTGAAGACCACCGACGCGGTATAAGCCGCGCCGCCGCTCGCATGCTCGGCCAGGCGCGCGGCGAAACCCAGTTCTTTGCCCTGGCGCAGCCCTTCGGCCGTCAGCGTTCCCTGCGCCTTGAAGGCGACGCCGGGCTTGCCGCTGTTGTCGCCCGGCGGCGCGGCGCGCATCGCGCCGTCGATGCGGATATCGCCGCCGAGCACCCGGGCCTCGGCGCCGGCGACGCTGAAGCCGCGTTCGGTGATGTTGACCACGCCCTTGAGCTGGGCCAGCTGCGGCGCCTCGGGCGCGAACCTGACATCGTTGCCGGCCAGGGTGACGCTGCCCACGACCTGCGAGGTCTCGATCGCATGGATGGGCAGCTTCAGGCGAAAGCGGTAGTCGCCGGCGCCGCTTGCCGTCGTCTGCGCCAGCGCCCGCCCGGTCATGGCGCCGACCGGCGACGTGTTGACAAAGCCGAGCGCGTCGGACAAAGCGCCCTGGATATCGGCCGCCACCTCGACCGCCTGGTCATGCGTCAGGTCGGCGATGCGGGCGTCGCCCCGGACCAGCCGCAGCCCCGGCAGGCCAGCGACCTTGCCGATGGCGTTTTTGATGTCCATCGCCGCGCGGCTGAAGAGCAGTTCGCCGCCCATCTCGGTCAGCGCCGGCCAAGGCGCGGCGTCGGCCGGCTGGATGGATTTTGGAACATAGGCGAAATCCACATTGCGCGCCTTCGCCGAAATCTCGAAGTCGCCAGCGGCCGGGTTCTTGAACGGCAGCTGCCGCACATTGCCCCTGACCTTGAATTTCACGTCGGCGACCTGGCCCTTGACCACCGCGTCGCGAACATAGTGCCTGACCTGGTCGCCCAGCACCAGCGGCAGATAGCGGTGCACCCGGCTGCCGTCGCCCCGGCTTAAAGCGCCTTGCAGGTCGAGCACGCCGGGAAAGCGCCGGTCAGGGCGGCCGGCGCCGGCGCCCGGCGAGTCTGGCGGATATGGCGAATCGTCGGTATGCCAGCGCACCTGCGCCTGGCCCTGGGCGTCGGCGTTGGCAAAGCGCAGGTTGCGCAGCCGCAGCTCGATCTTGCGGCCTGAGACGCTCCACTGCGCCTCGGTCGAGAGCTCGTCGAGGACAACTTTCGGCTCCTCGAAGACGCCGGGCAGGTCGAG
Organism: uncultured Polaromonas sp.; assembly: GCA_964236835.1. Classification (GTDB taxonomy): domain Bacteria; phylum Pseudomonadota; class Gammaproteobacteria; order Burkholderiales; family Burkholderiaceae_C; genus Polaromonas. The sequence goes on from CAXSGT010000030.1 coordinate 18,991, forward strand.
CGCGCCCTTGACGATTTTCACTCGCGCCTGGCCGCCCTCGTTCGTCAGATCGAAATCGACCGTGGCGCCGCTGACGCCTGGCCTGCCCGGCCCGCCAAGCTTGCCGGGCTTGGCCGAAGGGGCCGCCGCGCCGGTGTTTTCCGGCAGCGACGCGACGCTCAAACCCGTCACGCGGCCCTTGGCGGAAAAGCTGGCGGGCGCGTCTGGCGGGCCTTGCCAGCGCGCCTCCAGCGTTTCCACCAGCCCGCGCGGCGCGAACGAGGCGATGAGCTGCTGCGCGCGCGCGTCCAGCGGCAGGCGGCTGGCGATGCGCGCCAGCGCCGCAAGGTCCAGCCGGTCGGCCTTCAGGCTGCCGTGCTGGCGCGCGCCCGGCTGGCCGTCGGCATGGACCAGCGCGAGATTGCCGCCCGGCCAGCGCAATCCATCCCGCGTGCGGAACTGCAGGCCCGCGGTGCTGACCTCGAAGCCGCCGGCGCTGCGGGCGCCGGCAAAGCGACCGGCCAGCGATTCGAACGCCAGCGGCTCGAGCTTTTCGCCGAGCCGCGCCTCGACATCGCGCAGCGCCACATCGGCCAGCGCGCCGGTGATTTTTCCCTGGCGGACATCGGCCCAGGCGCGCAGCGCCCCTTGGCCCCGGCCGAGCGCCACGCCAGGGGAATCGAAGCCGCCATAGGACTGGACCGGCGAGATATCGATGCGCTTGAAATCGCCATAGAGCTGCCCCGACCAGCTGGAAACATCGCCGGCGCTGCCAGAGAGCAGCGGCTGCCTGAAAATACCCCTTAGGCTGAAGCGCTCGCCCCAGCCGGCCGGCGGCGTCGCATCGAGCCGCAGCAGGTGGCGGCGCTGGCCGTTGCGCAGCGCGCCATCGACCTGGCGCAGCAGCAGCGGCGGCGCCTGGCGCAGCGCGTCGGTCCAGCGCAGCGTGCCGTCCCGAACGACGACTTCGGTCTGCGAGTACAGCCAGTCGGCCAAGGCGCTGGGGCCGCCGGCGGCATTTTTCGAGACGTCGAGCCCGCCGACGAAAATTTTGCCGTCGGCGCCGCGCCGGATGTCGAGTTCGGGCCGGTCGAGCACCAGCTGCTCGAAGCCCAGCCGCCACAGCGAAGCCAGCGACAGCGCACCCAGCAAATGCGAAAGCCGCACCGCCTCGCGCCCCTCTTGATCGAGCAGGCTGACCTCGTGCAGCTCGAACGAGGCCAGCATGCCCTGCGAATGCGCGCTGATGCGGCCGATGCGCACCGGCACGCCAAGCGCCCGGCTCGCCTCGGCCTGCAGGCGTGGACGAAACTCGTCGATTCGCGGCACAATCCAGCCGTGGAGCAGCCACCCGCCCAGCGCGAACAGCAGCCACGCGCCGGCGACGCACCACAGCACGCAGCCCATCGCCGCGGCCGTCCAGCGCAGGCGCCGGGACGGCAAGGCGGGCAGGCTGGGCGCGGGGTGCGAAGTAGGCTCCATTGACCTGGGAATTATGACTGCCGGCGCCCCTGGCCGTTCGGCGCTCAACCATGAAGTTTTGTGAAGCTCGCCGATGACCCTTGCATCCACCGCCGCTGGCGAAACCCTGATTCCCGAAAGCCCGGGCAGCCCGGCCTATTCGCGCTTTGTCCAGCGCATCCGCCGCCGCTACGCTGGTCAGCTGGCGCTGCTGCCCGCCGGCGCGCCGGTGCGCGCCACGATGCGGGCGACGCTCGACGCGCTGCGGGCAACGGGTCTTGACGCCGGCGCCGCACTGCGGGTGCTGCGCCAGCTGGTGCTGGAGCGGCTCATTGTGCTGGATTGCATTGCCCCCACGCTCCCCGCTGCGCGTGGTTCGCTGCCCCCCGAGGGGGCCGCTGCGCCTGCGGCCCGGCAAAGCCGGTTCCGCGGCCCTGACTTGGTTGGGGAAGAAGACCCTACGTTCCCCGCTTTCATTCGTTCTGAGCCTGTCGAAGGATGCTTTCCCGAGGGACCTGGCGTTGCGCTGCACGTGGTGACCCGCGCCATGACCGAGCTGGCCGAGCTGGCGCTCGATGTTGCGATGCGCGAGTCGGGCGAGGCGCTCGACGCGCTGCACGGCGCGCCGCAGGCGCCGGGCGGGGGGCGAGCCTGGATGTGGATTGTCGGCATGGGCAAGCTCGGCGCGCGCGAGCTCAATGTGTCGAGCGACATCGACCTGGTCTATGTCTATGACCACGATGGCGAGACCGCCGGCCGCGGCGATGGCCGGGGCGTTGTTTCAAACCATGAATACTTCGCCCGCCAGGTCAGGGCCGTCTTCAGCCTGATCGGCGACGCCACCGAGCACGGCTTTGTGTTCCGTGTCGATCTGGCGCTGCGGCCGAACGGCAATTCCGGGCCGGCCGCCGTTTCATTGAGCGCGCTGGAAGAATATTTCCAGGTCCAGGGCCGCGAATGGGAGCGCTTCGCCTGGCTTAAAAGCCGCGTCGTCGCGCCGTTTGACTGCATCCAAAGCGGCTCGGCGCAGGCCTTGCGCGCCGCGGTGCTGCCGTTCGTCTTCCGGCGCTACCTCGACTACAGCGTGTTCGATTCGCTGCGCGTGCTGCGCCGGCAGATCCGCGACCATGCGGCGGCGCGCTCGGCCGGCCACCCCGAGCGCGCCAACGACGTGAAGCTGTCGCGCGGCGGCATCCGCGAGATCGAATTCACCGTGCAGCTGCTGCAGGTGGTGCGCGGCGGGCAGTTCCCCGAACTGCGCACGCGGCCCACCCTCGACGCGCTGCAGCGTGTG
>CAXSGT010000031.1:0-21601 GCA_964236835.1 uncultured Polaromonas sp.
GTGCTGCTCGACGAAGGCACGTGCGAGGAATGGGACATGTTCGTCGAGCATCGCTGCAGCGACTTCGGCATGCAGGACAACAAGATTCCGGGCGACGGCGTCGTCACCGGCTACGGCATGATCAACGGCCGGCTGGTGTTCGTCTTCAGCCAGGACTTCACCGTGTTCGGCGGCGCGCTGTCCGAGGCGCACGCCGAGAAAATCTGCAAGGTGATGGACCAGGCGATGAAGGTCGGCGCGCCGGTCATCGGCCTCAACGACTCTGGCGGCGCGCGCATCCAGGAGGGCGTGGCGTCGCTTGGCGGGTACGCCGATGTGTTCCAGCGCAACGTGATGGCCAGCGGCGTGATTCCGCAGATCAGCCTCATCATGGGGCCGTCGGCCGGCGGCGCGGTGTATTCGCCCGCGATGACCGACTTCATCTTCATGGTCAAGGACAGCAGCTATATGTTCGTCACCGGCCCGGAAGTCGTAAAAACCGTGACGCACGAGGAAGTGACGTCCGAAGAACTGGGCGGTGCGATCACCCACACGACGAAAAGCGGCGTCGCCGACGTGGCGTTCGAGAACGATGTCGAAGCCCTGCTGATGCTGCGCCGGCTGTACAACTACCTGCCGCTGAGCAACCGCGAAAAAGCGCCGGTGCGCCCCAGCGCCGATCCGGCGGGTCGCATGGACATGAGCCTGGACACGCTGGTGCCTGAGCAGCCGAACAAGGCCTATGACATGAAGGAGTTGATCTCGAAAACAGTGGACGACGGCGATTTTTTCGAGATTCAGCCCGAATACGCGAAAAACATCGTCATCGGGTTTGCGCGGATGGAAGGCCAGACCGTGGGCATCGTGGCCAACCAGCCGCAGGTAGCGGCGGGCTGCCTGGACATCAAAAGCTCAGTCAAGGCGGCACGCTTCGTGCGCTTTTGCGATGCCTTCAACATTCCGGTCATCACCTTTGTCGATGTGCCCGGCTTCATGCCGGGAACGGCGCAGGAATACGGCGGCATCATCAAGCACGGCGCCAAGCTGCTGTATGCGTACGCCGAATGCACGGTGCCGAAAATCACCGTCATCACCCGCAAGGCGTATGGCGGCGCCTACGACGTGATGAGCTCAAAGCATTTGCGCGGCGACGTCAATTTCGCCTGGCCGAATGCCGAGATTGCGGTGATGGGCGCCAAGGGCGCGGTCGAAATCATCTTTCGCGAGGACAAGGGCGACCCGGCTAAGCTCGCCGCGAAAGAGGCCGAGTACAAGGCCCGTTTCGCCAACCCCTTCGTTGCCGGCGCGCGGGGCTTCATCGACGACGTGATATTGCCGCGCGAAACCCGCAAGCGGATTTGCCGCTCGCTGGTGATGCTGCGGGACAAGAAGCTTGAGAATCCTTGGCGCAAGCACGGGAATATTCCGCTTTGATTTGAGTAAACAAAGTCTTTTGTGTTCTCAATTAATTTAATTTGTATTAATACCACCCATTGATGGCCGGTAGTCCTGCAGGTTGATTTAGAGTACGGATTTATGGAAGAAATTTATTCTTGGAATTTGATTGAATTTCGAAAAAAATATGGGGATATTAATACGGTAGATAAGTGGCTGTTTTCCTGTAGCCAGACCATGAGGCCCGCACAGCTTAGGCAGCTAGTAAACACGATGTTTTTGTGGACTTTGCCCATGTACGATGACAAAGTGCTTGTGGAAAAAGTACTTACATCGCTTTTTGTTATAGATTCATCCGGAGACTCTGAACGACGAATAAAACTTGAGCAATATGGTGAGAACGCAAACGAAGAAAAGTTGCGCGCCGTAGAGGCTTATCGTCAGGCAGAGTCTGAGCGGCAATTTGAGACAAACCGAATTAATGCAGAAAAGCTAGCAACAAAACAACTTGGTTTATTGCAGCGAGAAGAGCTTGGAAAAGTTCAATTTGAAAAACGTGATGCTTTTTTTAACTCGGTACAACTTCATTTAGTTAGTGATTTTCTTGGCGCTGAAAGCTACTTTCAAGACTTGTCAGTGCATAACGTCTCACAAAACGAATATCTGAATGAAAAAAGATCCTTTGTCCAGTCTTGGATTTCTAACAATCTAAATGCCGTTAAGGATAAAAAGTATCAACCTGTAGACGATGAGCAAGCGTCAGCAATTGCAGCAGTCAATGGTCATGTTCAGGTGATAGCCCGAGCTGGCAGCGGGAAGACCACGACGCTGGTGAACCGAACGCTATTCCTTCTAAAGCACTGCGGAGTTGCTCCGAATCAAATGCTTTTGCTAGCATTCAATCGGAAAGCAGTATTGCAGATCAGAAGGCGTTTGCTCGGACTTTTGAATGAAGGTGCCGAGGTTGCGGTAACTGAAGAAATTGCCCATCGCCGCCAGGAAGCGATTCAGAAAAACCGAACCGCGCGAGATGACCTTGAGATCGGTGTCATTGATGCAATTGCTGCGAAGTTAAACGTGGTTTTACCTCATGTCATGACTTTTCATGCGCTGGCACGTTCGACCGCGAATTTTGACGGAGCCATCCTTTTGGATGAACCAGAGGGCGATGCGCAGAGTTTGAGTCGCGTTTTTCAAAATGTTATTGACGATCATCTCCAACTGCCTGAGTTCCATCATCGAATCCAGGAATTGATGCTGGCCCACTTCCGTGAAGACTGGGACCGTATCGTTAATGGAGGCTTCGACAGAACCAAAGATGAGTTACTGAAATTTCGCAGGTCTTTGCCACGTGAAAGCTTGGCTGGCGAGTACGTAAAGTCCTATGGCGAAAAGGTCATTGCTGACTTTTTGTTTGGGCATGGAATTGCATACAAATACGAACGAAATCATTGGTGGAGCGGCGTTAATTACAGGCCGGATTTCACTATTTTCATGAGTCAAAAAAGAGGACATGAGAATGGCGTAGTCATTGAGTACTTTGGCCTCGCAGGCGATGCCGACTATGACGAAATGTCGGTTGCAAAGCGAAGGTACTGGGCTGCAAAAGATGCCTGGAATCTGGTTGAGTTCACTCCAATCGATATTACTGGCAATAATGTTGAGGCTTTCCGATTGCTACTGCAAGCACGCCTTGAAAAGTTGGGTGTTCAGTGTGTGAAATTGTCGGAAGATGAAATATGGCATCGCATTAGTGAGCGTGCTATTGATCGCTTTACCAAATCAATTGTTGGTTTTATTGGCAGGTGCCGCAAGCTGTCGTGGTCTTCGGATGAATTGCAAGCCCATAGTGATGCGCATGTTGCGCAGTCGCCTGTGGAGACGATGTTTCTGGAGTTGGCACATCGTTTGTATGGAGCCTATCTCGATCGATTGTCAGCGACTGGTGAAGATGACTTCGATGGACTGATGCAACGTGCAGCCGCCAATATCGATGGCGGACAAACGCTTTTCTGGCGCAAAGCTGGAAATGGTGATTTAAATGCACTGCGTTATATCTGTATTGATGAATATCAGGACTTCTCTGATCTGTTCTTTCGGTTGCTTACGGCAATTCGCAAGCAAAACCCAACCGTTGAGCTATTTTGTGTGGGCGACGATTGGCAAGCGATCAACGGGTTTGCTGGCTCTGATTTACGGTTCTTTCAAGACTTTCCGAAATACATTGGTGCGTTTCGCAAGTTGCACATCTCCACCAACTACCGCTCGTCGCGTTTCATTGTCGATATTGGCAACGCACTGATGCATGGGCGCGGACAACCGGCGGTGGCAAACAAGGAGTCAGCTGGAAGAGTTTTGCTTTCGGATTTGAATATGTTCGAGCCTACGTTGCTTGAGAAACAGCGACATCCCGGTGACAGCCTTACACTAGCGGTATTGCGTATCGCAAACCAGGCGTTGGTCGATGGTCTTGACCTGGTGCTACTTTGCAGACGCAACGGACTGCCGTATTTCGTGAATTATGGGGAAGGCAACGAAGTTCACGGGTGGGGGATCGATCGTTTCCTTAACCACGTTCGTTCGTTCTTCCCCAAAGGATTGCGGGAAAGAATCACGATTTCGACAGTGCACAAATACAAGGGTCTTGAAAAATCGGTTGTTGTTGTGTTGGACGCTGTGGCGCGTAGTTATCCGTTGATTCACCCTGATTGGGTCTTCTCAAGAATCTTTGGTGATAGTCCAGCAAAGATCACTGCGGAAGAGCGACGGCTTTTGTATGTCGCTTTGACACGCGCCATTGAAACTTTGGTGATCCTTACTGAAGGGCGAAGCAAATCGCCGTTTCTGGAAGAGATTGAGCGGACACTCGCCTTGACTTCGTTGGCCTGGACAGATTTCCCATCTGTGAGCGCTCTTTCCGACCGGCGGCTGGTAGTGCAAATCAGCAACCAAGCACGCAATTTGGAGGGTGCGGGAACCTACGCAGTAAAAGATCAGATTCAGGCATGCAGATATAACTGGCATGCGGTCAATAAGGTTTGGGAGAAAAGTTTTCCTGAAATAGCCTTTAACTTCAATGTTGTACGCGATGAGGTTTGGGCTACATCAGCAGCAGGTATAGATGTTACTGTTTTGGATGATGCGCAGTTAGAAGTGGCGTCGTACAACGTCAATTTCGGTGTTTGGATATGCCGATTTGACAATATAGATATTGCCAAGCCTAGTGATCTTGAAGTTCAAACGGAGGAAGTCAGGTGATCCCGAGGCCTTTTCCTTCGGCGCTTCCGAGTTCATCCCTGTCCTACTCTCGGTCAACGCTTGATTCCAAGCACCAAAGCCGTCGCAGCCTCGATCAAGGCCATCGCCTCATCGTCCATCGCCTCGATGCGCGCACGCAATCGGCTTTTGTCGACTACCCGAATTTGTTCAATTCTGGCGCGGGTTTTCGAAGTAAATGTGGGCAACTCAATCAGCAGCGGCCAATTCGCTGGGACGGTGGAGCTGGTCAGCGGCACTATGACGACAGTGCGTCTGACGGCGTTCAATTCGGTCAGGGAGACAACGACGCAGGGTCTGGTTTTGGCCATTTCAGAGCCTTGAACAGGATCGAGCGTTACCCAGAATACGTCTCCTCGCTCAATAAATCTACTCACTTGGCTGTTTTGGATTTGCGCCGGGCGGCTTGGGCTTCGGCCAATTCACGCTCAAAAGTTTCACGGTCAAAGTCGGGATCCCACATATCCACGGATTCTGTCAATTCCGCGTTCACCCATTCTTCCGTTTCCCGTGCGAGTTCAGGGTACTGGGCTTCAAGTTCGTTCATCCGGTCGGCCGCCTGGGCCATCATGCGATTTTCGGCTTTCTGTTTGGCAAGCAAGTCTTGCTTTAGTAGGTCAACGATGTACCGATTGCGTTGCCGTGGCGGCACGGCACGGGCCAGCTTCGCGGCAACATCATCTGGCAAGCGCAGCAAAACCTGCTTAGGCGGGGGGCTTTGAGTATTTAACATGATTCAATGATATCAAGATAAACAGAAAGTTCAGCATGTTCAAAAAAATCCTGATCGCCAACCGGGGCGAGATCGCCTGCCGGGTCATCCTCACCGCCCGCAAGATGGGCATCAAGACCGTCGCGGTCTATTCCGACGCTGACAAGGAGGCGCGCCATGTCGAACTCGCCGACGAGGCCGTCAACATCGGCCCTGCATCAAGCCGCGACAGCTATCTGCAAGCCGAAAAAATCATCGCCGCTTGCAAGTGGACCGGCGCCGTGGCCGTGCATCCAGGCTACGGCTTCCTGAGCGAAAACGCCGGCTTCGCCAAGCGGGTGGAGGAAGAGGGCATCGTGTTCATCGGCCCCAAGCATTACTCGATCGCCGCGATGGGCGACAAGATCGAGTCGAAAAAGCTCGCTGGCGCGGCCGGCGTGAACTGCATTCCGGGCGTCAACGATGCCATTGAAACGGCCGAAAGAGCGGTTGAAATCGCCAACAGCATTGGCTACCCGGTGATGATCAAAGCCAGCGCCGGCGGCGGCGGCAAGGGCTTGCGCGTGGCCTTCAATGACAAGGAAGCGTTCGAGGGCTTGACCAGTTGCCGCAACGAGGCGCGGAGTAGCTTCGGCGACGACCGCGTCTTCATCGAGAAGTTTGTCGAGGAGCCGCGCCATATCGAGATCCAGCTGATCGGCGATAGCCACGGCAATGTAATCTACTTAAATGAACGCGAATGCTCAATCCAGCGCCGCCATCAAAAAGTGATTGAAGAAGCGCCAAGCCCGTTCATCAGCGAAGCGACGCGCAAGGCGATGGGCGAACAGGCCGTGCTGCTGGCCAAAGCGGTGAGGTACCAAAGCGCCGGCACGGTCGAATTTGTCGTCGGCAAGGACCAGAGTTTTTACTTTCTGGAAATGAACACTCGGCTGCAGGTCGAGCATCCGGTGACCGAATGCATCACCGGGCTGGACCTGGTCGAGCTGATGATACGCGTCGCGGCGGGCGAGGAATTGCCGCTGACGCAGGCCGAGGTGAAGCGCAACGGTTGGGCGATCGAATGCCGCATCAATGCCGAGGACCCGTTTCGTGGTTTTTTGCCTTCGACCGGCCGATTGGTGCGCTTCCAGCCGCCGAAAGAGACGATGTTTGCGTCCGATACCGAACACCTGTTTGGCGTGCGGGTCGATACCGGCGTGCAGGACGGCGGCGAAATACCGATGTTCTACGACTCGATGATCGCCAAGCTCATCGTTCATGGCAAGGACCGCAACGAGGCGATCGCCATGATGCGCGACGCGCTCAACGCCTTCGTGATCCGCGGCGTCAGCAGCAACATCCCGTTCCAGTCGGCGCTGCTGGCGCATTCCAAATTCGTTGCGGGCGATTTCAACACCGGCTTCATCGCCGAAAACTATGCCCAGGGCTTTCATGCCGAAGACGTGCCGCACGACGACCCGGACTTTCTGGTGGCGCTGGCCGCTTATGCCAACCGCCGCATCCGCAGCCGGGCCGCGGGCATCAGCGGCCAGCTGCCCGGCCATGGCGTGAAGATTGCCGAAGAGTGTGTGGTCATCGGCCTGGGAGCGGGCGGGCGAAACACGCCGCATGCCGTGACGGTGCGTGATTTTCAGGAGAAATCGGGCTCCAGCGTAGTCCAGACAGGAACAAGCAGCTATGAAATATGTAGCAACTGGCATCTGGGCGGTGCGCGGCTGCGCGGCACGGTCAATGGCCAGGCGTTTTCCGCCCAGGTCGAGCGCGGCGTCGGCCGCAATCCGCTGGCGTTTCGCATCGACCACAACGGCACGCGCCTCGATGCGATGGTGCTGTCGCCGCGCGCCGCCGAGTTGCATGCCTTGATGCCTTTCAAGGCGCCGCCCGACATGAGCCGCTATGTGCTCTCGCCCATGCCTGGCCTGCTGGTCGATGTGGCCGTGCAGCCCGGGCAAAAAGTGCAGGCGGGCGAGCGCATCGCGGTCATCGAGGCCATGAAAATGGAAAATGTGCTGTTCGCCATTGCCGACGGCGTGGTCGGCAGGGTGCTGGCCGCCAAGGGCGAATCGCTGAGCGTTGACCAGCCCATCGTGGAATTCGCATGACCGCGCAGCCTGAAACACCCATCATGGCCAGGCCGTTCCGGGTGCTCGGCGTCCAGCAGATTGCGATCGGCGCCGCCGACAAGCAACGGCTGCGGCTGCTCTGGGTCGATATGCTGGGACTGGAAGTCACCGGCAATTTCGTCAGCGAGCGCGAAAACGTCGATGAAGATATCTGCGCGATCGGCACCGGCCCTTTGAAGGTCGAGGTCGATCTGATGCAGCCGCTCGACCTGGACAAAAAACCGGCGGTGCACGCCACGCCGCTGAATCATGTCGGGCTGTGGATCGACGATTTGCCCAAAGCCGTCGCATGGCTGACCGAACGTGGCGTCAGGTTTGCGCCCGGCGGCATACGCAAGGGTGCGGCCGGCTTCGACATCTGCTTCCTGCATCCCAAATCGAGCGACCAGGCTCCGGTTTCCGGGGAAGGCGTATTGATCGAGCTGGTTCAGGCGCCTGCCGAAGTCATCGGCGCTTTTGCCGCGCTAGCGGCTTTCAACTCGAGCGGCCAGCCGGCCGTTGCGCCCGCTCCCGCGCCAATGCCGCTTCGATCACCGAGCGCTTTCGGTTGACCGCGCCATCCTGCGTTTCGGACGACGGCGCCGAACACGGGTCCACACCGTCCGGGTTTGCGCCGGACTGATCGATAACAGCGGGCTTTTCAGCGCAACCGCTGTTTTCATGCGAGTTTCGCTTGCTGTGAAACGCATAGCGAATTCGCGCGGTGTCGGCTTGCTCGGCCGACCAGGCACTCCAGCCGGTGCGCACGCCAGTGACCTGTTCCAGCCCGATACAGTCAACCGGACAAACCGGAAGGCAGAGCTCGCAGCCGGTGCAGTAAGCCTCCATGACGGTGTGCATTGCCTTGTTGCCGCCGATGATCGCATCGACAGGGCAGGCCTTGAGGCACAGCGTGCATCCTATGCACCAGGCTTCGTCGATGACCGCCACCGCACGCGGCGCTTCGCAGCCATGCGATGGATTCAGCGGCTGCCGCGGCAGGCCGGTAATGCGGGCAAGCCGTTCAACGCCCTCGGCGCCGCCCGGCGGGCATCGATCGATGCCGGCCTGGCCTTCGGCGATTGCATGGGCATAGGCCGCGCAATCGGCAAAACCGCAGCGGGTGCATTGCGTTTGCGGCAGCGCCTCGTCGAGGCGTTTGAAAAGGAAAGCGCCGGCCGAAGTTTCCATAAGCTTTTATCCCCGCATAAAGATTCGCCCAGCCCCGGCGCCATGGCTTGCTTTACGAACAGGCGGCGCAGGGCTTTTCTCAGGTCGCCGATTTTTTAGTCGTTCGCGCGGCTTCCGGCTCTGGGGACTTTGCCACCGCGACCAGCGAGGGTTTTGAGCCCGTTGGCTTCGGGGCCGCAGCGGCCGAGGACACGGCAGTCGGCTTTGGCGCTGCGTCCAGCTTTGGCTCGCCAGCCGATACCGCTGAGGCGAGCTGGGCGGCGTCGGATTTCCCTGCGCCGGTTTTGGTGGCGGCAAGCGCTTTATCCGCCCGCGCTGATACCTGATTGTGCTCAAGAATAAAGGCTTTCACCGCGGGATAGACGATCTCGCGCCAGCGCCGCCCGCTGAAGATGCCGTAATGGCCGGCGCCTTCGGCTTCCAGATGCTTTTTCTGGCTGTCGGGAACGCCGGTGCACATCTCGAGCGCGGCGCGGGTTTGGCCGGAGCCGGAAATATCGTCGAGCTCGCCTTCAACGGTCAGGACGGCGGTGGTTTTGATGTCGCCCGGCACAACGCGTTCGAGCGCGCCGTCCGCTGACTTCACGTCCCAGGTGCCATTGACGAGCTTGAATTCCTGGAACACCGTTTTGATGGTTTCCAGATAGTAATCGGCGTCCATGTCGAGCACGGCGTTGTATTCGTCGTAGAACTTGCGGTGCGCCTCGGTGCTGGCGTCGTCGCCCTTGATCAAGTCCTTGAAATAGTCATAGTGGCTGGTCGCGTGGCGGTCCGGGTTCATCGCGACGAAACCGGTGTGCTGCAAAAAGCCTGGGTAAACCTTTCTGCCCTTGCCGGGAAAGCTGGCCGGAACCGGATAGATCACATTGTTTTCAAACCATTCGTAAGGCTTGGTGGTCGCCAGGTTGTTGACCGAGGTGGGCGAGAGGCGGGCATCGATCGGGCCACCCATCATGATCATCGACAGCGGTGTGGTTTCGCCCCGGGAAGCCATGAGGGAGATGGCGGCGAATACCGGCACCGTGGGCTGGCAGACGCTGATCACATGGCAGTTGCCGTACTTGCCCTGCAGATGGCGGATGAACTCCTGTACATAATTGACATAGTCGTCAAGGTGGAAAGCGCCCTCGGACAGCGGCACATTGCGGGCGTTTTTCCAGTCGGTGATATACACCTTGTGGTCCTTGAGCATGGTTTTGACCGTGTCGCGCAGCAAGGTGGCGTAATGACCCGACAAGGGCGCCACCACCAGCACGGCGGGCTGACCCTTGAGCAGCGTGAGGGTGGCCGGGTCGTCGGTAAAGCGCTTGAAGCGGCGCAGTTCGCAAAACGGCTTGTCGATCTCAACGCGCTCGTCGATCACCATATGAACGCCGCTGGCGTCGATCCTCGGGATGTCGAAAGCGGGCTTTTCGTAATCCTTGCCCAAGCGGTACAGCAAACTGTAGCCAGCGGAAACGCGCTGGGAAAGAGGAGTTTTGCCGATCGGAGACGAAGAGCCGGCATAAAGCTTTGCCGCCGCCTGCGCAAAATCGACAAACGGCTCCATCAGCGCACGCTGGGATTCATAAATTTTATACAGCATGAAACAATCCTTTGTGACTATGACCCGCGAAAACTCAATTTGTTGCAGTGCAATATAACAGGCGCCAAATGAGCTTGGGTTTTTCTGCATCGGCCATGGCGCTGTTGCAAAATATGGCTGTTCTCAAGACAAGGAAAAGATCATGTTTTCCAGCAGCGATATCGCCACGCTCGACCGCATCCCGAGCCTGCGCAAATCCGACAAGATGCCGGTGCTGTTCATCGGCCATGGCAGCCCGATGAACGCGATTGGCGACAACGAATACCGACGCAGCTGGCAAGCGCTGGGTGAGCAATTTGGCACAAAAATGGCTTGGCCACAATTGATACTGTGCATTTCAGCGCACTGGCTTACACAGGGCTGGTGGCTTACCGGCATGGCGCTGCCAAAAACGATTCATGATTTCGGCGGCTTTCCACAAGAGCTGTTCGATCAGCAATATCCCGCGCCCGGCGACCCGAAAGCGGCGGCTGCACTCAGTGAAATCGTCAAGCAACGCGCCTCGGCGCCGCTCGGGCTGGACTTGCACGAGTGGGGGCTGGACCACGGCGCCTGGTCTGTTCTCAAGCCGATGTTTCCAAAAGCCGATATTCCCGTTATTCAGCTCAGCATGGACTATGCGCGCGCGCCTGAAGAGCACTATGCACTGGCCCGGCAGCTCAAGCCCTTGCGCGAGCGCGGCGTGCTGATCGTCGGCAGCGGCAACATCGTGCACAACCTGCGCCAGATGCAGCGCGGCGTCGCGGGAAGCCAGGCGTACGATTGGGCGCTGGAATTCGACCAGACCACCGGCGGCTATCTGCAGCAGGGCAACCTGGATGCGCTGCAGAAATTCCAGAAGCTCGGCTCCCTGGCCAAAATGGCGCATCCCACACATGAGCATTATTTGCCGCTGCTCTATGCCGCCGGCGCTGTCGAGGCCAGCGAGCCGATGCGGTTTTTCAATATCAGCTTTCAAGGCGGCTCGATTTCAATGCGCTCGATGGTGTGGGGTTGAAAGCGGCAATCCGCTGTTGAACATCAAGCCGCCCGCACCGCTTTTGCGCAACTCAGCTCAGGCATAAAAAAAAGCCGTTCAACGACGGCTTTTTGGCAAGTGCGGCCGAGCCGCGGCTGGCTGATTTATTTGACGTGCTTGCCAATCAGGCCCGCCATCTCGAACATCGAGACCTGCGGTTTGCCGAACACGGCAAGGAGCTTGGCGTCGGCGTTGATCATGCGTTTATTGGCCTTGTCCTGCAAGTCGTGCGCCTTGATGTACACCCACAATTTGCTGACGATTTCGGTTCGCGGCAAAGGCTTGTCGCCCACCACGGCGGACAGCTCGGGGCTTAAGGCCAGCGCTTTCATGAAGGCTGGATTCGGGGTGCGCTTTTTAGCCGGGGCGGCGGACGACTTTGTTGCCGGTTTGGCAGCGGCGGCCTTGACGGACGATGCTTTTTTGGCTGCGGCCGGTTTCGCTGGAGCCGCTTTTTTCGCAGGGGTTTTTTTTGCAGTTGCCATAAGTGGTTCTTTCTAAACAGTTGACAGATCGCCACGGGTGGAAATGGCTTCCTCGCGGCTTAGCGCATGCTACTGGAGAAAGAACGCTTTAAAGGGCAAGAAACACTTTATTTCGAGCTGCATGTTGCGGATTCACCTCTGAAAACGACACTGCCGTGCGTTGCGCGCCGTGTCTTGCGTCAATTCTTGTCGGCGGGGATGAAAATTCTCTGCCGGTCGGCGATGGCGTCGTCGCCTGCGGCATGCGCGCCGGCAAAGCCTTAGCCACTGAAACCCTTGAAGAGCATGTAGCCCGCCAGCAGGTACAGCACACTGGCAAAAATGCGCCTGAGCTTGCCGACCTGAATGCTGTGCGCGGTTTTTGCGCCCAGCGGGGCGGTCAGGACGCTGCACATCGCAATCACCGCCAGCGCCGGCAGCCAGATATAGCCGAAGGAGCCGGCGGGTAAATCGCTGACGCCTTGCCCGCTGATGACATAGCCCAGCACATTGGCCGTGGCGATGGGAAAACCCAGCGCGGCCGACGTCGCCACGGCGTTGTGTATCGGAATCGCGCACCACGCCGTCATGAAGGGCACGCTGACAAACGCGCCGCCGGCGCCCACCAGGCCCGACAAAAAACCGATAAGCCCGCCCGCCGCCGACTGGCCCAGGGCGCCGGGCATGCGGCGCGTCGGCTCGGCTTTTTTATCGAGAAACATCTGCGTTGCGGAAAAACCGGCGAACAGTCCGAAAAAAATCGCCAGATAGGAGCCCTTCAACAGCGCGAAAACGCCCAGGCTGGCGACGAAGCCGCCAAGCACGATCCCAGGCGCCAAGCGCTTGACCATGTCCCAGCGCACCGCGCCGCGCCGGTGGTGCGCCCAGGCGCTTGAAATCGAGGTGAAAACAATGGTTGCCATCGAGGTGGCGATCGCCATCTTGACCGCGAGGTCGGCAGGCGTTTGGCGTTTGGCCAGAATGAGGGTGATGAACGGAACCATCAGCATCGCGCCGCCGATGCCCAGCAAGCCCGCCAGAAACCCCGTGGCGGCGCCGAGCACCGCGAGTTCGACGATCAAGAGCGGATCGATCATCATGGCCGACGCAGTCGCTATGCGAAACCGGCAAGCGGTCGGCCTCGCCCAGCCACCGCTTCGGCAGGCGATCTTTGCGGCGCTTGACGATAAAAACAAGGTGTCTGCGAATGCCGCCGGACCGTCATCCTGAACCGGGGTTCAGGTGGGCGAGGGCAGTCAGGCTTCGGGTTCGTCTGACGCGAGACGATCACACCCGCTCGACAATTTACCAAGCCCGAGCTCGTAGAGCATTGGTTCAAGGAAATATAAAGCCCGGCGCGCATCGCAGACCGCTCGATTGTAGGCGTTTGCGGCCAGTAGTGGACCAGAGCGCGCAGCGCTTGGCAACTCACTGCCGATGCGCGATGGCGGCGCCCAGCGCCGAATCGAGCCGGTGCAATAGCGCGTCCAGACGCGGCTGCGGCGCGTCGTCGGCCAGGAGCGCAGCGGCGGGCGCGTCCGGCGCCGCGATAGCGGGCTCGATCAGCTCGAACGCGAGGTTCAGCGCGACCAGCACCGCGATGCGGTCGCGCGCCTTGATCCGGCCGGCGTCGCGGACCTTGCACATGGCCGCATCGACCTTGTCGACGGCGCGGCGCAGCCGGGCCTCGGTGTTCTCGGGGCAGCCCAGCACATAGTTCTGCCCCATGATTTGTACTTCGAGCTGTTTCATCATGCGCGGCTCCTAGGCGGGTTGGACACGGCGTCTTCGCCGCTGTCGGGCAGGCGCTCGATCAGGGCATCGACGCGGGCGCGGGCGGCGCTCAGCCGCGATTTGAGCGAATCGCGCTCATGCGTCAACGCGTCGAGCTGTTCGCTCAACTGCGCGTTGGCGCGCAGCACGGCCTCATGGCGCTGCAACAGCTGCTCGACGCGTTCGGCGATCTGGTCGATTTGGGCGGTTTGGTTTTGGTTCGGCATGTCGCTTGCGATTGTAGGGTTTGCAGCATTTTGCCGCGTAGAATCGTGCCCGTTGGTGCTCGCAGTGTGATTCACGCCCTGCAGTTCAACGGGAAGCAGGAGGAAGCCGGCGCCATTTGACCAGGGTCGGCCCGCATCGCAGGTGCCGCGACTTCCAACCTGCGCTGCCCCCGCAACGGTAACCGGACGAATGCCGCATCTTGACGAACACGCAAAGTTCTCAAGGCATGGCTTTCAGCTTTCATCATCAGCCACTGAGCGTTCTAAACACGCGTTTGGGAAGGCGATCGAACAGCAGCGCCGTCAGCCCGGATACCGGCCAACAAGGCGAACGCGTCGGTTTTCCATTGGGAACCAAGGCGTTTTTGACGCCCATGCGCTGGCGGGGAAGCCGGCGAGGGCAGATCGTTGAACGTTCTCGATTCATGAAATCCTGTATTTTCCGTGCGCGCCTTGCCGCGCTGCCGCTGGCCCTGCCGGCTGCGTTTGCCCCTTTCGCGCCTTCTACCGCTTTTTCCCAAACCCGAGAATCGCCTTCGCTCAAGCCAGTCGTGGTGTCGGCGACCCGCACGCCGACCCGGGCCGACGAACTCGTCAGCGACGTCACGGTGATCGACCGCGCCGAGATCGAAAAATCGGTCGGCCGGACGCTGCCCGAACTCCTGGCGCGCGTCCCGGGCGTGCAGTTCAGCGCCAATGGCGGCCTGGGCAAGAACAGCAGCCTCAACATTCGCGGCACCGAAGCGCGCCACACCATCTTGCTGATCGACGGCGTGCGCTACGGCTCGGCCACCACCGGAACACCGGCCTGGGACAACATTCCGCTCGACATGATCGAGCGCATCGAAATTCTCAAGGGTCCGGCTTCGGCCCTCTATGGCAGCGAAGCCGTGGGGGGCGTGGTGCAGCTATTCATGCGCAAGGGCGCCGCCGGCGCCGCTGGCTTCAACCCTTACGCGTCGGCCACGCTCGGCAGCGAGCAATACCGCCAGCTGGCGGCCGGCTTCTCGGGCGCCTCCGGCAATTTCAGCTATCTGCTCGGGGTGCAAAAAACGCGCGAAGCGGGTTTTTCGGCGACGAACGCCAGGGCGCCGTTCGGCAACTTCAATCCCGACCGCGACGGCTTCGACCAGGATACGCTGAACGCCTCGGTCGCCTTGCAGCTCAGTCCGGCGTGGAAGCTCGACGCCGGCCTGCTGCACTCCTCGAGCCTAAGCCACACCGACGACGGCCCGGGCCGCGACACCCGCTACAAGGGGCTTAGCAGCGTCGCCAGAACAGGCGTCGAGGGCCTGCTTCGGCCGGGCTGGAAAACCCAGCTGCGCTACAGCCAGAGCGTCGATTCGAGCCAGGCCGTCGAGGCCGCGCCTTCGCAGTTTCCGAGCCTCTTCAAGACCACCCAGTATCAAACGACCTGGCAAAACGACATCGACACGCCGCTGGGCGTCGCGCTGGCCGGCGCCGAGCGCCTGACGCAGCAAGTTGACAGCACGACCCGCTTCGCCATGACCGATAGGCGGCTGGCGTCGTATTTCGCCGGACTCAACGGCAGCGCCGGGCGCCACAGCTGGCAAGCCAACGTGCGCCATGACGACAATTCGCAATTCGGCGGCGCCACCACCGGTTTCGCCGGCTACGGCCTGGGCCTTGCGCCGGCCTGGCGGGTGAATCTGTCGCAGGGGACGAGCTTTGTCGCGCCATCGTTCAACCAGCTTTATTTTCCGGGGTTCGGCAATCCGGGCCTGCAGCCTGAGCGCGGGCGCAACACCGATATCGGCGTCACCTGGAGCGCCGCCGGCCAGACCGTCAAACTGGTGCATTTCGACAACCGGATTCGCGGTTTCATCACCGGCACCACCGTCGCCGCGAACGTGCCGCGCGCGCGCATCGACGGCTGGAGCCTGGCCTACGACGGCGCTGTCGGCGCGCTGGCGCTGCGCGCGTCGGTCGATGTGCTCGATCCGCGCAACGAAGTCACGGACAAGCGCCTGCCGCGGCGCAGCGCCAGCCAGGCCCGGCTCGGCGCGGACTACGCGGCGCGCGGCTGGACCTACGGCGGCGCTATCCTGCGCGTCGGCTCGAGTTTCGACGACGCGGCCAACTTGGTGCTGCTCGGCGGCTACACCACCGCCGATGTGTACGCCGACCATGCGCTGGACAAGAGCTGGCGGATTCAGGCGCGCGTCAACAACCTGACGAACCGGCATTACGAAACCATCCTGGGCTACAACCAGCCGGGGCGGGGCGTGTTCGTCACGCTGCGCTACCAGCCCAGGTGAAAGAGTAAAAATCCAAGGTAAAGGTAAAGTAGCGCAGTGCCCACCACCGAAACATCGTGCGACTGGCGCGCACCGGCTCCAAGCTTGGCCAGCGCGTCGTCTGATACCGCAGTGCAATGGTTTTCATGGCCGACGTGCTGACCATCGCCCGCAGCGAGCTGATCCTGGGCGGCCAGAAAAGCGGCAAGTCGCGCCGCGCCGAGCTGCTGGCGCGCGCCTGGCTCGACGCCTCGCCGGCGCACCGCGCGGTGCTGATCGCCACCGCGCGGCCGGGCGACGACGAAATGCGCGAACGCATCGCGCGCCACCGGGCCGACCGCGGGCTGCGGATTCCCGAGCTGCGAACCGACGAGGAGCCGCTGCAACTTGTCCAGGCGCTGCGCCGCCACAGCCAGGCGGGCACGCTGGCCGTGGTGGACTGCCTGACGTCGTGGCTGACCAATTTGTTGATGCCAATGCAAAATAGTGAACAAAATACCGCTTTTGCGCAGGACCTGCCTGAGGAAACAGCTATGGTTTTAAGAGCGATCCGGGAATTCGCGGGTCCGGTGGTGCTGGTGGGCAACGAGATCGGCCTGGGCGTGATTCCGCTGGGGCGCGAGACCCGCGCCTTCGTCGATGCGCTCGGCCGGCTCAATCAGGAGGTGGCGCAGGCCTGCGAGCGCGTCACCTTCATGGCGGCGGGTTTGCCGCTGCTATTGAAAGGTCGGCCATGACGCTTTTTTCCGGCGTGCGCGCAGCGCGAGAGCGAATTTTTCGGTTGCGGGCCGGCGCGCCTGGGCCGAAGCCTGGCATCGCTGCGGTCGCGCTGCTGCTGTGCCTGGCAGTGGGCGGGCCGGCCCGCGCCCTGCAAGTCACCGACGACCGCGGCGCCGTTGTCACCTTCGCGAAAAGCCCGCAGCGCATCGTCAGCTTGCTGCCGTCGCTGACCGAAAGCGTCTGCGCGCTCGAGCAGTGCCACCGCCTGGTGGGCGTGGACAGCTACTCGAACTATCCGGCCAGCGTGCGCCGCCTGCCCATCGTCGGCAGCGGGCTCGAGCCGAACATCGAGGCCATCGCCGCGCTGCGGCCCGACGTGGTGCTGATGGCGCGGTCGTCGCGCGCCAGCCAGCGGCTCGAGTCGCTCGGCATCAAGGTGATGGCGATGGAAACCAAAAACCACGCCGATGTCAGGCGCGTGCTGAAAAAGCTCGGCGAGCTGCTCGCCATTCCCGATGAGGCGGGCGCCAACCGGCTCTGGCGCGTCATCGACGCCGGCGTCTCGGCGGCGGCGCAGTCGCTTCCCGCCCGGGCGAAGAACACCCGCGTGTATTTCGAGGTCAGCCGCGGGCCCTACGCCGCCGGCGAATCGTCCTTCATCGGCCAGACGCTCGCCCGGCTGGGGGTGAAAAACGTCGTTCCCGCGTCGCTCGGGCCGTTCCCGAGGCTGAACCCGGAGTACATGGTTCGCGCCAACCCGGACCTGATCATGGTGGGCAGCCGCGGCCTGATGGCGATGGAGTCCTACCCCGGCTGGTTCGGCATCAAGGCCGTCCGGGAGCAGCGCATCTGCGCCTTCAGCTTCGAGGATTCCGACATCGTCGTGCGGCCCGGCCCGCGCATGGCCGAGGCGGCCCGCATCATGGCCAAGTGCATCGCCGACAAGTCGGACAAATTGGACAAACCCCGATGAGCCTGAGCCTGATGCCCCAGCGCAGCAAGGCGTACTGGCTGACGGTCGTGCTGTCCGGCGCGTCGGCCGCCCTGCTGCTGCTCGGGCTGAGCGTCGGCAGCACCGGTTTCGACAGCCTGCTGGACATGCGGCGCGACGCGCAGGCGCTTTTGATCGTGACCGAAATCCGCCTGCCGCGAACGCTCGGCGCCTGGCTGGCGGGCGCCTTGCTGGGCCTGGCCGGCGCGGTGGCGCAGGGCCTGTTTCGCAACCCGCTGGCCGACCCGTACCTGCTGGGCAGCGCGTCCGGGGCGTCGCTCGGCGTGGCGCTGGCGATGGTGACGTTCGGCGTGTCGCCGCTGGCGACGCACTGGCTGGCGCGCATCGGGCTGACCGGCGCGGCCTTCGTCGGCGCTGTGCTGGCGGTGCTGCTGACGCTGCTGCTGGCCCGGGGCGTGCAGCACACGCTGCGGCTGCTGCTGGCCGGCGTGGTGGTCGGCGTGGTGCTCGGCGCGATCACCTCGCTGCTGCTGCTGCTCACGCCCGACATCATGCAGGCGATGCAGTCGTTCATGCTGGGCAACACCGGCTTCATCGGCTGGACCTCGTGCGCCATCATGGCCGCGGCGTGCCTGGTCTGCGGCGGCGCGGCCTGGCTGCTCAGCCATGTGCTCGACGGGCTGGCGCTGGGCGAGGCCACCGCGCAAAGCCTGGGCCTGCCGCTGCCGCAAATGCGCGCGGCGCTGGTCGCGGTGCTGGCGCTGGCCACCGGCACCGCCGTGGCGCAAACCGGCCTGATCGCTTTCGTCGGCCTGGCCGCGCCGCACCTGGTGCGCTCGGTCGTCAAGACCACGCATGGCCAACTGATCGTGCTGGCCGGCCTGATGGGCGCCGTGCTGCTGGCGGCGGCCGACATCCTGGCGCGCGGGCTGATCGCGCCGCAGGAGCTTCCCGTCGGCGTGCTGACGGCGGTGCTCGGCGGCGGCTACCTGCTCTGGCTGATGCACCGGCACACCGGGCGCGGAGGCGGGTTGTAATGGCGCCCGCGGAACCCACCGCGCCCAGCGCGCCGATTGCGATCGATCTGGTCGCCCTCGACGCCCGCACCGTGTCGGCCAAGCTCGGAAAGGTCGAGGTGCTGCACGATATCTCGATGAAGATCCCGCTGGGCCGCTGGACCAGCATCGTCGGGCCGAACGGCGCCGGCAAATCGACTCTGCTCCGGGTGCTGGCGGGCCTGCTGGCGCACAGCGGCGACGTCGCGCTGCTGGGGAAATCCCTGACGCTCTGGCCCGGCAAGGAGCGGGCGCAGCAGATGTCGTGGCTCGGCCAGAACGAAGGCTCGACCGACGACCTGACGGTCTATGACGTCGCCATGCTCGGCCGGCTGCCACACCAGTCGTGGCTCGAGCCGCCGACCGCCGCCGACCACGCGGCGGTCGAGCGCTGCCTGCGCGACACCCAGGCCTGGGACTGGCGCGCCCGGGCGCTCGGCCAGCTCTCGGGCGGCGAGCGCCAGCGGGTGCTGGTGGCGCGGGCGCTGGCGGTCGAGGCCGAGGTGCTGCTGATGGACGAGCCGCTGGCGAACCTCGACCCGCCGCACCAGACCGACTGGCTTTTGATGGTGCGCTCGCTGGTCGCCGGCGGCAAGACCGTCGTCAGCGTGCTGCACGAGATCTCGTTCGCGCTGCAGGCCGACGAGCTGATGGTGATGGAGCAGGGCCGCGTCACGCATCAGGGCGCCTGCGTCGATGCCGCCACGCACCGCGCGCTGGAAAAAGTGTTCGATCACCGCATCGCGGTGCGCCAGCTGGCGGGCCAGTGGCTCGCGCTGCCCAATATCTGAAACCTGCGAAAGAAACCCGCCATGCAGATCGAAACGCCGCCCTCCGCCAAACCTTACGACAAGCCCGAGGGCGAGCGCCGCGGCTTGCTGCTCGTCAACACCGGCGACGGCAAGGGCAAGAGCACCGCCGCCTTCGGCCTGGCGCTGCGCGCCCACGGGCGCCACCATGTGCATGGCAAGGGCGTGAAGATTTTCCAGTTCATGAAGGTGCCGAGCGCGCGCTTCGGCGAGCACCGCATGTTCGAGCAGCTCGGCATCCCGATCGAGGGGCTGGGCGACGGCTTCAGCTGGAAAAGCCAGGACCTGGCGCATTCCGCCCAGCTGGCGCGAGACGGCTGGGAAAAGGCCAAGGCCGCGATCCTGAGCGGCGAGAACTTCCTGGTCGTGCTTGACGAGCTGACCTATCCGCTGATCTACGGCTGGCTGCCGCTCGACGACGTGCTGCAGGCGCTGCGCGACCGGCCGAAGGATGCGCATGTCGTCGTCACCGGCCGGCGCTGCCCGCCCGAGATCATCGCGCTGGCCGACACCGTGACCGAGATGACCGAGGTCAAGCATGCCTTCAACGCCGGCGTCCCGGCGCAGCGCGGCATTGAAGACTAGCCGGCGCGCGGAATGCTGGCGATGATCTTGGCGCTGGCGCTGCTGGGCGCGCTGGCCATCGACCGTGCTCTGGGCGAGCCGCCGGTCGCCATCCATCCGGTGGTCTGGATGGGGCGCTACCTGCGGATTTGCGGCGGCTTTACTGTGCGCCTGCGGCCCACCGGCGCGTTCTGGCTGGGCGCGCTGGCCTGGGTGCTGGGGGCCGTGCTGGCCGGAGGCATCGCCTGGGGCGCACAGTCGCTGGCTTTGAGTTTGTGGGCGCGGCGGTCCGACTCCGCAGGCGCACTGGCCGCGTCGCTGGCCGCGCTGGCGCTGCTGGCCGGGCTGCTCAAGTCGATGCTGTCGTGGCGCATGCTCAAGGACGAGGCGGGTGCCGTCGAGGCGGCGCTCGCGGTGTCGCTGGACGCCGGGCGCGGACGCCTGGCGTCGCTTGTCAGCCGCGACACGGCGGCCTTGAGCGACGCCGAAGTGCGCGAAGGCGCGATCGAGACGCTGGCTGAAAACCTGAACGACTCGGTGGTCGCGCCGATTTTCTGGTTCGCGCTGTTCGGCCTGCCGGGCGCGGCGGTGTACCGCTTCGCCAACACCGCCGACGCGATGTGGGGCTATCCGGGCCTGCGGCACGGCGTGAACTGGCAATGGGCCGGCAAATGGGCGGCGCGCGCCGACGATGCGCTGTCGTGGCCGCCGGCGCGGCTGACGGCGCTGCTGCTGATGGCGGTGGCGGTGGCGCCGGGCCGGTTTTGCCTCGGCGCGTTGCGGCGCGAGGCGGCGAAAACGCCATCGCCCAACAGCGGCTGGCCGATGGCGGCGATGGCGCTGGCGCTGGGCGTCCGTCTGGGCAAGCCGGGGGCCTACACGCTCAATGCCGGCGCCCGCGCGGCGCGGGCCGCCGATATGCCGCTGGCGCAAAAATATGCATCAAAAGTGCTCTTTGCGCTTGTCCCGCTTGCAGTTTTAGCTATATTTTCAATAGCATGAATGAGTTACCGGCAGACGCCGCTGCGCCGCCGGCGCCGCGCAGCCACGGCGGGCCCGACAGCCGCGGCGCGGCGCGGCATGACTTTTCAGCCAATGGCAACGCCCGCGGCCCGTGCCCGCAGGCGCTGGCAGCCGTCCGGCGGGCCGACGCCGGCCGCTATCCCGACGCCGGCTACAGCAGCCTGCGCCGGCGGCTGGCCGACTTTCACGGCGTCGACTGCGGGCGCATCGCGCTCGCCGCCAGCGCCAGCGAGTTCATCTTTCGCATCACCGCGCTGACGGCGCAGCGCGCGGGGCGGGGCGGCGCGAGCGGCGCGGTTTGGCTGCCGCCGCACGGTTACGGCGACTATGCGCAGGCGGCGCGCGCGCACCGCCTGGCGCTCGCCGCCGACGCCGGCCGGGCGCATCTGCTCTGGGCTTGCGAGCCGTCGAGTCCGCTGGGCGCGGCGCAGGCCGGGCTCGGCGCGATGGCCGAGCGCTTCGCCGCCGGCGCCACGCTCGTGCTCGACCGCGCCT
>CAXSGT010000032.1:0-21250 GCA_964236835.1 uncultured Polaromonas sp.
GTCGGTGCCGGCGACAAACGCCTCGCCGCCGGCGCCGCGAAACGTCGCCAGCCGCACCGACGCATCGGACTGCAGCTGCTCGCAGATATCGCCGAGCTGGTTGTACATCGCCCAGGTCATGGCGTTGCGGGCTTTGGGACGGTCGAACAGCACCAGCGCGATGCCATCGTCTTCGATCTTCAGGTGAACCGCGCCTTCGCTCATGCTGAAAACGCTCCCCGGATTTGCAGCGTGGCCAACTCGTCCGCGCCAATGCCGAGTTCGGCGAGTACCTCGCCCGTGTGCTCGCCCAGCAGCGGCGGGTACCGGCGCACTTGCTGCGGCGTTCCCGAAAGCTTGACGGCAAAGCCGATATTGGGCACCTTGCCCTCGACCGGATGGTCGATTTCCATCCGCATCGCGCGCGCCCGGCCATGTTCGCTCTCGAAGGCCTCTGGATACGTCAGGATGGGGCCGGCCGGAATCCCCGCCGCCAGCAGCGTCTCGACCCAGTAGTCCTTGGGCCGCTGGCGAAAGCTGCACTCCAGCTCGTCCTCCAGCGCGGCCCGGTTCGCCAGCCTGAGGGCAATGGTGGAAAAGCGCGCGTCCTGCGCCAGTTCCGGCCGGCCGATCAGCTCGCACAGTTTGAGCCACAGCTTCTGGTTGTTGGCGCCCATCACGAAATAGCCGTCGGCGCCGGCCATCGCTTGGTAGGGCGCGGTCATCTTGTTGGCCGTTCCCAGCGGCTCGGGCGGCTTGCCGGTTCCCCAGTAGTCGCAGATGTCCCAGACCGAAAACGCCAGCGCCGAGTCGAACAGCGAGGCGTCGATGTACTGGCCCAGGCCGGTCGTTTTGGCGCCGATATAGGCCGACAGCGTGCCGTAGATGGCGAACAGCGCGCAGCCGATGTCGGCCACCGGCACGCCCGCCTTCACCGGCGGCCCGCCGGGGTAGCCGGTGACGCTCATCACACCCGACATCGCCTGCGCCATCAAATCGAAGCCGGGCCGGTCGGCCCAGGGGCCGGTCTGGCCGAAGCCCGAAATACTGGTGTAGATCAGGCGCGGATTGACCTCCTTGAGCACCTCGTAGCCCAAGCCCAGGCGCTTCATCGCGCCGGGGCGGTAGTTCTCGATCAGGATGTCGGCGTCCTTCGCCATGCGCAGCAGCAGTTCGCGCCCGGCGTCGGATTTGAGGTTCAGCGCGACGCTGCGCTTGTTGCGGTTCATGTTCAAAAAACCCAGCGAGTCATCGCCCTTCATCTTGAAGCCCATCGCGCCGCGCGTCTGGTCGCCGCCGCCGGGCGGCTCGATCTTGACGACATCGGCGCCCAGATCGGCCAGAAGCATGCAGGCATACGGGCCGGCCATCACCTGGCTGATGTCGAGCACGCGGACGCCGGCCAGCGGCAGCGGCCGATTCATAGGACAGATTCTTCACAAGCAGCCGCCGAGGATCCGGCTTCGCCGGGCAGCAGGCGGCGCCCCCTTGAGGGGGAGGCGGCCGTAGGCCGCTTCGGGGGGGAGCTATTACTCACGCGTCGCCTTTCACCTTGGCGTCCTTCACTACCTTCGCCCATTTCTTCGCTTCGACCTTGATGAATTCGGCGAATTTCTCGGTCGAGCCGCCGCCGTCCTCGGCGCCGTACTGCTCGAATTTTTCCGCCACGTCGGGCATCAGGAGCACCTTGTTGATGTCCTCGTTCATGCGCTTGGCGTAAGCCGAAGGCAGCTTGCCGGGCCCGGCCAGGCCGTACCAGGTCGTCGCCTCGAAGCCCGGAAAGCCCGACTCGTCCATCGTCGGCACGTTCGGGTAGCCCTTGGCGCGCTTGGTTCGCGTCTGCGCGATCGCGATTGCCTTGCCGCTTTTGACATGCGGCGTTGCCGCCGTCATGGTGTCGAAGCTGTAGTTGATCTGGCCGCCGATCAGATCGGTCAGCATCGGGGCCGAGCCCTTGTACGGCACATGGATGGCATCGATTTTCGCCGCCAGCTTGAACATCTCCAGCGCCAGATGCTGCGCCGAGCCGTTGCCGGCCGAGCCGAAACTGATCTTGCCCGGGTTTTTGCGGCACAGCTCGACCACGTCCTTGACGGTGCGCGCCGCCTGCTGCTCGTTGCAGATCAGCAAATTGGGCGTGACGCCGACCAGCACGATCGGCGTGAAGTCGGTTTCCACGTTGTAGGTCATCTTCGGCGTCAGAGCCGGCGCGATGGCGTGGCTGTTGATGTGCGCCATCAAAAGCGTCGCGCCGTCGCTCGGCTGCTTGGCGACGTAGTCGGCGGCGATCATTCCGGCGGCGCCGGCCTTGTTTTCGACCAGCACCGGCAGGCTCCACATGAAGCCGAGCTTTTGCGCGATGACGCGCGCCAGGATGTCGGTGCCGCCGCCGGGCGCGAAGCCGACGATGATGCGGACCGGGCCGCTCGGCAAGGTCTGCGCGCGAAGCATGGGAGCGGCCAGGGTAGCCGCCACCGCGCCGGCCTGGGCAATGAAATTTCTGCGCTGCATGATTTTTTCTCCAAATAGGGATGAAATAGGCATTTTTCGCTTATGCAGTATGGCTTTTCAGCTATTGATTTAATAGTGGCGACGCTCAAGTGGCCTTGCGCCCGGGCACGGCGGCGGCGTGGCTTGAAAAGTGATCCATCGCGGCCTGCACGCCTGAGCCTGCCAGCCTGACGCCCGCCAGCTTCAGCCCCATCTCGCAACCGCTCAGCGCTGCCATGAGCGTCAGGTCATTGCAGTCGCCCAGGTGGCCAATGCGGAACATTTTTCCCTTGACCTTGCCCAGGCCGGTTCCCAGCGAGCAGTCGAAGCGCTCGTAAATGATCTTTCGCACCGCGTCGGCGTCGATGCCGCCCGGCATCATCACGCCGGTCAGCACCGGCGAATACAGCGCCGGGTCGGCGCACTGCATTCGCAGGCCCCAGGCCCTGACGGCCGCGCGCACGCCGGCGGCCCAGCGCTGGTGGCGGGCGAACACCGCCTCGAGCCCGTGTGCCAGCAGCATGTCGCAGGCTTCGCTCAGGGCATACAGCAAATTGGTGTTCGGCGTCGAGGGCCAGTAGCCGCCCCGGTTCATCTCGATGATCTCGTCCCAGGCCCAGAACGCTTTGGGCAGGGTCGCTTTCCTGCTCGCTTCGAGCGCCTTGGCGGAGACGGCGTTGAAGCTGATGCCGGGCGGCAGCATCAAGCCCTTTTGCGAGCCGCTGATGCTCACGTCCACGCCCCATTCGTCATGCCGGTAGTCGGCGGACGCCAGGCCCGAAATCGTATCGACCAGCAGCAGCGCCGGGTGCCGCGCCGCGTCGATGGCGCGGCGCACCGCGGCGATGTCGCTGGTGACGCCGGTCGAGGTTTCGTTGTGCACCACGCAAACCGCCTTGATCGCGTGCCCGCTGTCGGTCTTCAGGCGCTGCTCGATCAGGCCCGCCCGCACCCCATGGCGCCAGACGTCGGCTTCCGCGTCGCCGATGACCTCGGTTTTGAGCCCGAGCCGCGCGGCCAGCTTTTGCCACAGTGAGGCGAAGTGGCCGGTTTCGTACATCAGCACCGGGTCGCCTGGGCTGAGGGTGTTGCAGAGGGCCGCCTCCCAGGCGCCCGTCCCCGACGCCGGGTAGATGATGACCGGCTGCCGGGTTTGAAAAATTTTCTTCATGTCCGCCAACACCTTCAGTCCCAGCGCGGCGAACTCCGGGCCGCGGTGGTCGATGGTCGGCAGGCTCATGGCGCGCAGGATGCGGTCCGGCACCGGCGACGGCCCCGGGATTTGCAGGAAGTGCCGCCCCGTGGGATGAAAATCAAGTGTTAGCATGAATCGCTTTCCTTAAAACATCATTTTTTGCATACAAAATTCATTTGTCAATGAAAATCTGCGCAAGTTAAACCAAATCCATGGTTTGACTTTGCCAATTTTTGCATACAAAATTACCGAATGTCTGCCGAAATCATTCCGATCCCGCGCGCCGCGCTGCATGAGCAGGTCGCGCATCGGCTGCGCCAGATGCTGGTTGAAAGCCGCATTTCGCCCGGCGCCAAGCTCAATGAACGCGAATTGAGCGACGTGCTCAAGGTTTCGCGCACGCCGCTGCGCGAGGCGATCAAGATGCTCGCCGCCGAAGGCCTGGTCGAGCTGCTGCCCAATCGCGGCGCGATCGCGGTCGAGTTGACCGAAGCCGACGTGCTCGACACCTTCGAGGTGATGGCCGGCCTGGAAGCGCAGTCGGGCGAGCTCGCGGCCGAACGGATCACCGACGCGGAGCTCACCGAGATCAAGGCGCTGCATTTTGAAATGCTCGCGGCGTACACGCGCCGCGACCTGCCCCGCTACTACCAGCTGAACGCGGCGATCCATGGCGCCATCAACGCCGCCGCCAAGAATCGGGTGCTGACCGCCACCTACCGGCGGGTCAACGCCCGGCTGCAGCCGCTGCGCTTTCGCTCCAACCAGGACAGCGAAAAGTGGCGTGACGCCGTCGATGAGCACGAGCAGATGGTTGCCGCGCTCGACGCCCGCGATCCCGCGGCGATGCGCGCCGTGATGTCGCTGCACCTGGCGCACAAGCGCGACACGGTGCTGCGGCAATTGCGCGACGCCTCCGGCGGCGCCGGCGCGGCCGGCCGCTTGTCCTGAAATCCACGATGGACACATCCCCACCCCTCGAAATCAGCCGCAAGGCCGGTACCAGGACTTACGACGACGTGGCGCGCGTCAGCAACGAAGTCGCCGGCCGCCTCGCCGCCCGGCTGGCGTCGGAAACCCGTGGCGAGGCGCTGTTCTCCGGCGCCGACCGGGGCCGCTACGCGACCGACGCGTCGATCTACCAGATCATGCCGGTCGGCGTGTTCGTGCCGCGCGACGCGGCCGACGTGAAGACCGCGCTCGATATCTGTCGCGACCTGCAGGTGCCCATCGTGGCGCGCGGGGCCGGCACCAGCCAGTGCGGCCAGACCGTCGGCGCGGGGCTCGTCATCGACCATTCCAAGCATGTCCGCAATATCCTGGCGGTCGATGCTGGCGCGCGCACCGCCGAAGTGGAGCCGGGCATCGTGCTCGATCATCTGAATGCGGCGCTCAAACCGCATGGCCTGTGGTATCCGGTCGATGTCTCGACCAGCGCGCAGGCGACGCTGGGCGGCATGGCCGGCAACAACTCCTGCGGCAGTCGCAGCATCGCCTACGGCAACATGGTGCATAACGTGCTGGGCGCCGCTGCCTGGCTGCCCTCGGGCAGCCTGCTCGAACTAGGACGCTACGAATCGGCCACCGGCGAGGCGCGCCGGCTGGGCGACTATGTCAAGGCGCTGTCCGACCAGCTTCGCCCCGAGCTGCAGGCGCGCTGGCCCAAGGTGCTGCGCCGCGTTGCCGGCTACAACCTCGACATTTTCAACAACCAGAGCGAAAAACCCTACACCGCCGACGGCTCGGTCAATCTGGCGCATCTGCTCGTCGGCAGCGAAGGCACGCTGGCGCTGACGAAATCATTGAAGCTGCGGCTGTCGGAACTGCCGCGCGCCAAGGTGCTGGGCGTCGTGAACTTTCCGACTTTTCACAAAGCCATGGATTCGGCGCAGCACATCGCAAAGCTCGGCGATGGCACGCTGACGGCGGTCGAGCTGGTCGATCGAACGATGATCGGGCTGTCGCTGCAAAATCCGGCGTTTGCCAGAGCGGTGCGGACGGCGCTGATCGGTGACCCCGAAGCGCTTTTGCTGGTCGAGTTTTCGGGCAATTCCAAGACTGAACTCACGCCGAAAATCAAGCAGCTGGCCGAGCTGATGGGCGAACTCGGCCTGCCGGGCTCGGTCGTTGAAATGATCGACGACGCGCCGCAGAAAAACCTGTGGGACGTGCGCAAGGCGGGCCTGAACATCATGATGAGCCTCAAGGGCGACGGCAAGCCGGTCAGCTTCATCGAGGACTGCGCCGTGCCGCTTGTGCACCTGGCCGAATACACCGACGCGCTGACCCAGGTCTTCAGGAAATACGGCAGCAAGGGCACCTGGTACGCCCATGCGTCGGTCGGCACGCTGCACGTCCGGCCCATCCTGGACATGCGGCGCGGCGGCGCGCCCAGGATGCGCGCCATCGCCGAGGAAGCGTCGGACCTGGTTCGCCGCTACAAGGGCGCCTTCAGCGGCGAGCATGGCGACGGCCTGTGCCGCGGCGAATGGATCGCCTGGCAGTTCGGCCCGAAAATCAACGACGCGTTCGCGCGGATCAAGAATTACCTCGATCCGCTCGGTCTGCTCAGCCCGAAGCGCATCGTCGATCCGCCGAAAATGGACGACACCCGGCTGATGCGTTTTCCGCCCGCGTACAAAGTCATCCCGATCCAGACCGCGCTCGACTGGAGCGCCTGGAATGTGCAGAACGACCCGGTGACCGAGCAGACCAGCCCGCCGGGCAGCGGCGGCGACCCGGCGCTGGGCTTTGCCAAGGCGGTCGAGATGTGCAACAACAACGGCCACTGCCGCAAGTTCGACGCCGGTGTGATGTGCCCGAGCTACCGGGTGACGCGCGATGAAAAGCATTTGACGCGCGGCCGCGCGAACACGCTGCGGCTGGCTTTGTCGGGCCAGCTTCAAGGATTGACCGGGGAAGGCGTGCTCGACGCCGTCAAAGGCGCGCTCGACCTGTGCGTCGGCTGCAAGGGCTGCAAACGCGACTGCCCGACCGGCGTGGACATGGCGAAAATGAAGGTCGAGTTCCTGCACCACTACAAGGCGGCGCGCGGCTACACGCTCGGCGACAGGCTGGTCGCCCATTTGCCCGACTACGCCCCGTGGGCCGCCCGGCTCGCGCCCCTGCTGAATCTGCGCGACACACTGCCGGCCCTGGCGGCGCTGAGCGAGAAAATGACCGGCTTTTCGGCGAAGCGCACACTGCCGCGCTGGCAGGCGCGCACTTTCTTCAATTCCGGCGCGGCCGGCGCCAGCCGCGAAGAAGCGCTGGCGGCGCGCAGGCCGGTGGTGCTGTTCGTCGACACCTTCAACGGTTATTTCGAGCCGGACAACGCCGCCTCGGCATTAAAAGTGCTGCAAGTCGCCGGCTACACGGTGCATGTGGCCACCAAAAAAACAGCAGGCGGAAAAAGCCTGTGCTGCGGCCGCACCTTTCTGGCCAGCGGCATGGTCGATCAGGCGAAGGCCAAGGCGAGCGAGCTGATTGCCGCGTTGCTGCCCTTCGCCGAAAAAGGCATCGCCGTCGTCGGCCTGGAGCCGTCGTGCCTGCTGACGCTGCGCGACGAGGCGCTGGTCATGGGCCTGGGCGATGCGGCGCACACCGTCGGCCGCCACGCGCTGCTGCTGGAGCAATTCCTGGCGCGGGAAGCCGCCGCGGGTCGGCTCGAAGCGCTCAAGGCCAGGCTTGGACCGGTGGCCGAGCCGATCCTGCTGCACGGCCACTGCCACCAGAAAGCCTTTGACGCGGTGAGCCCGATCCTGGGCGTGCTCAGGCTGATCCCCGGCGCCAAGCCCGAGCTGATCGAGTCGAGCTGCTGCGGCATGGCGGGCAGCTTCGGCTACGAGGCCAGCCATTACGACGTGTCGATGCGGATGGCCGAACTCAGCCTGCTGCCGGCCATTCGCCGGCAGCCCGGCGCCATCGTGGTCGCCGACGGCACCAGCTGCCGGCATCAGATCAGGGACGGCGCGCAGCGCGAAGCGATTCATGTGGCGGCGCTGTTGGCTCGGCAGCTGCAGATTTGACGCTGCTCATTTAGAGATGGGCCTGGAAAAAAGACAGGGTTCTAACCATCGAAAGATCACGTGCCTTTGTATTGGCCTGGTCGACGCCTATGAAGCCATGCCCTGCACCGACATAGGGAAACAATTGCGTCGATATGCCTTCATGCTTGAGGGTATCGGCTATCACCACGGCGTTTGGAAACCCGGTTCCAGGTACGTGGTCCGCATCGCCGTGGTGGATTTGGGCATGCGTCAGATTGCCACGTGGCCCGATTCCGTCAAGCACCGGAGCGAAGAACTCGACCAATACCTTCGCTTTCTCCCGCAGTCGCAGGCACAGGTAGCCACCCAGAGAAAACCCCAGCAGACCAATGCGGTTTGGGTCGATCGTCGGAAGGGTCGTTGCATGATCAATTGCGTCCGAGATCGCGCCCTGCCAGTCATCGTGACAGTGCGGAATCATGTCAAAGACCCCGGGCCCAGGGTGAACATTTGGGGTGACCGCAAGATAATCCGGAATCAGGGCGGTGAAGCCTTTTCCTGCAAGCGAATTGGCGTATCCGCGGATCATCGTAGCCCACGGTCCGCTGAGCTCGTCGGTCAATCCGTCGCTACCGTACGCAATGACGATCAGGCCATTCGCCGTTTGCCTGGCCGAAGGGTACAACTCTGCCGTCATGGATTTGCCGCGGCTGGCAATGGTGATGATATTTGTCATTTCAATCTCCGGTTCTCGAATGCAAAATTTCTTTCTTTGCCCAAGCCAGGGGTGTGCTGGCTTTTGTGCGGATCGGGCGGTTGCAGTGACCGGTTTACGCTTTCATTGGAAACAGCACGAAAGGCCCCAAAGTACCGTTGGGTTGCCTCGAGAGGTCGTTGGCAACGACCATGATCGTGCCGACGACGTGATCACTTCCGGGGACGAAGTAGCCTTTGATCCTGTTCACCGAGGAAAGTCCCTTTCCAGTCAATTCGACCGATGCAGGACATTTATCAGCAGCGGGAATGATATTTCCCGTGACCTTCAGGGTCACGTCCGGCGCGAAAGTCAGTGTCCCGGTTACTTCACCCCTCGCATCGGTGGTGACCTCTAATACACCCGGAGGAGACCAGGGTATTGCCAGCTCGGGACTGCCCTGGATCTGGCCGTCCTTCAGCACAATCGGGTCGTGGCGGAAACTGCGGTACGACCATTTGCCATTCAATGTCTCGTTCATGGTGAAACTCCTTGTCAGTTTAGATTTGAATTGGCGACGCGGCTGCACTGTTGCCGGCCGCCAATCGACAATGCGTCAAGCGGAGAATATGTCGAAATAAACTTTGTATGACGCCCCGAAACGCTCAAGCAACGATGTTTCAAATCTCCAAGGAATTTCATTGAACTGCGCATGTCCCTCGGGACGAGTGGCAAGAATAACCATCTGCTTCGGGGTGAGATCTTTAACATCCGTGCCGAGCGGCCTGTCGGCGAATCCGAGGGTATGTTCGACAAACGAGTTCAGCAGTTCAACGATATCTTTCTTGGCCAATTGAATGCCGAGTGATGTGAGGGGGCCAAGTACCGGCCCTACGTAGGGAATGAGCGTTGCTGCCGCAGAGATAGCCGCGCCTCCTTTGTCAACTGCCTGGTTCATAGCCGCTCGTGATGCTTCGGTATCGCCGCCACTGTGTTCCTGAAGTATCGTGTTGATCACGAGGCCGCGCGGCTTTCCTCGGTATATCTCGATCATTTCGAAACGCCCCTCGCCAGCATCTACACCTTCGTAGATTTGAGAGCGGAATGTCCCCCTGGTACCGTCAGGCCCTGCTACGCCGATCGTGGCGTATGGCTCATCATCGGAGCTCCCATGATCAAAGTCTGTTTCACCGAAGCAATGCAATCCGGTGTACTGCACCACGATATCGTTGAGGGCAAGCGGCCCGGTGTCGGGCCACCAGTAGATCGCGCCATATTCGAATAATGAGATGCGACCGTCTGCCTCGGTAAATGAAGTTTCATCTGATTTCGGGTATCCCAACCATCCTTTCTCCCAACCCATGGACGCCCACTTGTCCCGGACTGCGCCATGCACCTCGAACGCTCCGATGGAAGGATGCCAATAGATCGAACCATTCTCAAAGTGATTGAACCGCCCTTTTCCGTCGGAAGCGCCGGTCTCATTCGTCGTAGGAAAGCCCAAGAAACCCCCGGGCCCCTTCAATTGAATGTACTTGTCCCGGATAGCACCATGCACCTCGAACGCTCCGATGGAAGGATGCCAATAGATCGAACCATTCTCAAAGTGATTGAACCGTCCTTTTCCGTCGGAAGCGCCGGTCTCATTCGTCGTAGGAAAGCCCAAAAAGCCCTCAGGCCCATTCCATTCAATGTACTTGTCCAGGATAGCACCGTGCACCTCCATCGGTTCTCCGAAAAGGCGGCCATAAGCTGTGGCGCCCTGAAACTGTTGCACATAGCCGCCTTGAACTTGCTGAACTTTGCCGGTTTTTTGTCCTATCCAGGAATGGCCCGCTGAAAATTCGTCGAAATTGGGGATAAAAGGAGGCCTTGTTACTTTCTTCAGTATTGCAGTCATGATTTCCGTTCCTATCAGTTATTGCCGACTTTGGGGAAATCCCGTCGACACAATGAGGCTACGACGGCAGGCGTTACAGATTAGGTACGGATTGAATATCGGGCATAAGGGAACGAGAAAACTCCGGGACTGAAATTCAGCGAATCAGCGATCGGCCAATTCCCGATAAAGCGCCTGCGTCTCCTGTGTGGGACTGACGCCGAGCCGGGCCAGCACCGACAGCCGGCAGCGTTGATAGACGGTCAGCGCTTCGGGTCGCCGGCCGAGCGACGC
Source organism: uncultured Polaromonas sp. (assembly GCA_964236835.1). Lineage (GTDB taxonomy): Bacteria > Pseudomonadota > Gammaproteobacteria > Burkholderiales > Burkholderiaceae_C > Polaromonas. The sequence continues at coordinate 10,521 of CAXSGT010000032.1, forward strand.
GTAAACGTTCATCAACCGCCGGTAGAAGCTCTCCGCTACAGGCTCGACTTCGATAGCCCGCAGGTAGCAATCCACTGCGCCGGGCCAGTCGCCAGCCTCTTCGAGCAGCGTGCCTAGGCGTTCGGCCATGCTCATGTAGTGGGCGTGCAGGCGCTCGCGGCAGGCCTGCGCCCAGGACGCCGATTCACCCTCTAGAAAAGCGCCGCGGTAGCAGCTCAATGCGCGCCGCAGGCAGGTTCGCTCGTCCATGGTCGGCTGGTGGGCAGCGCTGTCGAACGCCAGGCAATCTACCCACAAGTAACGTGGATCCAGATGCAAATGCCGGTCTTCCAGATGCACTGCCCGCTCGTAACGAAGCAGTTTTCGCAGGCGATGCAGCGTCGTTCGCAGGGCCTGGTCGGCGGCGTCGCCATCGCTGTCCGGCCAAAGAGCGTCGGTTACTCGGTCCTGATTGACGGCGCGCCCACCGAAGGCGCACAGGCACTTGAGCAGTTCCATGGGTTTTCGCTGGGCTTTGCCCGGGGAGAGCAAGGGCTGGTCGTCACACAGAATTTCGAAACGGCCCAGGGTGTGGATTCGGATGGGCCAGGGCCAGGATTCAGGCGCCGCGGCCGGCTCGGGCGGCATGAGCCGGTGGCGGCGGATCAGGCGCCGCACATGATCGACTTCGATACCGGCTGCAAGCGCATGGTCGTAAAGCCGGGCACTGGCCTGGGGACCAGCCATCAGCCAGGTTGCCCCATCCATTGCACGGCTCGAGGCAAGAGCTTTGGCAAGGCGATCCAGCCCCAGCACTTGCCTCCCATGCCTGAAGGCTGCCGAGGCCTCGGCTTCGAGGCAAAGGTAGTCCACCACGCGGCTGCCCATCGCCTGCCCGATGGTGCGCGCGGCATCGATGTGCATGACCCATTCGGTGTCATCACCGCACCCGAGCAGAGACCGCGCGAGATCGATATGGCAGTGGGCTTCGACGAATGGAACACCCGATTCCAGCGCCATTGCCATACCGCTACGCGCGTGCTCGAGCGCCTGTTGCCAGTCGGCACGCTGGACGGCCGCGTTGCACCGCAAATGGCGATAGAAGGCGCCGTTGACGTGGCTGTGGCTGCGCATCGTTCTGGCCATCTCGGCGGCCCAGACTTCCGCTTCCCGCGGGTCGCCCGCCACTAGGCAGCATCGGGCCATCTGCGCGGAGAGCAGGAAATCGAATGCCTGCAGCCCGGTGCGCTGCGCCAGGCCGAGGCCTTCTTCCACAGACTTGCGGCAGCCCTCGGTCTCGCCTTGCACAGAGTGATATAAGGCCACAGCGCAGCACCACAGGATCAATACCATAGGGGATATGTTCGGCTCTAGCCACGGGACGATGCGCTCGATGACACCCTGGGCCTCGGGCGTCTGGCCTCGCCACAGAAACCAGATGACTAGATACCCGCCAAGCAGGACCGACAGGTCGCGGTCGGAGGAGTCCAGCAGGGCCTGCGCGCGCTTCGACCACCCGGGCAATAGCGGATGGTGGGGCTGGCGATGCAGCAACGTGCCCATAGCCCAATAGGTGCGCAGCTCCACCGCCGGGGACGGGAACTCGCGATGGCGCTTGCGCAAATGCCGGAATTCGGCGATCCAACGGTCGGCAGGGGCGAAATCACGCGATTCGAAGAAGAAGCTTTCCATCGCCCCTGCCCAGGTGGAGTAAAGACCTATCGCATCGTCCTGACCCTGGAAACCCGCGTAGGCTTGCTCGAAAATTCCCCGCGCCGCCACCGGGTCGAAGGGCAGTCTCGCCGTGGCTTGCCAATAGTAGAGCCAGGGAGACTGTCGGAAAGTGTCGCCCGGAAGATCGCCCAGCCAGTGTTCCAGGGTGCGGTGGCGCCCCGCTGCAACGAGCGCCGGCGCCTCGCGCAGCGCTAGGGCCGACAGTCCTTTCCAGTCTTCCGCCGCCCGGTACAGGCCCGCCGCCGCATCCGCTTGCTTGGTCTCCGCCAGCACGTCCGCTGCGCGGCGCTGCAACATGCGCCACTCGTCGGCGGGGATGAGTGCTTCGGCGCGGTTAAACAGAAACGCGCGAAACAGCGCGTGATACTCGTAAGTGGGGCTGGCTTGGCCGCGCTGGACGACGAAGCAATTCTGCCGGTGCAGCTCAGCCAGCACCCGTCCGACCGCCGGATCGGCGGACATTCGCTCCGCATCGTTGATTGTCATCGCCGGCAAAAGAGCAGTACGCAACAACGCCTTCTGCATCGGCGGGTCGAAGCGCCCGAAAAACTCGTTGACGAAATAATCGAATAGCAATTGCTGGGTCTTTCCGGTCAAGCCCGGCCGGCCCGGCTCGCCGCCTTCTGCGAGCAACAGCGTGAAACCCGCGACCCATCCCTGGGTTTCGAGGAACAGATGTTCGATTCGCGCGGAATCCGAGGGAAGGCGTGGATGACCTTCGCGCGCCGTCGCAAGAGAAAAAGCTTCGTCCCGCGTAAGGTCCAGATCCAGCGCGTCCAGCACCACGAGTTCTTGATGCAGGCGTAGGCGGGCATAAGCCGGTGGCGGGTCGGTTCGGCTCAGGACGACCAGGCTCAAGCCCTGCGGCAGCGCGGAAGCCAGTTCCCGGACGACGTCGTGGAGCTGAGCGTGGGCCGGCACCTGTTCGTAGTCGTCAAGCACGATCATTGCCTGCGGCGCGATGGCCGCGGCGATGGTTTGCGCGTAAAGGCGGGTAAAACTCATGAGGCCCGGCAGGTACTCCGGCGTCAGCGAAGGCAACGCCAGATCGTCATGCGCGGCCTGCTGGACGGCAAGGCCGAGGTAGTAAAAAAAGGTGGCGACATTGGCGTCGTCGGCGTCGAGCTGAAGCCAGAGGCTGGCAAGGCCGCGCTCGGCAAGATAGCTGCTGATCAGGGTGGTCTTGCCAGCGCCCGGCGGAGCTGCGATCCAGATAACCGGCGCGTTCCGGAGATTGTCTAGACGTTGGAACAGGCGCGGGCGAAGAACCGGGCGATTGCTTCGTGGACACGATATCTTGGTCAAGGCGAACACCTGGTGTTTCGATGGATTCATCGCACAGTCTCCCTGATTGCACAATCGCAAATTCCATCGCGGCTGGACGCCCCGTGCCGTCCCATTCAACGCATAGGCTGATTTACAATGAAATCAGCCTATAGCGCATACGCTAGCGGCGTATCTTGCTATATTTTTTATAGCAAATGAGCGCTTTTACTTTTGACGCGCACCTGACAAGCCTTTTCCTTGCGGCGCATATCAGCGCAACCGGACCATGACACTGGCTTTATCCTTGCTGCGCGATGATATCGGCTGCCTAATCGGCTTGCAATGACTACGCGGAGTGACCTGGGTAAGCCGGTGAAGCTGGATCTTGATCCGCGCTTGCGGCAATGATTTCGTAATAACGAAATTCGTTGCAGCTCCTGGCCCAATGGCGGTTCGTGTTCTGCTCGCATCCAATGCCGACCACGCGGCGCCCCGCGGCCCTGACTTTCTGCGCCAGCGGCATGAAGTCGCTGTCGCCGCTGACAATGACGACCGTGCCGACGTGCTCGAAGCGGCCGATGTCTTCCATCGCGTCGAGGCACAGCCTGATGTCGGCGCCGTTCTTCGCCGAGCCGCCCGGCGGAAAGAGCTGGACCAGCTCGACCGCGCCTTGCAGCAGCGCATCGCGGTAGCGGCCGAAATACTGCCAGTTGCAGTAGGCGCGGTTGATCGCGACCGGGCCGAGCGACGCGGCCAGCTCGATCACCGCCTGAATGTCGATCAGCGGCTCCTGCACCCGAAAGCGCTTGTCCTGGTTGGCGTAGCCGCCCTCCTGCCGCGCTTCGCACAGGCTGGCGTGCAGATTTTCAAAATCCCAGTACAGGGCGACCGAGGAGGTATTGTCGTTGCCGAGTTTGGCCATGAATGCTTCCGGAAATGCTGGATTGAAAGCGGCCATCGTAGCGGCCTGCCACCGTGCTTTCCGATCCTTAACGCCTTTGTCACAGATCACCCCCTACGCTGGCAACCTGGTCAACAATCAGGAAATTTCATGAAAAGATCTTTGGCCATGGTCGCAGCTCTCACCTTCGCCGCCAGTCTGTCCGCCTGCGGAAGCGGCGAAGCTGCCCGGCTGGTCATCAAGCCCTTGCCCGACAAGCTCGTGATTGGCCATCGCGGCGCCAGCGCGCTGCGCCCCGAACACACGATCGAGTCCTATAGCAAGGCGATCGACGACGGCGCCGATGTCATCGAACCCGACCTGGTCGCGACCCGCGACGGCGTGCTGGTCGCGCGCCATGAAAATGAAATCTCGGGAACGACCAATGTCGCCGACAAGCCCGAGTTCGCTGGTCGCAAGGCGATCAAAATCATCGACAACGTGAGCATCACCGGCTGGTTCACCGAGGACTTCACACTGGCCGAGCTGCAGACGCTTCGCGCCAGGGAGCGCATTCCGCTGAATCGGCCAGGCAACACCGTGTTCGACGGCCACTTCATGGTGCCGACGTTCCAGGCCGTGATGGATTTGGCGCGGGCCAGGGCGGCGGAGACCGGCCGCACGATTGCGATCTACCCGGAAACGAAACACCCGAGCTACTTCAAATCGATCAACCTGCCGCTGGAAAAACGCCTGGTCGATGCGCTCGACAGCAACGGCTATCGCGGCAAGGCGGCGCCGGTGTTCATCCAGTCGTTCGAAGTCGCCAACTTGAAGGAAATACGCAAACTGACCGATGTGCGGATCGTCCAGCTGCTGTCGGCCAGCGGAAAGCCCGAAGATTTCCGGCTTGCGGGCGACGCGCGCACCTATGCCGACATCAGCACGGCCGCCGGCCTGCGCGACATTGCCAGCTATGCCAACGGCGTCGGTCCCGACAAAAGCATGGTGATTCCGCGCACCGCGCAAAACACGCTCGGCGCGCCGACGTCGCTGGTGGCTGATGCCCATGCGGCCGGCCTGGTCGTCCACCCCTATACCTTTCGGCCGGAGAACCCGTTCCTGCCGGCGGAACTGCGCCGCGGCAATGCCGGTTCGCAGACCGAGCGCGGCGACCTTGCCGCCGAAATGACAATTTTTTTGCGCGCCGGCATCGATGGCTTCTTTACTGATGACCCAGCGATCGGCCGCGCGGCGCTCGATGCGTTCCTGGCGAAATAGCGATTGCGCAAGCTACAAAAGGCAAGCCCGGCCTGGCGAGCTAAAAGCGCCAAGCCGGGCTTGCCTAACACAGTGTTCGGCGCGTCAGTTGCGGTTCGGATTATTGGGCCTGCGGTCCATGCGGTTGGAAACGCCGTCGCCGTCGCGGTCGCGCATGCCGCGCGCCCAGCCGCCTTGGCGCATTTCCCAGCGGCCGTTGTTTTGCATCCAGCGCGGCGATTGATAGGCATAGCCGGGACGCGCGCGCATCCAGTGCCCGGGAACCCAGGCATGGCGCTGCTGACGCCATTCCCAATGGCCCGGCGCCCATTCAAAACCGCGGCGCGGTGCGGGGATCGCTTCCTGGCGCGGCGCCGGCGGCGCCACGGTGACGACGACGGGCCGGGCGAATGCGGCCAGCGGCGCCGAGGCGAACGAAGCGGCGATCAAGCCAGCGAGCAGGATTTTTTTCAGCATGCGATGTCTCCAAAGAAAAGTTGAAAGATTTGGCTTTTCTCAACGAATAATGACTGTCGAGCGTTGACGCGGCGGTCGTAGGACAAAAGCGCATCGTGTCGATCGCTGGCGCAGCTTCTTAGGGCCGCGGCCAATGCGATTGGGCGCAACCTTCGCCAGTAACGTATGCTTGAATTTTTTAAAAGGACCGACCATGCCGACTCGACTGACCGCGCAGGATTTCGACCAGGAACTCCTGATACTTTTCGACGCCTATGTCCATGGCAATCTGGACCGGCGCGGCTTTCTGGCGCAGGCGCAGAAGTTCGCCAAGGCGGGTGTCACAGCCGCCGGGCTGCTCGCGGCACTGAGCCCCGACTTTGCCGCTGGCCAGCAGGTGCCCAAAGACGATGCGCGGCTGAAAACCGAATATGTCAATTACCCGTCGCCCGCCGGCACTGGCAGCGTCAAGGGCTATCTGGCGCGGCCCGCCGGCGCCGGCGCGGCGAAGCTGCCCGCCATCCTGGTGATTCATGAAAACCGCGGCTTGAATCCACACATCGAGGACATCACGCGCCGCCTGGCGCTCGACGGCTTCATGGCTTTCGCGCCCGATGCGCTGACGCCGCTCGGCGGCTACCCCGGCGACGAGGAGAAGGCCGTCGCGGCTTTCGGCACGCTCGACCAGGCCAAAACGCGCGAGGACTTCGTCGCCGCGGCGAATTGGCTTAAATCGCGCAGCGATGCGTCCGGCAAGCTGGGCGCGGTCGGCTTTTGCTACGGCGGCGGCATCGTTCACCTGCTGGCGACGCGCCTGCCCGATTTGAACGCCGCCGTTCCTTTTTACGGCAACGTGCCGGCGCCGGCGGAAGCTGTGAAAGTCAAGGCGCCGCTGCTGGTGCATCTGGCCGCCGTCGATGAGCGCATCAACGCCGCCTGGCCGGCCTATGAGGCGGCACTGAAGAACGCCGGCGTGAAATTCACGGTTTATCAATATTCGGGAACGCAACACGGCTTTAACAACGACACCACGCCGCGCTACGACGCGGTGGCCGCCAAGCTGGCGTGGGAGCGCACGGTGGCTTTCCTCAAGGCCAATTTGCAGTCGGCCTGAGCCTTGCCAGCATTCGCGCGGGCAGCCCTTGCCTAAGGCAATGTTTCGGGCTGCACCCGCTGGTAGCGTACTTCGCGCCTGTGGATATTGTCGATGCCGATGAATTCGTTCCTCGAAGGGAATTTCAGCTCGAAGGCAGCGAAAGGAACGGTCGGCGCCGAGGGTGGCCTGCCGTTCATCAGGGTGTACTTGCGCTTGAGGTTGGTGCCGTCGTAGAGCCATGAGCCCGCATGTGTTTGCTCGGTGACGGAGCCGCCGGCATCGGTGATGCGCACCAGCTCGCGGAACTTGCCGTCGGCCTCGAGCACCAGGACGCGTCTGACGCGAACGCCTTTTTCCTCGAATTCCCGCAGCCAAGTGCCAGGCAGCCGGTCCTGTGCCGCATCTTGCGACAATTCGCCCGGCGCATCGTTGCACGCTGCCAGCAGGCTTGTTAGCAGAGTGCCGATAGACTGCCTGCGCTGCATGGCGCCTAGACCTTTGCCAATGCCGCCTTGCGGTCGGACACGACCTTTTGCGCCGCTGGCCGCTCGGCGATCAGCTTGATGTAGGGCTTGTAATCGACGCCTGCCGCCAGCAGCAAGTCTTCGCCGAACACGGACTTGGTGGCCATGCCGACCAGCGGCAGGCTGGCGAAAGCGGCGCAGTCCGCCTGGGTGAACGTGGCGCCCGCGGCATACGGTGAAAACTTCACCAGCCGCTTGAAGCCAACGATGTTTTTTTCCAGCTGTCTGCGAACCCTGGCTCTGGCCGAATCGCTGACCGTGCCGCCAAAAAAAGCCTGCAAATACAACTCGCGCGCCACCAGCTCCAGATGCAGGTCGATAAAAGCGATCAATTCGCGCACCTTGGCCGCGGCAAACGCGTCGGGCGGCAACAGCGGCGGCTCTGGATAGGCCGCCTCGATGTACTCCATAATCGCCTGGCTTTCGCACAGCCCGCCCTGCGGCGTGCGGATAAACGGAATCTTGCCCAGGGGCGAATCCGCCAGCACCGCCTCATCGGCGCTCATCGCGGGGACAGGCTCTTCAACGAAAGGCACGCCCTTTTCAAGCAGCGCCAGCTTGACCTTGCTGTAGTAGTTGGAAACCGGAAAGCCGCAAAGGGTAAGCAGTGTGAGTCTCCTGAGGATGCCTACGCAGTTTATGAGGATTTTTATAGGACTATAAAAACTATGCTACTGATTTCCAATCGCTTCAATGGATAAATTGCATAATTTAATTGGAATGTGATAGCAATAACGTCTGAAATTCACCATGGTTGGCGTTCTAATTTGCAACTTTTAAGACTATTTTTGTCTAAGGATCGGATGACATTAATTCACAACTACCGGTCAGAACCCGATAGTATTCTGTCCATAATTGTACCCGCGTACAACGAGGAACCGGTACTGGAAGAGTTTCATCGACGATTGACCGCAGTTCTTGATACGCTCTCACTGGATGCGGAAATAATATATGTCAACGACGGAAGTCGTGACGGCACCATTAATATTATTCATGCCTTGGCAGCATCCGACACTAGGGTAACGGTAATTGATTTAAGTCGAAATTTCGGCAAGGAAGCCGCGATGACCGCAGGGTTCGACCACGCATTGGGCGATGCAGTCATTATAATCGATGCCGATCTTCAAGATCCTCCAGAATTAATTCCTGAGTTGGTGCACCAGTGGCAAGCCGGGCACGATATGGTTTACGCCCAACGTTCCGTTCGGGACGGCGAATCACCTTTTAAAAAATTTACTGCGCACGTATTTTATCGATTGATTCGAAGAATAAGTCGAGTTCAAATTCCTGCTGATACTGGGGACTTTCGACTCTTGAGCCGCCGTGCTGTCATGGCACTCAATTCACTGCGCGAACATCACAGATTCATGAAGGGGCTGTTTGCATGGATCGGGTTTCCACAAGTTGCAGTGATATATAGGCGAGACTCACGCTTTGCTGGAGTAAGCAAGTTTAATTACTGGAAACTCTGGAACTTTGCGATCGAAGGTATTACATCGTTTACTACGCTTCCCCTGAAATTTGCCACATACATCGGAACATTTATCGCTGGTTGGGCGCTTTTTTATGCATGTTGGGTAATTTACAAAACAATCCGTTTTGGCGACCCAGTTCAAGGCTTTCCGACACTTATCGTTTCCGTTATGTTATTAGGCGGTATTCAATTGGCATTCATTGGAATCCTCGGCGAGTACTTGGGCAGAATGTTTAATGAAACAAAAAAGCGTCCGCTATACTTTTTAAATGCGTACTTGCCGGCAAGCATGGGAGAAAGGCGGCTTGCAAATATTCAACCCGCTAGTCCTGCAGCAATGAAGCCCGATTCCGGCAACGCCATAATGCCTGACGTTAAGAGCATGCCATGACTACGATGTTATTGCTGCTTCCGAAGTGGTGGCGTGCTTTAACGAAAATCGAGTTGGGTATATTTGTTTCGCTCTTGGTATTTTCAATAGCCGTTGCGCCCTATTCGCGTGTGCCTTGGGAGGGTGCTGGCTGGATTGCAAAAGTTACATTCGTATTGTCCGGAATTGCGCTTGCGATGCTGTTAAGCGGACCGGTCGCACGACTTGCAGGTAAAAGAGTAGCGAGCCTGCCGAATAGGTTGACCATTGGTTCCATCCTGAGCTTCGGAATTCTGCTCCAGTTATGCGTGGCGGCCGGCACGCACCCGCAATTGACATCCGACCCCGCCGTGTATATGTACTTGGCGGAAAAACTTGCCAACGGCGAACCCTATATCGATAACTCAGGATTTCTGGCGCATTGGCCGCCTGGGTTACCGCTTTATCTCGCACCATTCGTCGCAGTCTTCGGCGCCGGTTTTTATGCGTTATTGCTGGCCAATATAGGGTTGTATGTTATCGGTTGCTACGCTACATGGCAGCTTGGAAAAAGTTTGTCCGGCGCTTCGACCGGATTACTGGCGTCAATTCTTTTTTCGCTCTGGCCAAGCAGGCTGCTTTCGTCAGGGCTGGCATCAAAGGAAAATCTGACGGTCGCAATGCTGATTGCAGGCACGGCGCTGTGCGTAAAAGCGTTCAAGGCACCGGATCGCAACGCCTGGGCCTGGTCTATTGCAGCGGGAATTGCTTATGGTATCGCCGGGCTCGCGCAGCCTGGATTGCTGCTGTTCGCTGCAACGGTTCCAATTGCCTACCGTTACGCCTATCGGCAATTAGGCCCGCGTCGTTATTTATTGCGGTCCGCCTTGGTCATCATATTTACGGTGCTGTGCCTTTTGCCATGGCAAGTTCGAAATTGCATTATTTTCAAGCAAGAATTTTGCGGTATCGCCACTAATGGCGGGAGCGTTTTTTATCGGGCGAATAATCCCGTGGCAACCGGCAGCTTTCTGGCGCAAGGTGAAGTTTCGCTGAAGAGTCTGTCGGAACTTGATCAGAATCGGATCGGATTCGAACTTGGAAAAAAATGGATTCGCGAGCATCCGACCGGGTTTGCGCAGCTAGCGGTTAAAAAGCTAATAATATTATTGCAGGATGACAACTACGGCGCGTACTGGGGAATCTTGCGAGGGGAAGGAAAGAACGATGCCGACTCCTACTCGGAAGGCACATCGGCAAGAATTCTTACCTTTGAAATTGCGGAATGGATTTCTTGGCTGTTCTGGGTGCTTGTCGTTTCTTGGAGTGCCCGTTCTTATTTGTTCAGGCGCCGGCGTATGGAATTTTCCGAACAGGAAAAGTTATTGCCGCTGGTCTATCCAATGCTGTATTGCGCTGTAATCTTTTCTGTGTTTGAAAGCGGCACCAGGCAACATATGATCGCCTTGGCCGCATTGATTGTTCTGGCGGCGGCTTCGATCATGCGTGAGCATCACGCGGCGCCATCTTGATGGTCCCGCTGGGCAGCCTGGGATGGCGAACAGGTCGGGATCACACTGGCTGTGCCAACGCCGCCTCATCCGGACGAGTCGTTGCCGTTCCGTCGCTTTGGCATAGGCATGAAAATCCACCTGCCACGGCGGATTCAACCGGTCGATGCAACACACTAAAAACTGCGTAAGCAGAAGGAG
>CAXSGT010000033.1:0-8249 GCA_964236835.1 uncultured Polaromonas sp.
TCCAGTTGCCGGCCAAGTAAAACTTGGCCATGCGCTGCGACAGCATGCGCTGGCGGCCCGCGTTGTTGATGGCGTCGCCGATATTGGCGACTTGCGCATGCAAGGCGGTGGTGGCCGCTGTCAGCGCAAAACCGCAAAACACCCGGCGTTTGAGCAGGCCGCCGGCAGGCGCGTTGAGCAGCCTGTGTTCGGCCGCGGCGCGCAGTGGTGCTCGGCTCATGCCAGTCATGCCGGTCATGCGGGTATGGCCTCGAACTGCCGCGTATCGACGGCGGCGTCCTTTTGCTCGAACCACGGGTCAGGCGCGCCGTCGAGGCTGAACTGCAGCCGCTCCCACAGCGCCTTGCGGCCTTCGGCGTCGCCCAGCACATGCTTTTTCACATGCTCCAGGCCGACGCGGTGGATGTAGTGCACCGTGCGTTCCAGATACCAGCCTTCCTCGCGGTAGAGCTGCAAAAAGGCGCCGGCGTGCTCCATCACTTCCTCGGCGGTTTTAACCTTCACTAGGAACTGCGCCACTTCGGTCTTGATGCCGCCGTTGCCGCCGACATAAAGCTCCCAACCTGACTCGACGCCGATCACCCCGACGTCCTTGATGCCGGCTTCGGCGCAGTTGCGCGGGCAGCCGCTGACGGCGAGCTTGACCTTGTGCGGCGAATACATCGCCCACAGCGCATGTTCGAGGTCTTTGCCCATCTGCGTGCTGTCCTGCGTGCCGAAGCGGCACCATTCGCTGCCGACGCAGGTTTTCACCGTTCGCAGCGCCTTGGCATAGGCCAGGCCGGTGGGCATGCCGATGTCGCGCCAGACGTTTTGCAGGTCTTCCTTTTTCACGCCGAGCAGGTCGATGCGCTGGCCGCCGGTAACCTTCACGGTCGGAATCTTGTACTTGTCGGCGGCGTTGGCGATACGGCGCAGCTCGTCGGGCGTGGTGTGCCCGCCCCACATGCGCGGAATCACGCTGTAGGTGCCGTCGCGCTGGATGTTGGCATGGCTGCGCTCGTTGATGTAGCGGCTTTGCGGGTCGTCTTTCGCCACTTTCGGCCAGCTGCTGATGAGGTAGTAATTCACCGCCGGGCGGCAGCTGGCGCAGCCGTTGGGCGTACGCCAGCCCATGGAGCGGTAAACGTCGGCGATGGTCAAGAGCTTTTCGGCGCGGATCGCGTCGCGCACCGCCTGGTGGCCGTGGTCGGTGCAGCCGCACATCGCTTTGAGCTTGGGCGTCGCCGAATAGTCGCCGCCGGCGGTGAACATCAAAATCTGCTCGACCAGCCCGGTGCACGAGCCGCACGACGCGCTGGCCTTGGTGTGCTTGCGCACCTCGTCGAGCGTGAACAGGCCCTTGTCCTTGATCGCCTTGCAGATCGTTCCCTTATTCACGCCGTTGCAGCCGCAGACTTCGGCGTCGTCCGACATCGTGGCGGCCTTGCTGTGGCCCTCATGGCCGACGTCGCCGATGTTGGACTCGCCGAACATCAGCTTGTCGCGGATCTCGCCGACATTGCGGCCGTCGCGCAGCAGCTTGAAGTAGTAGCTGCCATCGACGGTGTCGCCATAAAGGCACGCGCCGATCAGCTTGTCGTCCTTGATGACAAGTTTTTTGTACACGCCGCCGAACGGGTCGCTCATGATGATTTCCTCGGTGCCTTCGCCGCCCGAGAAGTCGCCCGCGCTGAACAGGTCGATGCCGGTGACTTTCAGCTTGGTCGAGGTCAGCGAGCCGGTGTAGCGGCCGATGCCGAACTGCGCTAGGTGGTTCGCCAGCACCTTGCCCTGCTCGAACAGCGGCGCGACCAGGCCGTAGGCGATGCCACGGTGCGCGGCGCATTCGCCGACGGCGTAGATGCGCGCGTCAGTTGTGGTCTGCAGCGTGTCGCTGACGACGATGCCGCGATTCACATGCAGCCGCATTTTCTCGGCCAGCGTGGTGTTGGGCCGGATGCCGACGGCCATGCAGACCAGGTCGGCTTGCACTTCGGTGCCGTCCTTGAATTTGACCGACTTGACGCGGCCGCCCTTGCCGCCGTCCTGATCGCCGACGAGTTCCTGGGTCTGTGCGCCGATTAAAAACTTCATGCCGCGCTCGACGAGCGACTTTTGCAGCAGCTTGCCGGCGGCTTCGTCGAGCTGGCGCTCCATCAGCGTCGGCATGACATGCACCACCGTGACCTGCATGCCGCGCTTCATCAGGCCGTTCGCCGCTTCCAGGCCAAGCAGGCCGCCGCCGATGACGACCGCATGCTTGTAGAGCAGCGCGGCGTCGATCATGGCCTGCGTGTCGGCAATGTCGCGGTACGCCAGCACGCCCTGCAAATCCTTGCCGGGAATCGGCAGGATGAACGGGTTCGAGCCGGTCGCCATGATGAGCCGGTCGTATTCGGCGCTCAGGGTTTCGCCAGCGGCGTTTTGCGCATGCACCACACGGCGAACCCGGTCCACCTCGGTGACGGTCCAGCCGGCGTGCAGCGTGATGCGGTTCTCTTCGTACCAAGACCAGTCGTTCAGCACGATTTCTTCGAGCGTCTGCTCGCCGGCGAGCACCGGCGACAGCAGAATGCGGTTGTAGTTGGGATGCGGCTCGGCGCCGAACACCGTGATGTCGTAGAGCTCGGGCGCGATCTTCAGCAATTCCTCGATCGCGCGCACACCGGCCATGCCATTGCCTATCATTACCAGTCTGGATTTTTTCATCGTGATACCTGTGAGCGGTTCGCTAAATTCATTTCGGCGCTCCCGAATAGCAAAAGCCTGAAAGCGGGCCATTTCGCAGGACGCCATCGTCCTGTCGGCCGCCGTGCCTGCAATCGGCCGGGGCTACGGCCAGTCGCCGCACCAGCTTTGAAGCAAGGGGTATGCCAGTTATGCCGGACAGGCGGCGCATGTCTGCCCGAGCCTTGCCAGAACAGCCAAGGCTCGCGGCACCGAACTACCGGTTGCTGGCAGGATCGCTCCAATAAGCGTTTCTGGTGCATTTGTCATGCGTTGGTGCAATAGGCACGCCCAACCTCATGCGCCTTCAATGCTCATGCTACATTTTTAATAGCTAGCGACGCTATGCCGACTTGCGCAAATGCTGTATTTGATTCATATTCTGGCAACTTGGCGCGGGTGCCGTGAAACCACCGCCCGCATGCTTACCATTGGCTTTTCGCTTTCTCGAGGAAGTAACACCATGACCGCTGTTGCAGACATTCTCAAATCCAAGTCCGAATCCGTCGTTCACGCCATCGAGCCGACAGCGTCGGTGTTCGAGGCGCTGCAGCGCATGGCCGACAAGGGCATCGGCGCCTTGCTGGTGATGGAAGGCGATGCGATCGTCGGCATCCTCACCGAGCGCGACTATGCCCGCAAGATCGCCCTGTTGGGCCGCACTTCGGCGGCGACGCGGGTAGCCGACGTGATGACGTCGTCGGTGATGTTCGTTCGTCCCGACCAGACCAGCGAGCAGTGCATGGCGCTGATGACCGACAACCGGCTGCGGCACCTGCCGGTGGTCGATCACGGCGGCAGGCTGGCGGGGCTGATCTCCATCGGCGACCTGGTCAAGGACATCATTTCCGAGCAGAAATTCGTCATCGCGCAACTCGAGCATTACATTTCCGGCCATCACGGCTGAAATCCGCCGCGCGATTGCGGCGCACCAAAACCGGGAACGAAAGTTGCTTGATCGAGGTGCATGGCATTCGACATCGACATCGGCTTTGCAACGCAGGCGGGGCGCAAGGACGTCAACGAGGATTTCTGCGCCGCCATGCTGCCCGAGCCGGGCCAGGAGGCCCTGGGATCGATCGTCGCCATCGCCGATGGCGTGAGCACCGGCGGCATGGGCAAGGAAGCGGCGCAGACCACGGTCACCAGTCTGGTGCGCGACTACTACGGCACGCCTGAAACCTGGGACACCTCGGTCGCGCTGGACCGCATCATCGGTGCGCAAAACGCCTGGCTGGCGGGCATCAACCGGCGCCGCCATCCGGTGCTGGGCCTGACCACCCTGACGGCGCTGGTGCTGCGCGGACAGTCGTACACGCTGGCGCATATCGGCGACTCGCGTGCCTATCTGCTGCGCGGCGGCGACACCATGCAGCTGACGCACGACCATGCCGTCAACCATCCGGATTTCAGCCACCAGCTGCTGCGCTCGATCGGCGCCGAGGACCATGTGGTCGTTGACTATATGCAGGGCGAACTGCACGTGGGCGATGTCTTCGTCCTGGTCACCGACGGGGTGCATGGCATGCTGCGGGAAAGCCGGCTGAAAGAAATCGCCGCGCCGCAAGCGGTGCAAAGCGCCCGGCTTGCCAGCCAGGGCCTGGTCGATGCCGCACTGGCCGCGGGCGGCACCGACAACGTCACGGCCGTGGTGGTGCGCGTGCTGGGCCTGCTGGAGCCGACCCTGCAGGACCTGGACCGCATCGCGCAGAGCCTGCCGATTCCGCCGCGCCTGAAGGTCGGCGACCTGATCGACGGCCTGCGGGTCACGGCGACCGTGGCCGACAGCGGCATCAATGTGCTTTACCAGGCGCGTGCCATGGACCCTGCGCCGGACGCCGGGCTTGCGTCGCTTCCGTTCAAGGGACCGCACAGGGATGGCCTTCAGGCAGGCAAGCTGTATGCGCTCAAAACATTGAATCCGGCCAGGGCGCATGACGGGCAGGAACGCGCCATGCTGGCGCACGAGGCCTGGCTGGCCGGGCGCATGCAGACGGGCAGGGCGGCTGCGCATCTGGTGAGGCTGCACGAGCGTTTGCCGACAGATATGGAGCGCAGCGCTTTTTATCTCGTGTACGACTGGCACGCTGGCGAGACCCTGCAGCAGCAGCTCGACCGCGGCCACCGGCTCGGGGTGCCGCAAATCCTGGCCGTTGCCACCCAGACGGTCCAGGCGCTGGGTCTGCTGCACCGGCAGTGCGTGATCCACCGCGATGTCAAGCCGGCCAATTTGCATCAGGGCGAAGACGGCGTGCTGCGCCTGCTCGACCTGGGCGTGGCGCTCAGCGGACGCGAGCCCGAGGCGATGCGCCGGCTGCATGCCGGCACGCCCAGCTTCATCAATCCCGAGCAGTGGGGTTTCAGCGCCGCGGCTGCCAATGGCCCTGAAGAGCCGCCCGACGCGCAAAGCGATTTGTTTGCCCTGGGCGTGACGCTGTACCAACTGCTCACCACGCGCCTGCCGTACGGCGAGGTGCTGCCCTACCAAGCGGGCCGCTACTACCGCGATCCAATGGCGCCCAGCCGCCACAATCCCGCGGTGCCGATCTGGCTCGACCACATCGTACTCAAGGCGGTGGCGCGCGACAAACGCAAGCGCTTTGAAACTGCGGAGGAAATGCTGCTGGCGCTGGAGCGCGGCGCATCGCGTCCGCTGACGGCGCCGCAAGCCACGCCGCTGATGCTGCGCGACCCGACGGCGGTCTGGAAAATTGGACTGGCGGCTTCGGCGCTGTTCAATCTGCTGCTGGTTTATTGGCTGCTGTTCTTGCCGAAATGAGGATCGACCCGGCTTGGAAGCTGATAAGTACGGTTTTAAGAAATTGCCGATGAACGCATAGATTTGTCGCTCGGGAAAACCGAGCCTTCACAGCAAACCTCACCGCGCTGAAAAATCCGCCTCGCTGCCTAAAGGTCGGATAAACCGCAGCTGGACGTTTCGGGCAGCTCGGCACGCCAAGCCACGGTTTTCATCGAGAAGCAGCGGAACTGCGGTTTGCTACTAAATACATAGCTGAAAATCAGCGACCAGCTTGCGTGAAGTGACAATTTGACAAAAAAATCCAGTCAGCACCAGGCAGGCTGGCATGCACGGTTTCTCAAAGCGCCGGTACGGGCTCTTCAAATCACCCTGGCGATCGAGGCGCAGACATAGTCGATGTTCTTGCTGTTCAGCGCCGCCACGCACATGCGGCCGGTGTCGGTGCCGTAAATGCCGAACTCATCGCGCAGGCGGTGCATCTGATCTTTGCTCAAACCCGAGTAGCTGAACATGCCGATCTGCCTGGTGATGAAGCCCATGTCTTCCTTCACGCCGGCGGCCTTCAGGCCGTCAACCAGCTTCTGGCGCATCGCCTTGATGCGAACGCGCATTGCGCCGAGTTCCTTTTCCCAAAGAACGCGCAGCTCGGGCGTGTCGAGCACCAACGCCACGATGGCTCCGCCATGCAGCGGCGGGTTGCTGTAGTTGGTGCGGATCATGATCTTGAGCTGGCTCAGCACGCGGGCGGCTTCTTCCCTGCTGGCGCACAGCACGCTCAAGGCGCCGACGCGCTCGCCGTACAGGCTGAAGCTTTTCGAAAAAGACGTCGAGACGAAAAAGTCGAGTCCGGCGGCGACGAACTTGCCGATGACGGCGCCGTCTTCGGCCAGGCCGTAGCCGAAACCCTGGTAGGCCAGGTCGAGGAATGGCATCAGGTTCTTCGCCTTGACGGCGGCGATCACCTCGTCCCACTGGCCGGCGGTGATGTCGTAGCCGGTCGGGTTGTGGCAGCAGGCGTGCAGCACGACGATGGTGCCGGCCGGCGCGGCGTTCAAGGCTGCCAGCATGCCGGCGAAGTCGATGCCGCGCGTGGCCGCGTCATAATACGGGTAGTTTTCGACCGTGAAGCCGGCCTGGGTGAAGAGGGCGCGGTGGTTTTCCCAGCTCGGGTCGCTGATCAGGACTTTCGCGTCGGGCTTCAGGTGCTTCAAAAAATCGGCGCCGACTTTCAGCCCACCGGTGCCGCCGATGCATTGCACGGTGGCGACCCGGCCGGACCTGACCGGTTCGCTGTCGGCGCCGAACACCAGTCCCTTGACAGCCGCGTCGTAAGCGGCGATGCCGTCGATCGGCAAATAGCCGCGCGCTTTCGGCGCTTCCATCATCCGCTTTTCAGCGGCCTGAACGCAGTTGAGCAGCGGCAGTTTGCCGTTGTCGTCGTAGTACACGCCGACGCCCAGGTTGACCTTGGCGGGATGGGAGTCGGCGGCGAACTGCTCGTTGAGGCCCAGGATCGGGTCGCGCGGCGCCATTTCGACGGCGGTGAACAATGACATTAAATTTCCTTAGAAGTAAAAAACGTGGCTGTGGGGCCGGCCGGCAGGTTGTTCCGGCGCAAAACTGTTCAACCCTATAGGGGATTGCAATTCCAATTTTCGCCCGAATGTCTTAATCTATTAGGTTGCCCTGAATTTTAATGGGGCTTACATCGAGGTTCTATGCCACAAACATTGGAAGTCATTACCGAAGCGCCGGATTCAACCGGCGTCGGCAAGTTCATTCGTTTCCCCGGCTCGCCGTTCGAGCTGTTCCAGCCCTATTTGCCGGCCGGCGACCAGCCGCAGGCGATTGAACAACTGGTTGAGGGCGTCAACGACGGCGAGGTGTTCCAGACACTGCTCGGCGTGACGGGTTCGGGCAAGACCTTCACCATGGCCAACGTCATTGCCCGGCTCGGGCGGCCGGCGATCGTGTTCGCGCCGAACAAGACGCTGGCGGCGCAGCTGTACAGTGAATTCCGCGAGTTTTTTCCGAAGAATGCGGTCGAGTACTTCGTCAGCTATTACGACTATTACCAGCCCGAGGCCTATGTGCCGCAGCGCGATCTTTTCATCGAGAAAGACTCCGCCATCAACGAGCACATCGAGCAGATGCGGCTGTCGGCGACGAAAAGCGTGCTGGAGCGGCGCGACACCATCATCGTCGCGACGGTCAGCGCGATTTACGGCATCGGCGCACCCGAGGATTACACGCAGATGCGTTTCATTGCCCGCATCGGCGACAAGATGGGCCAGCGCGACGTGATTTCCCGGCTGATCCGCATGCAGTATTCGCGCAACGACCAGGATTTCGCCCGCGGCACGTTCCGGGTTCGCGGCGACGTGATCGACGTGTTTCCGGCCGAGCATTCCGAGCTGGCGATCCGCATCGAGCTGTTCGACGACGAGATCGAGTCGCTGCAGCTCTTTGATCCGCTGACCGGCCGCATCCGGCAGAAAATTCCGCGCTTTGTCGTCTATCCGAAAAGCCATTACGTCACGCCGCGCGATAAGGTGATGACGGCGATCGAAAGCATCAAGCTCGAACTGTCCGAGCGCGTCGCCCAGTTCGTCGCCGACGGCAAGCTGGTCGAGGCGCAGCGCATCGAGCAGCGAACCCGGTTCGACCTGGAAATGCTGACCGAGATCGGACACTGCAAGGGCATCGAAAACTACACCCGCCACCTGAGCGGCGCCCCGCCGGGATCGCCGCCCTCGACGCTGTGCGACTACTTGGCCAA
>CAXSGT010000033.1:8259-21046 GCA_964236835.1 uncultured Polaromonas sp.
CAAAGACGCTGTGATGTTCCTCGACGAAAGCCACGTCATGATCGGCCAGCTCAACGCCATGTACAACGGCGACCGGGCGCGCAAGACGACACTGGTCGAATACGGTTTTCGCCTGCCTAGCGCGCTCGACAACCGGCCGCTGAAATTTGAGGAATTCGAGGCCAAAGTGCGGCAGGCGATTTTCGTTTCCGCCACGCCTGCCGCCTACGAGAAGGAGCATGCCGGGCAGGTGGTCGAGCAGCTCGTCCGGCCGACCGGCCTGGTCGATCCGCAGGTCGAGGTCAGGCCGGCGACGCACCAGGTCGATGACGTGCTGCAGGAAATTCGCATCCGCGTCGAGCTCAATGAGCGCGTGCTGATCACCACGCTGACCAAGCGCATGGCCGAGCAGCTGACCGACTACCTGAGCGAAAACGGTGTGAAAGTGCGCTACCTGCACAGCGATGTCGAGACGGTCGAGCGCGTTGAAATCCTGCGCGATCTGCGGCTCGGCGCTTTCGACGTGCTCGTCGGCATCAATCTGCTGCGCGAGGGCCTTGATATTCCGGAAGTCTCGCTGGTGGCGATTCTGGACGCCGACAAGGAAGGTTTTTTAAGGGCCGAGCGCAGCCTGATCCAGACGATCGGCCGCGCTGCGCGAAATCTTAACGGTCGCGCCATTTTGTACGCCGACCGGATGACCGATTCGATGAGAATGGCGATCGGCGAAACCGAGCGCCGGCGCAACAAGCAGATCGATTTCAATATCCTGCACGGCATCACGCCGCGCAGCGTGGTCAAGCGCGTCAAGGACCTGATTGACGGCGTCTACAGCGAGAAGTCGGGCAAGGAAGCCGAGAAAATCGAGCTGCAAAAGGCCCAGGTCGAGGACATGAGTGAAAAAGACGTTTCGCGTGAAATCAAGCGGCTTGAAAAGCAAATGGTCGAGCATGCGAAGAATCTCGAATTCGAGAAGGCCGCCAAGATTCGCGACCAGTTGCATATTCTGAAAGAGCAGGCTTTCGGCGCTCCCGGCGCAGACAATGTCGTGCCGATTTCTTCCGCCGCCTAACACCGGCTTTTGAAAAACGCTGTGAATTTATACTGGCAAAAAAGCCAGGTGCGTGATATACTTGACGAAATTAGTCAAGAACTTAAAACTTCAAGAAGTTCCTTGCAAGCCACAAGTTTGCAAGGCTGAAACGAGAGTCAAGCACATATTAAGGAGCTTGTTATGCGTCTTACGACCAAAGGCCGTTTTGCGGTCACCGCGATGATCGATCTGGGGTTGCGACAAAACAGCGGCCCTGTCACGCTTGCAGCCATTAGCCAGCGCCAGCAGATTTCACTGTCTTATCTTGAGCAGCTCTTCGGCAAGCTGCGCCGGCACGAACTGGTCGAGTCCACCCGGGGTCCGGGCGGGGGCTATACGCTGGGCCGCAAGGCGTCCGAGATCAGTGTCGCCGATATCATCGTCTCGGTCGATGAACCGATCGATGCAACCCAATGCGGTGGCAAGGAAAACTGCCTGGGCGAGGGCGGTCGCTGCATGACGCACGATCTCTGGACGTCGCTGAACAGCCGCATGGTTGAGTTTCTCGCTTCCGTCAGCCTGCAAAAGCTCGTTGACGACCAGCTTGCCAAGGGCGTTGTGGTCGAGAGCACCCCGCAGGTGAAAAAGGCCATTTTTGCGACGCCCATCGTCAAGCCGGTGCGTGTGAACGCGCCGAATTCGGTTTTTGCGCTGGGCAATGCGTTTTCAAAGTCCTGACGTCGCTGGAGCGCGTTATGTGGCGCGCTTGGGTTGAGCGGACTTCTCATCATAAATTAAAGAGCCGGCGATATGGAAACTCCTCATTTTCCGATTTACATGGATTACAGCGCGACCAATCCTTGCGATCCGCGCGTGGTGGACGCGATGATTCCGTGGTTGCGCGAGCACTTCGGCAATCCAGCTTCGCGCAGCCATGCCTGGGGGTGGGAAGCCGAGGCCGCTGTCGAGAAGGCGCGCGAGCAGGTTGCCGCGCTGATCGGCGCCGATCCACGAGAAATCGTCTGGACCAGCGGCGCGACCGAGTCGAACAACCTGGCGCTCAAGGGCGCGGCGCACTTCTACAAACCTAAGGGCCGGCACCTCATCACCGTCAAGACCGAGCACAAGGCGGTGCTTGACACCTGCCGCGAGCTTGAGCGTCAGGGCTTCGAGGTGACCTACCTCGACGTGCAGCCCGATGGCCTGCTCGATCTGGAGGCGCTCAAGGCGGCGATTCGGCCCGACACGATTTTGGTCAGCGTTATGTTCGTCAACAACGAAATCGGCGTCGTTCAGGATATTGCGGGCATCGGCGCGCTGTGCCGTGAAAAAGGCATCATTTTCCATACCGACGCCGCGCAGGCGACCGGCAGAGTCGATATCGATCTGCGCACGCTGCCGGTCGATCTGATGAGCTTGACGTCGCATAAAACCTATGGCCCCAAGGGAATCGGCGCGCTTTATGTCCGGCGCAAGCCGCGCGTTCGCCTCGAGGCGCAAATGCATGGCGGCGGCCATGAGCGCGGCATGCGCTCGGGCACGCTGCCGACGCACCAGATCGTCGGCATGGGCGAGGCCTACCGCATCGCCAAGGCCGAAATGCATCTCGAAAACACGCGCATCCGGGCGCTGCACGAGCGCATGCTGGCGGGGCTGAAGGACGTCGAGGAGGTGTTCCTCAACGGCCATGCCGAAAAACGCGTTCCGCACAATCTGAACATGAGCTTCAATTTTGTCGAAGGCGAGTCGCTCATCATGGGCATCAAGGGCCTGGCGGTGTCGAGCGGCTCGGCCTGCACGTCGGCCAGCCTGGAGCCGAGCTATGTGCTGCGCGCGCTCGGCCGCAGCGACGAGCTGGCGCACAGCAGCCTGCGCATGACGATCGGCCGCTGGACGACCGAGGAAGAGATCGATTACGCCGTCAAGACCATCAAGGAAAACGTCGCCAAGCTGCGCGAGTTGTCGCCGCTGTGGGAAATGTTCAAGGACGGCGTCGATCTTTCCACTATCCAGTGGGCGGCCCATTAAAAATGGAACACCCCCGAAGCAGCTTGCGCTGCTTCCCCCTCAAGGGGGTGACAGCTGTGGCCCGGCAAAGCTGGCTCCACGCTGTCACTTGCATAGGCACAAATTTAACCAAGGGAATTAATCATGGCTTACTCTGAAAAAGTGGTGGACCACTATGAAAATCCCCGCAATGTCGGGTCCTTTGAAAAAGGCGACGAAACGGTCGGCACCGGCATGGTCGGCGCTCCGGCTTGCGGCGACGTGATGAAACTGCAGATCAAGGTCAATCCGGCGACGGGCGTGATCGAAGATGCGCGTTTTAAAACCTATGGCTGCGGCTCGGCGATTGCGTCGAGCTCGCTCGTGACCGAATGGGTCAAGGGCAAGACGCTCGACGAAGCCGCAGGCATCAAGAACAGCGCGATTGCCGAGGAACTCGCGCTGCCGCCGGTCAAGATCCATTGCTCGATCCTTGCCGAAGACGCCATCAAGGCGGCTGTGAACGATTACCGGCTCAAGCACGTTGCCGCCGAAGTGGCGGGCTGACCATTTTTTGTTTGATTGCGAACGATAGACATGTCCGTTACCCTGACCGATGCCGCAGCCCGCCACGTCACCCGCTATATCAGCAAACGCGGCAAAGGGGTCGGCGTGCGCCTTGGCGTCAAGACCACGGGCTGCTCGGGCCTGGCGTACAAGCTTGAATACGCCGACGACATCGCGCCCGAAGACGTCGTCTTCGAGGACAACGGCGTGAAGGTGCTGGTCGATCCGAAAAGCATGGCTTATATCGACGGAACGCAACTCGATTTCGTTCGTGAAGGCTTGAACGAAGGCTTCAAATTCATCAATCCCAACGAACGCGACCGCTGCGGCTGCGGCGAGAGCTTTCGCGTCTGACGGGACCGCGTCGGACCGCGTTTCTTCAAGCGCATGGGTGCGCCATCCATTCGAAGCCGCCTTCACTGACCGTGCCGGCGGTTTTTTTATTCAGATGAACCTTCAATCGTCCGACTTTGAGCTTTTTGCCATCCCCATGCGGTTCGCGCAGGACCGCGCGCAGCTCGATATGCGCTGGAAAGAGCTGCAGCGCGAAGCGCATCCTGACAAGTTTGCCGCGCAGGGCGGCGCCGCGCAGCGCGTGGCGATGCAGTGGTCGGTTCGGATCAATGAGGCCTACCAGCGCCTGAAAGATCCGATGCGGCGGGCGAGCTATCTGTGCGAACTGCACGGCTTTCCGATCGATGCCGAAAGAAACACCGCGATGCCGGCGGATTTTCTAATCCAGCAGATGGAGTGGCGCGAAGCCCTGGAAGATGCGAAAAATGCCGATGATTTGAATAAAATAGCGCTGCAGGCCGCAGCCAGCAAGCGTGAGAAGCTATTAAAAATAGAGCAAATGCTCGACTTGGATCATGACTACGCGGATGCGGCGCAGCAGGTCAGAAGCCTGATGTTCATCGAGCGTTTCGCCAGTGAAATCGATGCCCGCATCGACCAGCTCGAACCATAAGCATTCCCCAAAAAAACAAGCAAAAAGCACAGCGCCATGGCACTCCTGCAATTATCCGAGCCCGGCCAGACGCCGGATCCGCACCAGCGGCGCATCGCCGTCGGCATCGACCTGGGCACCACCCATTCGCTGGTGGCCAGCGTGCGCAGCGGCGTGGCTGAATGCCTGCCCGATGCCGAGGGGCGCGTGTTGTTGCCCAGCGTCGTGCGCTACCTGAATGGCGGTCGCACGCAAATTGGCTTCGACGCCCTGGCGGCGCAGGTCGAAGATCCCTGCAATACGGTTTCCTCGGTCAAGCGAATGATGGGGCGCGGCCTGGCCGACATCGGCAGCCACGCCCAAATGCCGTATCGGTTCATCGACCAGCCCGGCATGGTCACGCTGCAAACCGTCGCCGGCGAAAAAAGCCCGGTCGAAGTCAGCGCTGAAATTCTCGCGTCGTTGCGCCAGCGCGCCGAAGACACCTTCGACGACGATCTCTACGGCGCGGTGATCACCGTGCCGGCCTATTTCGACGAAGCGCAGCGCCAGGCGACCAAGGATGCGGCGCAGTTGGCTGGCTTGAACGTGCTGCGGCTCATCAACGAGCCAACGGCGGCGGCGCTTGCCTACGGGCTGGACCATGCCAGCGAAGGCGTTTACGCGATCTACGACCTGGGCGGCGGGACTTTCGATATTTCCATCCTGCGCTTGTCGCAGGGCGTGTTCGAGGTGGTCGCCACCGGCGGCGATTCCGCGCTTGGCGGCGACGACTATGACCGCACCCTGGTCGATTGGGTGCTGGCCAAGGCCGGCCTGGCTGTTGACGCGCTGAGCGCGTCGGACAAGGCGGGTTTGCAAAAAACGGCGCGCGCCTGCAAGGAGGCGCTGTCGGCCGCGCCATCCGCGCCGTTTTACGTTCAGCTTTCCAAGGCATCGGTCAACATTGAAATGACGGCCGAGAATTTTGAAGCCGCGTCCGCGCATCTGACGCAGCGCACACTGGCGGCGTCGCGCAAGGCCTTGCGCGACGCCTGCCTGGCCAAGGACGAGATCAAGGGTGTGGTGATGGTCGGCGGCTCGACTCGCATGCCGCAAGTGCGCATGGCGGTCGCCAGCTTTTTCGGCCGCGAGCCGCTGATCGACCTGAACCCTGACGAGGTTGTTGCGCTGGGCGCGGCCATTTCCGCCAACCAGCTGGCGGGCAACAACCTGGGGGCCGATGTGTTGCTGCTCGATGTGATCCCGCTGTCGCTCGGAATCGAAACCATGGGCGGGCTGGTCGAACGGATTGTTCCGCGCAACCAGACTATTCCGACCGCCATGGCGCAGGATTTCACCACTTATCAGGACGGCCAGACGGCGCTGGCGCTGCATGTGGTGCAGGGCGAGCGCGACCTGGTGGCCGATTGCCGCAGCCTGGCGCGCTTCGAATTGCGCGGTATTCCGCCCATGGTCGCAGGAGCGGCTCGAATCCGAGTGACTTTCACGGTCGATGCCGATGGCTTGCTCAGCGTGAACGCCAAGGAACAGGTCAGCGGGGTGGAAGCGCGCATCGATGTCAAGCCATCGTACGGCCTGTCGGACGAGGAAATCGCCCGCATACTGCAGGAAAGCTTTTCGACTGCGCAGCAAGATATGAAGTCGCGTGCGCTCGCCGAGTCGCAGGTCGATGCGGACCGTATGATTTTGGCCACGCGAAGCGCAATGGCCGCCGACTCGGACCTGCTGGACGGCATCGAGCGTGCGCGGATCGAAGCGCTGATCGCAGGCGTCGCCGGTGCGCGAACGACCGGCGATGCGGCGGCCATCGAAGCGGCAACCCGGTCGCTGGCGCAGGGCACCGAGTCTTTTGCGGCGGAGCGCATGAACCGCGGCATTCGCAACGCGCTGGCGGGCAAAAATATCGAGTCGGTTTAAACGGCCGCCGCCGAACTCCACAATTTCCAGATCGACACCATGCCCATCATCAAAATTCTGCCGCATCCCGAATACTGTCCCGAAGGCGCTGAAATCACCGCGCCCGCCGGCACGTCGATCTGCGAAGCCCTGCTCGACAACAAGATCAATATCGAACATGCCTGCGACCTGAGCTGCGCCTGCACGACCTGCCATGTGATCGTGCGGGAAGGCTTCGGCTCGCTCAACGAACTCGACGAAAGCGAGGAAGATCTGCTGGACCGGGCCTGGGGACTGGAGCCGAACTCGCGGCTGAGCTGCCAGGCGTTTCTCGCGCAAAGCGATGTGACTGTCGAGATTCCAAAATACTCGATCAACCACGCCAAGGAACTTCACTAAGCCAGGCATACGACGATAATTCCGACCATGCGCCAAATCGTTCTAGACACCGAAACCACCGGGCTTTCCGCCGAAAGCGGCGACCGCATTATTGAAATCGGCTGCGTGGAACTGGTAGGCCGCAAGCTTACCGGCAACAACCGGCATTTTTACTTGAACCCCGGCCGCGACAGCCATGAAGACGCGCTCAAGGTTCACGGCATCAGCAACGACTTTTTAAGGGACAAACCGAAGTTTGCCGCCGTCGCCGATGAATTGCTCGACTACCTTCAGGGCGCCGAAATCATTATTCACAACGCGCCCTTCGACGTGAGTTTTCTCAACAAGGAACTCGAACTCATCGGCAGGGAGCCGATGGCGCGCTGCGTAGCCGGCGTCATCGACAGTTTGATGATGGCCAAGGAGATGTTTCCAGGAAAGCGAAACTCGCTCAATGCGCTATGCGATCGGCTCGAAGTCGACAATTCAGGACGCACCCTGCATGGCGCCTTGCTCGATGCCGAATTGCTTGCCGACGTGTACATCAATCTCACTCGCGGTCAGAACAGCCTGATGATGGACGTCGGGGGACCTTCTCCGAATGGCGAGAGCAAAGCAGCTATTGATCTAAGCGCCTTTGAATTGCCGGTTTTGGTGGCCGACGAGCTTGAACTGCGTGAGCATGCGAATCTGCTCGCGGCGCTCGATAAGGCCAGCCGCGGGAAAACCGTCTGGCGACAGGCACTTCCGGGGACTGAAAAATCAGTTTGAAAGCTGCATATAATGCTTGGTCAACCGATTGGGCGGTTAGCTCAGGGGTAGAGCACTGCATTCACACTGCAGGGGTCGCAGGTTCGAAGCCTGCACCGCCCACCATCAGCTTTTTCAAAGTCTTGTTTTACCAAGAGATTGAAAAAATTAAAGTACCTCGCTGGCGAAGTCAGCGAGCCTCGAACGCTCGCCGCGCGCCAGCGTGATGTGGCCGCCATGAGGCCAGCCTTTGAACCGATCCACCGCAAATGTCATTCCCGACGAACCTTCGGTGAGGTAAGGCGTGTCGATCTGCGCCAGGTTGCCCATGCAGACAATTTTGGTGCCCGGTCCGGCGCGGGTGATCAGCGTCTTCATTTGCTTGGGCGTCAGGTTTTGCGCCTCGTCGATGATGACGTATTTGTTTAAGAACGTCCGGCCGCGCATGAAATTCATGCTTTTGACCTTGATGCGCGAGCGGATCAATTCGTTCGTCGCGGCGCGCCCCCATTCGCCCGAGCCGCTGTCGCCCTTGCCGAGGACTTCCAGGTTGTCGTCGAGCGCGCCCATCCACGGCCCCATTTTTTCCTCTTCGGTGCCGGGCAGAAAGCCGATGTCCTCGCCCACCGACACCGTGGCGCGAGTCATGATGATCTCGGTGTAGCGGCGGTCGTCAAGCACCTGCGTCAGGCCGCTGGCCAGCGCCATCAGGGTCTTGCCGGTTCCAGCCGTGCCGGCGAGCGTGACAAAGTCCACCTCCGGATCCATCAGCAGGTTCATGGCGAAATTCTGCTCGCGGTTGCGCATCGTGACGCCCCAGATGGCATTCTTCAGGTGGGTGTAGTCCTTGAGGGTCTTGAGTACAGCGGTTTTGGCCTGAATCTCGGTCACCCGCGCATAGAGCGGCGGCTCGCCGGGAGACTCGAAGAAAACAAACTGGTTGATCAGCAGGCTCGGAACGATCGGGCCGGTGATGCGGTAGAAAGTGTGTATGCCGTGCTGCCAGCTTTCGACGGCTTTGCTCTGGCGCGTCCAGAAGTCAGGCGGCAGCGCGAGCGAACCTGCGTACAGCAGGTCGCCGTCTTCGAGCACCTTGTCGTTCTGATAGTCGTCGGTGTCCAGCCCGAGCGCGCGCGCCTTGACGCGCATGTTGATGTCCTTGGACACCAGCACCACTTCGCGAGGCGCGTATTCCTTGCGTAGCGCCTCGACCACGCCGAGGATATTGTTGTCGGCCTTGCCCTGCGGCAGGCTTGCCGGAAGCGAATAGTCCAGCACACGGGTCTGGAAGAACAGCGAACCTCCCGCTTCACGGTGTCCCGTGGTGTCGAGTTTCAGGCCTTTGCCGATATCGGCGCCGTCGGTGCCGGCCAGCGCGTCCAGCGTACGACTGGTCTGGCGGGCGTTGCGCGCGACCTCGGTCATGCCTTTTTTATGGCCGTCCAGTTCTTCGAGCACGACCATGGGCAAAAAGATGTCATGCTCCTCGAAACGAAACAGGCACATCGGGTCGTGCATCAGCACATTGGTGTCCAGCACGAACAGCTTGGTTTGTCCCGCGGGCTTGATTTTCTTGGGCCTCATGGCG
Organism: uncultured Polaromonas sp.; assembly: GCA_964236835.1. Classification (GTDB taxonomy): domain Bacteria; phylum Pseudomonadota; class Gammaproteobacteria; order Burkholderiales; family Burkholderiaceae_C; genus Polaromonas. The sequence goes on from CAXSGT010000033.1 coordinate 17,386, forward strand.
GGCTTGGCAATTGAAACGCTTTCTTTTTGAGAGCTCGATGCCAAGGTGGGTGGCGCGGAATCGGCCTTTTTATCCACATAAAACACTGGCTGCCGCTCGACCAGCTGGTCGTCGCCACGGAGTGCCTGTCTTTCCTGTGGATCCAGCACGCGCTGAGGTGAAACATGCTGGATGCGGTCTTTCTTTCTCGAAGCTTTCAATGGGGTGCGCGCTGGCGCATCGAGCGCATCGGGCGAGAGCAGGGCGGCGCGTTTTGTCGGAGCGGGGGGCAAAGGCATGTTGCTTGAAACTTTTTTAAATAAATGAAGGTCGGAAATTAAAAAAGCCGCCTTCAAATCGGGCGGCTTTTTCTTCAAACGTGGTTTGATAGTCAAAGGACATGACTTCATTATGCACACCGCATGGCGGGCGCGGATCGCTCAGGCTTCTTTTCTGAGCCCCTTGACCGCTTTCAGGACGTCGTCGACATGTCCGGGAACCTTCAGGCCGCGCCATTCTTCCTTCAGGAGGCCGTCCGGGCCGACCAAAAAGGTGCTGCGCTCGATGCCTTTGACTTTTTTGCCGTACATGATCTTGTTTTTGACGACGCCGAACATGTGGCACATCTTTTCCTCGGTATCGGCGATCAACTCGAATGGAAGTTCCAGCTTGGACTTGAACTCGTCATGGGACCTCATGTTGTCGCGAGAAACGCCGAACACGGTGGCGCCGGCCTTGACGAAATCCTTGTAATGGTCACGAAACTGCATGGCTTCCGTCGTGCATCCAGGCGTATTGTCTTTGGGGTAGAAAAACAGCACGACCACCTTGCCAAGGTGAGTTTGATTTGAAACTTTGAGGCCGCCTGTGGCAAGCGCTTCAAATTCTGGAAGAGATTTATTGACGACGACTGCCATACTGAGGTAACCCTGACAAAAGTGGTTGTAATAATGAGTCGCGACACTGAGCGAAAGGCCGGTGTGAAGCGCCAGGTCCGGCGCCAGCAGAAGGGCTGTATTTTACCCGAAACGGAAGTCGCTTTATGCCCTCGTTTCCTGCGGATCGATGAGCAGGGCCGCAACGACGTGGCGGCCTTCGCCCGCCAGAATGTTGTAAGTGCGGCAGGCCGCCAGCGTGTCCATGGTTTCCAGGCCGATGCGCTGGTCGATCAGCGCGCGCAGCAAGGCCGGCTGCGGAAAACGCAGTCGCGCGCCGCTGCCAAAAATAACCAGTTCCGGTTTGAGACTTGCGAGCACGGCGAAATGGGCAGCGGTCAACTGCTCGAACCGGACGCATTCCCAAGGGAATTTTTCGCCTCTCGAGCCAATGACAATGCTGTAGTCGATTTTTTCGGCGACGCCTTTGTTGCCAAGGCCGACCCAGCCGGCGCCGTAGGCAAGAATGGACTGGACATCGAGGCGGTCGGGTTGGAGTTTCATACGGCACTACGGTTTTGGGCTCAAACAAGGCAGTCTTGGCGCAAACGGCTTCGCCTTGAAGCGAAAGAAAACAAGGCATTTTGTGTGGTCAAATTATAAGTTCCGCCCAGATACACAGCAGCTTTTGCCGGCGCGGTAGCCCTTGAACCCAGGCAGTTAAGAAACGCGTTATGAAACCCATCACCAAGTCCGCCAAGCTGGCCAATGTGCTCTACGACATTCGCGGACCGATCATGGACGCGGCCAAGCAGATGGAGGAAGAAGGCCAAAAGCTCATCAAGCTCAACATCGGCAATCTGGCGGTGTTCGGCTTCGACGCGCCCGAGGAAGTCCAGCAGGACATGATCCGCAACCTGCCGGCATCAAGCGGCTACTCGGACAGCAAGGGCATTTTCGCGGCGCGCAAGGCGGTCATGCACGAGACGCAAAAGCAGGGCATCAAGGGCGTGACGCTCGACGACATCTACCTCGGCAATGGCGCCAGCGAGCTGATCTCGATGGCGACCAACGCCTTGCTCGACAATGGCGACGAGCTGCTGCTGCCTTCGCCCGACTACCCACTCTGGACAGCGTCCGTCAGCCTGGCGGGCGGCACACCGGTTCATTATGTGTGCGACGAGGGCAACGGTTGGATGCCCGACCTGGACGACATTCGCGCCAAGCTGACGCCGCGGACCAAAGGCATCGTCGTCATCAACCCCAACAACCCGACCGGCGCGCTGTATTCCGACGAGCTGCTCAAGGGCATTGTCGATATCGCCCGGGCAAACAATCTGCTGATCCTGGCAGACGAGGTCTATGACAAGGTGCTGTACGACGGTGCCAAACATACGGCGCTTGCCAGCCTTTCGACCGACGTGCTGACATTAACCTTCAATTCGCTTTCCAAAAGCTACCGCTCCTGCGGCTACCGTGCCGGCTGGCTGGTGGTGTCGGGGCCGAAGAAAATGGCGCAGGACTACATCGAAGGCCTGAACATGCTGGCCAACATGAAGCTGTGCTCCAACGTCCCCGGCCAGTGGGCGATCCAGACCGCTTTGGGCGGCTACCAGAGCATCAACGACCTGGTCGGCGAAGGCGGGCGGCTGCGGCGCCAGCGCGACCTGGCTTACGAGCTGATCACCGCCATTCCAGGCGTCAGCTGCGTCAAGCCGAGCGCAGCGCTGTACATGTTTCCGCGGCTCGATCCGGAGGTCTATCCGATCAGCGACGACCGGCAATTTTTCCTGGAGCTGCTCAGGGAAACCAAGGTCATGCTGGTGCAGGGAACCGGCTTCAACTGGGCCGCGCCCGACCATTTCCGCATCGTCTTTTTGCCGCACGAGGAAGACCTGCGCGAGGCGATCGGCCGGATTGCGAAATTCCTCGAAAACTACCGCAACAAGCTGATCTGAATTTTCAAAATTCCCGCAGTCGCTTTCCCGCCGGCTGCAGGCAGAAACCACGACACGCAGGACTTCACGTGAACCCAAAAACAACGACGAATTCGAGCCCGATACGGGTCGGCCTGCTGGGCATCGGCACGGTCGGCGGCGGAACCTTCAACGTGCTCAGGCGCAACCAGCAAGAAATTCGCCGCCGCACCGGCCGCGGCATCGAGATCACCATGGTCGCCGACCTCGATGTGGCGCGCGCCAGGGCCTTGGTCAGCGACGGCGTTCAGGTGGTGGACGATGCGCGCAAGGTGGTCGCCAGCGCCGACATCGACATTGTGGTCGAGCTGATCGGCGGCTACGGTATTGCCAAGGCATTGGTGCTCGAAGCCATCGAGTCCGGCAAGCACGTCGTGACCGCCAACAAGGCGCTGCTTGCCGTTCACGGCACCGAGATTTTCGCCGCTGCGCAGCGCAAGGGCGTCGTGGTGGCGTTCGAGGCGGCCGTCGCCGGCGGCATTCCGATCATCAAGGCCTTGCGCGAAGGCCTGAGCGCCAACGCCATCGAGTGGATCGCTGGCATCATCAACGGCACGACCAATTTCATCCTGTCGGAAATGCGCGACAAGGGCCTGGACTTCGCCGTCGTGCTCAAGGAAGCGCAGCGGCTCGGTTACGCCGAGGCCGATCCGACCTTCGACATCGAAGGCGTCGATGCGGCGCACAAGGCGACGCTGATGAGCGCGATCGCCTTCGGCATTCCGGTGCAGTTCGACAAGGCCCATGTCGAGGGCATCACAAAGCTCGCCGCGCAGGACATCCGCTATGCCGAGCAGCTCGGCTACCGGATCAAGCTGCTCGGCATCACCA
>CAXSGT010000034.1:0-20892 GCA_964236835.1 uncultured Polaromonas sp.
TCGCGTCGCGACCGAAATACGGCGTAATGCCGGTTTTAGCTACCAGCGCTTCGAGTTGATGGCTCGCTTCGTCCTCGCCCACCACGGTCAAAAGCGACGCCTGGGCGCCCAGTGTCACGATGTTGTAGGCCACGTTGGCAGCCGCGCCGATACGTTCTTCAGTACGCGTCACACGCACGACGGGAACAGGCGCTTCCGGCGAAATGCGCTCGACCGCACCATACCAGTAGCGGTCCAGCATGGCGTCGCCGACCACGAGCACGCGGGCTGACAAAAGGTTTTCGACTGTCGGGTGAGATGTCATCGCTGCCTAAAAGGTTTTCGGGTTACAGCTCTTCGATACGGCGCGCGGGATAGCTGTCCCAGGCCTGGCAGCCGGGGCAATGCCAGAAATGTTGTGTGGTCTCGAAGCCGCAAGCGGCACAGCGGTAACGCATCAGGGGCCTGGTGGCCTGATCCAATGCACGCTGCACCAGGGCATGGTGATGTTCATCCTCCAGTTTTTCGCCGGCGAGCCATTTTCCGGCCGCCACGAGCGATGTTTGCCGCTCCAGATGCCGGGCATACCACTGGCGCGCCAAAGCCGGAGGTGTTTCGAGCTTGACGATGGCCTCGAGCACGTCAATGGAGGCGGCTTGCGCATAACTGTCCTTCAAAAGTGCCAGCGCGGCGTGCTGTTCTCCGCTGATCTGGGCAATATTGGCGATGAGCCCCGCGGCCAGCGGCAAGGCCTGCGGTGCGGCTTGCTTCAGCTTGCACAAGGTTTGCAGGGCATCGCGCGGCTGGCCTAGCTGATTTTGCAATTTGGCCAGCTCGATCAGGGGTCGGGCCGACGCCGGGGCCCTGGTGGCGGCATTTTCCAGATCAAGCAACGCTTCGGCGGTATCGCCCGCAGCCGCTGCGGCGCTGGCCTGCTCGCACAGATAATGCGCCTGCCGGGTGCTGAAACTGCCATGGCTCGAGATGCCGAGCCGAGTGGCAATTTCAGTTGCGTTGACCCAGTCGCGGGAGCGCTCGTAGATAGCTAGCAGCGCAAGCCGGGCTTCTTGCTCGAACGGCGTGCCTTCGAGCTTGCGCAGCGCGGCTTCGGCCCGATCAAGCAGACCTGCTTTAAGGAAATCCAGCGCCAGCGCGTGCTGCGCACGCTCGCGTTCGGGCTGGGTCAGATCGCCTCGCGACATCAGATGCTCATGCACCCGCACAGCGCGCTCATACTCTCCACGGCGGCGAAAGAGGTTGCCCAGCGCAAAGTGCAACTCGGACGTGTCCGGGTCGTTCTGCACAGCTTCTATGAAAGCATCAATGGCCTGGTCCTGCTGCTCGTTGAGCAGGAAATTCAGCCCCCTGAAGTAAGCCTTTGGCGCCTGACGGTTTTCGATGCGAAGCTGTTTTAAATCCAGTCGGGACGCCAGCCAGCCCAAGGCAAAAGCGATCGGAAACCCGAGCAGAGCCCAGGTGAAATCAAATTCCATTTTGAAGCGGGTCGAATTGCTTCTCGGTTTCGTGAGTAGAGTCGGCTGATGGCTGTTGAATTGCCACTTTGGATTTTTTCCACCAACGCGGCATCATGACAAAAACCCCCAGGGTCAGGCCGCAGGCAAAGGCTGCAAGAACCACCAGCACCAACGGGGCCTGCCACAATGTGCCGAAGAAAAAATGCACTGCGACCGTTTGCTGATTATTCAATGCAAAGGCAAATAGCGCAAAAAAAATGGCTGCCTTAAGCAGCCAGGTCAAGTATTTCAACGGCAATCTCCTGGCGGTTTGGCAAATTGTAGCCAGCCGTGAAGGGAAGCGGCAAGACCTCAGGGGAGCTTATCGAGCGTCATCATTTCTTCGGTTCATGCATCGACAGCTTCGCGCAACGCCTTTCCCGGCTTGAAATGCGGCACCCATTTTTCAGGAATGGCAACGCTTTCGCCAGATCTTGGATTGCGCCCCATACGAGGTGAACGTCGGTTGATGGAAAAACTGCCGAAACCCCTGATCTCGATTCGGTTGCCGCGCACCAGTGCTTCGCTCATGGCGTCGAGAAGCGCCTTGACGGCATACTCGGCGTCACGATGCGTCAACTGGCTGAATCGAGCAGCCAGTTCCTCAACTAGATCACTTCGGGTCATGCAGAATCATCAGGTTGGACGCAGAGTTCATGACGACAGCCCCGCAATGAACTCCATGCCAAGCCAAGAGGACTTTATTACTTGTCGTTGCTGTCGAGCTTGGCGCGCAGCAAGGCGCCCAGGCTGGTCAGACCGGCGCTTTCACGCGACGACTGCTGGCTCAGACTGGCCATGGCTTCTTGCTGGTCGGCATTGTCCTTGGCCTTGACCGACAGCTGGATGTTGCGGGTCTTGCGATCCACGTTCACCACGACTGCGGAAACCTCGTCGCCTTCTTTCAGCACATTGCGCGCGTCTTCAACGCGGTCGCGGCTGATTTCGCTGGCGCGCAAATAACCGACGATGTCCTCGCCCAAGTCGATCTCGGCGCCTTTGGCATCGACCGTCTTCACCTTGCCGGTGACGATCGCGCCCTTGTCGTTGATCGAAACAAACGTCGTGAACGGATCCGAATCGAGCTGCTTGATGCCCAGCGAAATACGCTCGCGGTCCACATCGACGGCCAGCACGATGGCTTCGACTTCCTGGCCCTTTTTGTAATTGCGCACCGCGGCTTCGCCGGGCTCGTTCCACGACAGGTCGGACAGGTGCACCAGGCCGTCAATTCCGGCCGCCAGGCCAACAAACACGCCGAAGTCGGTGATCGACTTGATCGGTCCCTTGACGCGGTCGCCGCGCTTGGTCTCGACGGCAAATTCCTGCCACGGGTTGGCCTTGCACTGCTTCATGCCGAGGCTGATGCGGCGCTTGTCCTCGTCGATCTCTAAGACCATGACTTCGACCTCGTCGCCCAGAGCCACCAGCTTGTTCGGAGCGATGTTCTTGTTCGTCCAGTCCATCTCGGATACGTGAACCAAGCCTTCGATACCAGGTTCAAGTTCGACGAACGCGCCGTAGTCGGCGATATTGGTGATCTTGCCGAACAGCCGAGTGCCTTGCGGATAGCGGCGGTTCACACCCATCCAGGGGTCGTCGCCCATCTGCTTGAGGCCGAGCGACACGCGGTTTTTCTCGGTGTCGAACTTGAGGATTTTGGCGACGATTTCCTGGCCAGCTTGCACCACTTCGCTCGGGTGGCGCACACGGCGCCAGGCCATATCGGTGATGTGCAGCAGGCCGTCGATACCGCCGAGATCGACAAACGCGCCGTATTCGGTAATGTTCTTGACGACGCCCTTGACGGCGGAGCCTTCCTTCAAGGTTTCCATCAGCTTGGCGCGTTCTTCGCCCATGCTCGCTTCGACCACGGCGCGGCGGCTCAGCACGACGTTGTTGCGCTTGCGGTCGAGCTTGATGACCTTGAACTCCATGGTCTTGTTCTCGTACGGAGTCAAATCCTTGATCGGGCGGGTGTCGATGAGCGAGCCCGGCAAAAAGGCGCGGATGCCGTTGACCAGCACCGTCAAGCCGCCCTTGACCTTGCCGCTGGTCTGGCCGGTGACGAATTCGCCTGATTCCAGCGCTTTTTCCAGGCTCATCCATGACGCCAGGCGCTTGGCCTTGTCGCGGCTGAGCAGCGTGTCGCCATAGCCGTTTTCAACCGAGTCGATGGCAACGGAGACAAAATCGCCGACCTGGACTTCGACTTCGCCCTGGTCGTTCTTGAATTCCTCAAGGGGAATATAAGCCTCGGACTTGAGGCCGGCGTTGACCACCACGTGGTTGTGATCGATGCGCACTACTTCAGCGGTGATGACCTCGCCGGAGCGCATCTCGGAGCGTTCGAGCGATTCGTTAAACAGGTCGGCAAAAGATTCAGACATGAGTTTCCTAATCCACAGGGCAAGGTTCCAATAGCGAAATTGCTACTGTTTTTATAGCTGCTTGCGGCGGTTTGATATGGTTTATGCGGTTAAACGACTTGCAAAACCGCGGTTTGAGAAATTTCCTTTAGTCGCTGCGCTTGCTAGAACACCGGCAAGCGCGTCGCGGATCAAAAGGGCAGAGTTGCCTGCCACCAGTCAAGCACCCGATCAAGCGATTTTTCAACCGTCAGATCGGAGTTGTCGAGCAGCTGGGCATCTTCAGCTGGCTTCAGCGGAGCGGTTCGCCTGGAGATGTCCCTGGCGTCGCGCGCTTCTAAAGCCTGTTGAATGGCACCGATTGTAGTTGTATTTCCCTTTGAAATCAACTGTTTGTGCCGGCGTTCCGCACGCTGCAAGGCGCTGGCGGTTAGATAAATTTTTAGCTGCGCGTCCGGGAACACCACGGTGCCCATGTCCCTGCCGTCAGCCACCAGACCCGGCAATTGCCGAAAACCACGCTGAAGCTCAAGCAGCGCGGTGCGAACGTCTGGATGGGCCGATACGCGCGACGCCGCCATGCCGGCGACCTCGGTGCGAATCGCTGCCGACACATCGTCATCGCCCAGAAAAATATGCTCGCCTTCAAACCGAACCGGAAGCGCGCGTGCAATCTGCGCCACGCCGGCTTCATCGTCCAGATCGACGCCGGCGCGCTCGGCGGCGAAAGCGCTCACGCGGTAAAGGGCGCCTGAATCGAGATAGTGGTAGCCGAGCCGATGCGCGGCCAGCGCCGCCAGTGTTCCTTTGCCGGATGCGGTCGGGCCATCGACACAAAGCGCCGGGATGTCGGCAGTCCGCGCGCTGGTGACCGCGAACATGGCTTCGAAGTAATCCGGAAAAGTTTTGGCGACACACTTCGGATCGAGAATCCTGACCGGCAACCGGGCCGGATTGAAGGCCGCCAGCGAAAAGCACATCGCGATCCGGTGGTCGTCATAGGTGTGGATGGTCGCGGCTTTCCATGCGCCCGGCTGGCTCGGCGGCGTGATCCTCAGGAAATCCGGCCCTTCATCGACCGTGGCGCCGAGCTTTCGCAACTCGCGCGCCATGGCCGCGATGCGGTCGGTTTCCTTGACGCGCCAGCTGGCGATGTTGCGCAGCACCGTCGTGCCATCGGCGTAGAGCGCCATCATGGCCAGCGTCATTGCCGCGTCGGGGATATGGTTGCAGTCGAGGTCGATCGCCTTGAGCGGCCAGCCGACGCCCGCCTCGCCGCGCGAGACGCGCAGCGAATTGGACGAGCTTTCAATCTGCGCGCCCATCATCCGGGCCGCTTCGATGAAAGCGATATCGCCCTGGATGGAATCAGCGCCCACGCCCAGGATTTGAATGCCATTTTGGCTTTTTTCGCTTGCTGCTATTGCGCCGAGTGCTATGAAATAGCTAGCAGACGATGCGTCGCCCTCAATATGGATTTCGCCCGGCGACTGGTACTGGCTGCCGGCTGGAATCGTGAAACGCCGCCAGCCCTCGCGCTTGATATCGATGCCGAAGCGCCTCAGCAGGTTCAGCGTGATCTCGATATAGGGGCGCGAAATCAACTCGCCAACGACGTCGATATGGATATCGCGGCTTGCTACCAAGGGCAGCGTCATCAGCAGCGCGGTAAGAAACTGGCTGGAAACATCGCCGCGCACGCGAATCGGCGCGCCAAGCCTGATCTGCCCCGGACGCAGCCGCAATGGCGGGAAGCCCTCGTTGCCGAGGTACTCGATCGAGCAGCCCAGTTGCCTGAGCGCATCGACCAGATCGGCGATCGGCCTTTCATACATTCGCGGCACGCCCGAGAGTTCGAACTCGCCTCCGAGCAGCGCCAGCGCCGCCGTCAGGGGCCGCATGGCAGTGCCGGCGTTGCCCAGGTAGAGCACTGCACGGCGCTCAAGGAGTTGCCCGTCCAAGCCATCGATCACCGCAGCATCCGCCTGCTGAGTCACGCCACAGCCGAGCTGCTTGAGCGCCGCCAGCATCACGGCGGTATCGTCGGAGGCGAGCAAGCTGCGCACCGTGGTTTGTCCCCGGCTCAGCGCCGCCAGCAAAAGGACGCGGTTGGAAATACTTTTGGAGCCGGGCAGGCGAATCGTTCCTTGCGCTCCGAGCAGAGACGGGATATCCAGATAGTCGATGTCGAACATGAAGCGGCGCCTACGACTGCATTTTTTGCGACGTGGCGCGCCATTGGGCGCGGGTTTCGCTGGCTTGCCTGATCAGCGCCTGCAGCGCGTCGCCGCTACCGCTTGAAATAAGCTCTTCAAAAGATTGCAATGTCTGCTGGAAAATTTTCGACTGCGCCAGCAGCTCGTCGCGGTTGGCAATCAGGATATCGCGCCACATCTGCGGCTCGCTCGCCGCAATCCGGGTGAAGTCGCGAAATCCAGGTCCCGCCAGAGACAAATATTCCTTGCCGTTCTCCTGACCCTGGATGGCGCTGATCAATGCAAAAGCAATCAGGTGGGGCAGGTGGCTGACCGCTGCATAAGCCGCGTCGTGCGCCCGCGGCGACATCGTGATGACGTGGCAGCCCAGGGCGTTCCATAAACCGCCAGCCTTTTGCAGCTGGACGGCGAAGGTCTCGTCGGTCGGTGTCAGGATGACCTTCTTGCCTTTATAAAGGTCGGCATCGGCATGCTCGACACCTGAAAGCTCCTTGCCGGTGATGGGGTGGCAGGGCACGAACGAGCCCACATTGCCCAGCAAGATGCGCCGCGCGGCATCGACGACATCGCCTTTGGTTGAACCCACGTCCATGAGCAAGGTGCTGGGCGTCACCAGATGTCTGATCTCTTTAAGCGTCGCTTCGGTCGCCGATACCGGTATCGCCAGCAGCACGATGTCCGCGCCTGAAACCGCCAGCAGCGCCGAAGGAGCTTGCACATCGATTACACCCATCTGCCTGGCGCGCTCCATGGTCGAAGGCGATTTGCTGTACCCGACCACGCGCCTGACCAAGCCTGCCCGCTTGAGCGCCAGCGCAAACGAGCCGCCCATCAAGCCGCAGCCGATCAGCCCGAGTTGCTCAAACATCACGCGCCGTCCGAATCTGTCGCAACCGCCGCCTGTGGCCGTTTTTCATGAATCAATCGGCAACGGGGTAGGTGCCAAGCACTTTGTAAAAAGCGCACAGTTGCCGCAAATCGGCCAGCGCCGCCTCGACATGGCCTTGCGACGGATGACCTTGCAGGTCGATATAAAAATAATAGTCCCACTGGCCCGAGCGCGCCGGACGCGATTCGAGACGGGTCATTGAAACGCCATGGTTTTTCAACGGAACCAGAATGTCGTGCACGGCGCCCGGGCGATTGGGCACCGACACCACCAAGCTGGTGCAGTCTTTTGCGGAAGCGGCCGGACAGGGCAGGGTTTGCGGCAGGCAGACGACGGCAAAACGGGTTCGGTTGAAGGCATCGTCCTGTATTGCGTGCGCCACCGTGTACAAACCAAACTGCGACGCCGCGCGGTCGCTGGCGATGGCGGCCCACGCGGGATTGGTCGTGGCAAGGCGCGCGCCTTCGGCGTTGCTCGACGCGGCGCGCCGATCGACGTTGGGCAGATGCGTGGTCAGCCAGCCCTGGCATTGCGCCAGGGCCTGGGGATGGGCGAACACGACTTCGATTTTATCGAGCGATTCCGAAAGCCGCAGTAAGTTGTGCCGCACCATCAGGCTGACCTCGCCCACGATATGCAGCGGCGTGTTCAGCAGCAAATCGAGCGACCGGGATACCACGCCTTCGGTGGAATTTTCAACCGGAACCACGCCATAGCTGGCGCTTCCCGCCGCCGTGGCGCGAAATACCTCATCGATGCTCACGCACGAGACATGCTCGATGCTCTCGCCGAAAAATTGCAGCGCGGCTTGCTCGCTGAAGGTGCCGGCAGGGCCGAGATAGGCCACGCGCACCGGCGCCTCGAGCGACAGGCAGGCCGACATGATTTCACGCCAGACGGCGGCGATATGCGCGCTCTTGAGCGGCCCGCCATTGGCGTGCTGGATTCTCTCGATGACCTGGGCAACCCGGTCAGGGCGGAAAAAAGGCGTGCCTTCGCTTCGTTTGATTTCCCCTACTTGCTCAGCGAGTTCCGCGCGCCGGTTCAGCAGCGCCAGCAATTGCTCATCCAACCTGTCGATACGAATGCGCAAATCGGCCAAGTTGGCGGTCATATCAGGTGTGCTTTTTTCAGATTCATCCGGGTAAATTCAACAGTGGCTCGCGGTCATATCGGCAGAGGCGATCTGGACATCGCAGTCATCGCAATAACCGCCAGTTTCTTTTTGCGATTTTTCGCTCGAACTGCCGCCTGCCGCAAAATGTCTTCGGGCAAGTTAAACGCGCCAAAGGGAAAATTGAACAGCCGGTCATTTTTTGGCTGGCTTGCTTGCTTTGGGTTCGGCCGGCATTGAATTGCCCACGATTTTCAGCGCCGCATCGTCGAACTGCTTGGCGCGCCCGACCACATCGACACGCGTCGCATCAATCAATTTCTGCACGAAGACATTGCCCAGCTCAGGCGCGGCGGCCTGGTATTTCTTGATTGCCGGAGATTGAAAAAAAGTCGCGAGCTGCTGGAGTTCCTCCTGCGTGAAGCGTTCGGCATAGGCCGGCACCAAGACATCGGTGCTGACCTGTTTGACCTGCTTGCCGATCAACTGGTTCACATCGTCGGCGTATTTTTTGAGTTCCGCATTAAGCTCTTCCGACGCTTTTTCCTGCCTTGCCTTCGGGACATTCGTTTCCAGCTTGGGCCCCCAGTTGGCAATCAACTGCTGCGTCGTGGTGCCCGCGAGCTGGGCAACCAGCCGGTCAAGCTCCGGCCCCTGCTGAAGCGCGACAACTTTGGCTGCCAATTCGGTTTTGGCATTGGCCGCTTGCGCCAAGGCCGCGCCAGAAAGACTGCCGAAGGCAAGAGTGGCGGCCAAGGTGACAATCAGTTTTTTCATGAATCATTTTCCAGGTTGGACGCGTCATTATCAGCGTCGATTTGAAGGGCAGTAACCGCATCGATAGCAACATCGACATCGTCCAGTGCGGCATCGTTTTCGACAATTCTTTGCAGTCCGCTCAACTGCGAACCCGCATCCAGGCCAATGAGCGTGACGCCCTGGGTGGCTCGGCCCAATTCGCGGATTTCGCTCACGCGGGTGCGAACCAGCACACCCTTGTCGGTAATAAGCATGATTTCATCGTCGGCGTGGACCAGTGTCGCCGCAACGACCTTGCCGTTGCGCTCGCTTTGCTGAATCGCGATCATTCCTTTGGTGCCCCGGCCGTGGCGGGTGTGTTCCGTGATCGAGGTGCGTTTGCCATAACCGTTTCGGGTCGCGGTCAGCACGCTTTGCTGCTCGTCGCCGGCGACCAGCATGGCGATCACGCTCTGGCCGTCTTCGAGCGTCATGCCGCGTACGCCACGCGCGTTGCGGCCCATGGGGCGCACATCATTTTCGTCAAAGCGAACAGCCTTGCCACCATCGCTGAACAGCATCACATCGTGTTTGCCGTCGGTAAGCGCGGCGCCGATCAGGTAGTCGCCGTCATCAAGCGCAACCGCGATGATGCCGCTTCTGCGCGGATTGTCGAACTCATCGAGCGATGTTTTCTTGACAGTGCCCATCGAAGTCGCCATGAATACATACTGATCAGCAGGAAAGGTCCGTTTTTCTCCGGTCAGGGCAAGCACGACAGTGATTTTCTCGCCGTCCTGCAGCGGAAACATGTTGACGATCGGCCGGCCGCGCGATCCGCGCGAACCGGCGGGAACTTCCCATACCTTGAGCCAATACAGCCGGCCCCGGTCGGAAAAACAAAGTATGTAGTCGTGGGTATTGGCAATAAACAGCTGATCGACCCAATCGTCCTCCTTGGTGGCGGTCGCCTGCTTGCCGCGGCCGCCGCGTTTTTGCGCCCGGTATTCCGACAGCGGCTGGCTTTTTATGTAGCCGGTGTGCGACAGCGTCACGACCATGTCGTTGGGCGTGATCAGGTCTTCGGTGCTGAGGTCGAACGAGCTAGACTCGACATGGCTGCGCCGCGCGCCCAGCTTGGTCTGGCCGAATTCCAGCTTGATGGTTGACAGCTCGTCGGCGATGATCGCCGAAACCCGTTCCGCCCTGGCCAGAATATCGAGCAGGTCATCGATTTCAGCCATCACTTCGCGGTATTCGGTGACGATCTTGTCCTGCTCAAGACCTGTGAGCCGTTGCAGGCGCATCTGCAAGATTTCCTGCGCCTGCGTTTCCGAAAGACGGTAAAGACCGTCGCTGCCCATGCCGAAATCTTTTTCAAGGCCGTCGGGACGATAATCGTTCGCATCGACGACACCGCCCGCGGCGTGCGTTCGGGTAAGCATCTCGCGCACCAGAGTGCTGTCCCAGGGGCGCAGCATCAGTTCGGCTTTGGCAACCGGCGGCGTCGGCGCATTGCGAATAATGGCAATGAAGTCATCAATATTGGCCAGTGCGACCGCCAGGCCTTCGAGCACATGACCACGTTCTCGGGCTTTGCGCAGGGTAAAGACCGTGCGGCGCGTCACCACTTCGCGGCGGTGCGAGAGGAAAACCTCAATTAGCTCCTTCAAGTTGCAGAGTTTGGGCTGGCCGTTGATGAGCGCGACCATGTTGACGCCGAACGTGTCCTGCAGCTGGGTTTGCTTGTAGAGGTTGTTCAGCACCACTTCAGGCACTTCGCCGCGCTTGAGCTCGATGACCAAGCGCATGCCGGATTTGTCACTCTCGTCCTGAATATGGCTGATACCTTCGATCTTCTTCTCATGAACTAGCTCGGCCATGCGCTCCTGAAGCGTTTTCTTGTTGACTTGATAGGGCAGCTCGTCAACGATGATGGATTGTCGCTGGCCCTTGTCAATGTCCTCGAAATGGCATTTGGCGCGCATGACCACCCGGCCGCGCCCCGTGCGATAGCCGTCCTTGACACCATTGATGCCGTAGATGATGCCTCCGGTGGGAAAGTCCGGCGCCACAACGATCTCCATCAGTTCATCGATGGAAGCCTGTGGGTTCTTCAGCAAATGCAAGCACGCATCGACCACTTCATTAAGATTGTGTGGTGGTATGTTGGTCGCCATACCTACCGCAATCCCGCCGGAGCCGTTGATCAGCAAGTTGGGCAGCCGGGTCGGCATGACGAGCGGTTCCTGCTCGCTGCCGTCGTAATTAGGGCCGAAATCGACCGTTTCTTTGTCCAGGTCGGCCAGCAATTCATGCGCGATCTTGGACAGGCGGATTTCCGTATAGCGCATGGCTGCGGCGTTGTCGCCATCGACCGAGCCGAAGTTGCCCTGGCCATCGACAAGCAGATGACGCAGTGAAAACTCCTGCGCCATGCGCACGATGGCGTCATACACCGACTGGTCTCCGTGCGGATGATATTTGCCGATCACGTCGCCGACGATACGGGCCGATTTCTTGTAAGGCCTGTTCCAGTCGTTGTTCAGCTCATGCATGGCAAACAGCACGCGGCGGTGCACTGGCTTTAGCCCGTCCCGAGCGTCGGGAAGCGCCCGGCCGACAATCACGCTCATGGCATAGTCGAGGTAGCTGCGCCGCATTTCCTCTTCAAGGCTGATCGGTAGGGTTTCTTTTGCGAACTGGGTCATGAAAAGCCTGTTATTAAAGGTGGCCTAGAAGCTTGAACAAAGTTCACCATTTTAAAGCCTGAGTTTAAAGCCGCAGTTTGTGGCTGCACCGCAACATATTTTAAAGAATCTTGGCTCTGTATCGGTCGAACCGGGCGGCGCGCTTGAAGCTGAAGGGGTGTGTGGCACAATGAATGTAACGCTTTGAGTGATGGTCACCCAGAGCGTGTAAATTTCAATAATCGCAGCGAGTCTGCGGCTTTTCTCTAGAGGAGAATCATGAAGAAACTCAACAAAGTGGCAATGTTGTTTGCTTCCGCAGCGTTTGTTACTGCCGCTGGCGCGCAAACTATCGACAATTGGAAAAATGGCACCGGCGAACTGGTCTGGAAAAACGGTACCAACGAATTGTGCTGGCGCGATGGCAATTGGACGCCGGCGACCGCGGCGCCTGGTTGCGATGGCGCGATTGCCCCTGTTGTTGCTCCCACTCCCGCTCCTGTTGTAGTCGCTCCTCCTGCTCCTCCCGCCGCAGTGACTCCTCCACCTGCACCGCCAGCACCAGCTGTTGCCGCCACCAAAGTGACTTATGCGGCCGATGCCTTCTTCGACTTTGACAAGTCGGTTATCAAACCCGCAGGCAAGCAAAAACTCGACGACCTGATCAGCAAGATCAAAGACATCAGCCTCGAAGTCATTATCGCCGTGGGCCATACCGACTCCGTAGGCAGCGATTCCTATAACCAGCGACTGTCGGTTCGCCGCTCAGAAGCTGTCAAGGCTTATCTGGTGTCCAAGGGCATTGAGAAAAACCGTGTTTATACCGAAGGCAAAGGCGAGAAGCAGCCTGTCGCCGATAACAGAACCGCTGAAGGACGCGCGAAGAACCGTCGTGTGGAAATCGAAGTGGTTGGTACCCGCGCCACCAGGTAATTTTCTTAGAATCATTCAAAACCGCGCCATGGCGCGGTTTTTTTATGTCTCAACGATAATGAGTGTATGCCAAAAACCGATAATTTCGACCCGGCCGAGCTGGCCAAATTTTCTGCTCTGGCGCATCGCTGGTGGGACGCGCAAGGCGAATTTCGCCCCTTGCATGAAATCAATCCACTGCGGCTTGACTGGATAAGTGGTTTGACGACCCTAAAGGGGCGGCATGTGCTGGACGTGGGTTGCGGCGGCGGAATTCTGGCCGATTCAATGGCGCGCCAGGGAGCGACAGTGCTCGGAATCGATCTGTCCATCAAGGCGCTCAAAGTAGCGCAGTTGCATGCGTTGGAGGCTCAAACCCAAGGGGTTGAATATCGCGAAATAAGCGCTGAAGCCTTGGCGGCTGAGCAATCCGGGATGTTCGATGTCGTAACCTGCATGGAGATGCTCGAACATGTGCCCGATCCGGCTTCAGTAGTGAACGCCTGTGCCGCATTGGTCAAACCGGATGGATATGTATTTTTTTCGACAATCAACCGAAACCTCAAAGCTTTTCTGTTTGCCATTGTCGGAGCCGAATATGTCCTCGGCATTTTGCCGCGTGGAACGCATGAATATGAAAAGCTGATCAAACCCAGTGAACTTGCGAGCTACTGCCGTACATCGAAGCTCGATCCGATACAGCTCAAGGGTATGGAATACAACCCGCTGACATATCACTACTGGCTCAGCTCCGACACCCGTGTCAATTATCTGATGGCGACGCGCAAAGCATGATTTGCTTTTCGGGTTTGTGTCTTTGCTAATTTCGCTGATATGTTCAATCACATCGATGCCGTGCTTTTCGATCTGGACGGCACGCTGATCGACAGCGCTCCTGACTTGGGCGCGGCTGCCGACAAAATGCGTACCGACCGGGGCTTGGCATCGCTTTGCCTGTCGCTGTACCGACCCATGGCGGGCGCCGGCGCTCGTGGCATGCTTGGCGTCGCTTTTAGTTTGGCGCCTGACGATCCGCGCTTCGATGATCTCAAGGAAGAATTTTTTGTCAATTACGAAAACTGCCTTGTGGAGCGTACCCGCGCCTTCGAAGGTGTGGTTGAACTGATTGCGGGTATTCGCCAGTCAGGGCGCAAATGGGGTGTTGTCACCAACAAGGCAACTCGCTTTACCGTGCCGCTGACACAAGCCATGCCGATTTTCGGCACGGCCGAAACCATTATTTGTGGAGATACCACAGCCCATACCAAGCCCCATCCCGCGCCACTGCTGGAGGCGGCCCGTCAGCTCGGCTTGTCGCCGGAGCGCTGTCTGTACGTGGGCGACGACGAACGCGACATTGTCGCCGGGCGGGCAGCTGGCATGCCCACGGTGGCGGCGGGTTATGGGTATTTGGGAACAACAGCCGACATACTTCGCTGGAAAGCCGATATCACCATCGACAGGCCCGAAGCGCTCTTGAAAATGTTGAAACTGGCTTAAAATAAGCTTCTTGGGGCTGCATTGGTTTCGACGTGGGTTCGGACGCGGCGTGGTGCATGTCGAGCTGAGTGTGCTCGTAAAACTGATTCAAACAAACTAACTGCAAACGACGAACGTTTCGCACTCGCAGCTTAATTGCCTGTGAGCTTTACAACAGCAGGCCGATAGGCTGGGCAAGGGGTCTTTAGCGCAAGCTTGAGGTTCCAGGCTGTAAAGATAATTTTATCGGCTGGCTCCGGGCTGGGTACCTTAACCCGGGGCAAGACAATAGGGTGCTGGCGTCAGGTATAGCGTGCGACTGCGCGATACCGGAAGCGAGACTTAAATCAGACCGCTAAACATGTAGATCTGCCCGAACAAGGCTTGCGGACGGGGGTTCAAATCCCCCCAGCTCCACCAGTATCCGGTAACCGCCAGGGCATTACACTTGGCGGTTTTTTTGGCTAACGAGTTGGAAATGACGAATGGCTTGAAATAGCCGAGCAAGGACGCTCCTGGAATTAAAAACATAGCAACTTAAGCACGTCCCATTTGCGGAAAAGGCATATTTTCTTGTGAAATCGACGTTGATCGGTTCGCATTGCCAGCGCACCTAAAATGGTACGGACCGTCACCGACAACTCTTCTACCCTGAAGTTCTCACATCATGGCTTTGGCAGGCAATAGCTTGTCAAAGCTGCGATTCCAGCAGCAACGCCACGCGCTCCATGAGCTTTTCCTTCAGCGGCCTGTCAGCCCAGGCTTCGTAAGTCACCTGACGCGCCCGGCTCAAATCGTCCTCGAAGATCGCGCTCTGCCGCTGGGCGAACGCGGTGTCGTACACATTCAGATTGGCTTCATCGTTCAGCCGGAACGAACGGTTGTCGAAATTGGTCGAGCCGACGGAGACCATTAGGCTGTCCACGATCATCACCTTGCAGTGGTACATCGTCGGCTGGTATTCGTAAATTTTGGCGCCCGCCCGGAGCAGCGGTCCCCAGCTGCCGCGCGAAGCTGCGCGAACGGTATCGGTGTCGATGATTTCGCCGGGCGTGATGATGCGGATTTTCACGCCGCGCTTGAGCGCGTCGATCAGCGCCTTGCTGGTGAGCTCGTCCGGAACGAAATAAGCGCTCGACAAGTCGATGGTTTGCGCCGCCGCCGTGATCGACAGCTGGTACATCAGCTGCATGCTCTCGCTGCCACCAGACGGCGAGCTTGAAAACACCTGGGCGTCCGTGTCGCCAACACGCGACAGCGCCGGGAAATAAGCCTCGCCATGCATGACCAGACCCGCAACCTTGAGCCAGTTTTCCATAAACACCGCCTGCATCTGCGCCACCACCGGGCCTTCGATGCGAAAGTGCGAGTCGCGCCAATGGTCCGCATCCTGGCCATTGCCGGCCCATTTCGGGGCGATTCCGACGCCGCCGGTAAAGCCGGTTTTGCCGTCAACGACCAGCAGCTTTCGGTGCGTCCGGTTGTTCAGCCGTGTGATGGTGTACCAGTTCGGCTTGTGAAACTTGCGAATCTCCACGCCGGCCGCGCGCATTTCGTCAAGAAACGACTCATCTATCTTGCCGCTGCCCAGCCAGTCGAGCAGCACATGGACCTTCACGCCCGTCTTGGCGCGTTCGGTGAGCGCATCGGCGAACGCGCGGCCGATATCGCCCGACCAGTAGATGTATGTCTCGAAAGTGATGCTTTGCCTGGCGCCGCGTATCGCGCCCAGCATCGCCGGGAAAATCTGGTCGCCATTGAGGAACTCCTGCGCCCGGTTGCCGCCGATCAGAGCCGGCCCGAGCAGCGAGCCGATGGCGCGTCTGAATTGCGGATCCGGCGTCGAGTAAAGGCGCGGTATCTCGCGGGTGATGTCTTTTTCGCCGCCGCTGAAATTCACCGCGATCAGCACGCCGATCAGCGTCAGCAAAAAGGTGGCGATCACAGCGAGAACGAGGGATTTTTTTTTGATCATCGGATAAAGGAAAGCAAGGACTGCGCGAACAGGAAATCTGGCGCTGCATGCGCATACTCGCAACGCCCCGCATTATTAGCCATCGAGCGCGGGGCTCCCGCCACCGGTCCGGTGGTCGGACTTGCGGGCGACAATACGGGCATGGCCTATACACACATGCGGTTGGAAGAGATCCTGTTCTCGCAAGGCTTTGGCACGAGGCGTGTTTGCGCGGGGCTGATTCAGCAAGGTTTTGTGACGGCAGCGGGCGTCCCACGGACACAACCAGCTACGGAATTCATAGCAGAAGGCTTGCAGTTCACCGTGCAGGGCGTCGCTTGGGCCTACCACGAAAAAGCGTACTTGATGCTGCACAAGCCGGCCGGCTATGAATGCTCGCAAAAGCCTGGCGCCCACCCCAGCATCTACACGCTGCTGCCCGCGCCCGTTCGCCAGCGCGGCGGCGGCGCGGCGGCCGGAGTGCAGGCGGTGGGCAGGCTCGACCAGGATACGACAGGACTGCTGCTGCTGTCGGACGACGGCAAGTTCATTCACCGAATGAGCTCGCCCAAACACCATGTTCCCAAGGTTTACGAGGTAACAGTCAAGCATCCCGTGCAGCCGCAGCAGGTGCAAAAACTGCTTGCTGGCGTGGTGCTCGACGACGGCCTCAGGCCGGTTCGGGCTTCGGCGTGCGAGCAGACCGGCGACCTGCAGCTTAGCCTGACGCTGACCGAGGGCAAATACCACCAGGTCAAGCGCATGATCGCCGCCGTCGGCAACCGGGTCGAAGGACTGCATCGCTCGCGCATCGGCGCTCTGGCGTTGCCGGCCGGTCTGAAGCCCGGCGAATGGCGCTGGCTCGATGCGAACGATCTGGCGCTGATTTCGGCAGCGCCGCCGGGAAAAGTTTGACAACCCCGGGTTTGCCAGGCAAATCACGCTTTCAGAACCGCGATGCCCAGGCTAGACTTCTTCGGTTTCGGCAATCGAGCCCATTGGAAGCCTTATGCGACTTTTCTCAGTTATTTTGTGCGCTTTCCTGGCAGCGTTTCACGCTTTCGCCGCCGAACCCGGCAAGGTGATGCTCGAAGAAATGACCTGGGGCGAAGTGCAGCAGGTGGCCAAAGCAGCCTCCGGTACGGTGATTATTCCTGTCGGGGGGACCGAGCAAAACGGCCCTCACATGGCGCTGGGCAAGCACAATGCCCGCATCGCGGTGCTTGCCGGCAAAATCGCCAGCCGCCTGGAGCATACCGTGGTCGCGCCGGTGATCGCCTATGTGCCCGAAGGCGGCATCACGCCGCCGGAAGGGCATATGCGGTTTGCCGGCACCCTTTCGGTATCGCGCGAGGCCTTCGGCGGCATTGTCGAAGGCGCGGCGCGCAGCCTGCGCCAGCACGGCTTCAACACGATTGTGCTTATCGGCGACCACGGCGGCTACCAGCCGCAGCTTAAAACCATCGCCGACAAGCTCAATCGCGAATGGGCCGGCGGCGCTGCGAGGGTGGAGTTCATCGAGGCCTATTACCAGGCCGCGCAAAAGCCTTATGCCGATATCCTGCGCAGCCGGGGACTAAGCGACTCCCAGATCGGCACGCACGCCGGCAGCGCCGATACGTCGTTGACGATGGCGCTGGCGCCGCAACTTGTGCGCGGCGAGCTTTTTGAAGAAGCGGCGCAGCGTGGGCAAAAAGCGGGCGCGGTGGGCGACCCGCGCAGGTCCAGCGCGGCGCTTGGCGAACTTGGCGTGGAATTAATCGTGTCCCGCACGGTCGAGGCCATCAAGGCGGCTCAGGCGCGCCGTTAAAATAAACGCTGACTTGTTCCAGGGTGGTTTTCTTATGTCCGGCTATTCCCGTTTTACTATTCCCGCAGTTTTGGCCGCCCTAATTGGCGGCGCTGTTGCCGCCGCCCTGACGCTGACCGGACAAGCCGCGCCGGCCGACCCGGCCCGCGCCGCGGCGGCCCAGCCCATTTCCGTCGTGCCGGGCATGCCGGGCGTACCCGATGCGTGGAACCTGTACAGCGAAATCGGCAGTGGAAAATTCGCCGCGGCGACTGTTGGCGCTCTGGAGCGGATTTATGTGCCGAATCGGAGCGAGAACACGGTCTCGGTGATCGACCCCTCGACGCTCAAGGTGGTGGACAAGTTCAAAGTCGGCATCAATCCACAGCATGTCGTTCCCTCCTGGGACTTGCAAACGCTCTGGGTTGCCAACAATGCCGAAGGCCGAACCGACGGCAGTTTGACGCCGATCGATCCAAAGACCGCGAAACCGGGCAAGCCGGTGCCGGTGGACGATCCTTACAACATGTATTTTTCGCCCGATGGCAAGTTGGCCATCGTGGTCGCTGAAGCCTATAAGCGGCTCGATTTTCGCGATGCGCGCAGCATGCGGATGGTGTATTCGATTCCCACGCCGCAATGTCCGGGCATCAACCATGCCGATTTCTCGATCGATGGCCGATTCGTCGTGTTCACTTGCGAGTTCGGCGGCGCCCTTACCAAAATCGATCTGGTGAATCGCAAAGTCATCGCCACCGTCAAGCTCAGTCCGTATTTCAACCGCCCCGACGCGCTGGCCGCCATTGCGGCGCCGGGCAAGAAACCGGCGAAAATCCCCGATCCCGCGCAGCCGGGCGCCGATATCTGCACCACGCCGGGAATGCCGCAGGACGTGCGGGCGTCGCCGGACGGCAAGACCTTTTTTGTCGCCGACATGATGGCCGACGGCGTGCATGTTGTCGATGGCGACAGCTTCAGGCAGATCGGCTTTCTGCCGACCGGTGTCGGGGCGCATGGCCTGTACCCGAGCCGGGACGGCAAAAGCCTTTATGTGGCCAACCGGGGCAGCAACAAAATTCACGGCACGCCGAATGGCAAGGGAAGCATCTCGGTCATTGATTTCGCCAGCCGGACGGTTCTTAAAACCTGGCCCATTCCAGGCGGCGGCAGCCCCGACATGGGCAATGTCAGCGCTGACGGCAAGTATCTCTGGCTTTCAGGACGCTACGACGATATGGTTTACCGCATCAACACCCAGTCCGGCGGCGTCGACAAGATCAAGGTCGGCCGCGAGCCGCATGGCCTGACAGTGTGGCCGCAGCCGGGCCGCTATTCGCTCGGGCATACCGGCAATTTGCGCTAGGGTTTTTATGGCCTTTCATTTCGGTCTCATCGTGATCGGCGATGAAATCCTCTCGGGCAAGCGCGCCGACAAGCACATGCCCAAGGTCATCGAACTGCTTGCCGCTCGCGGCCTGTCGCTGGCCTATGCCGAGTACGTGGGCGACGACCCAGCGCGTATCACGGCAACGCTCGAACGCGTCTTCGCAGCCGCAGGGAGATCGAGCGATGTGGTGTTCAGCACTGGCGGCATCGGCGCCACGCCGGACGACCACACCCGGCAGTGCGCGGCCAAAGCGCTAGGTATCGAGCTGGCGCTGCATCCCGAGGCCAAGATCCTGATCGAGCGGCGCATGCGCGATCTGGCAAAGGAGCAAGGAACGGTTTACGAGCCCGACAATCCCGACAACAGGCACCGCCTGAACATGGGCGTATTCCCGCTGGGCGCCGAAATTATTCCCAACCCCTATAACCAGATTCCTGGCTTCAGTTGCCGGGCAGGCCAGGGCGCTATTCATTTCGTGCCGGGCTTTCCTGTAATGGCCTGGCCGATGATCGAATGGGTGCTTGACCATCAGTATGCCGACCAGCACCGGAAGTCAGCAACGCTGGAAAAGTCGATCATCGTGCTCGGCGCCATGGAGGCGATGCTGACGCCACTCATGCTGTTGATCGAAGCCGCGCATGCTGGCGTCAAGGTCTTCAGCCTGCCAAGCGTCGATCATCCGCAATTCGGTCGCCACATCGAGCTCGGCGTCAAGGGCGCGCCAGATGCCGTAAATCAGGCTTATCCAGATTTATTAAAGGGATTGCACCGATTTAATATTCAATTTGGCCCTGAATTAGTGCGTTAGTGCATGAAAAATTACATTTGCCTTGAATTTGCACTAAATTAGTGCATTTTATCTAAGGCTTAAAACATTAAAGCCAAGCCATTCAGCGAAAGCGAATAGGCACAATTACAAACTTTGCGACACATTGAGAGTTGGTTGATATGGCACAAAAAGTGCATTCAACCTCTTAGATAACCTTTTCAATTCCATCCAGCAACAGGAGATTTTGATGGCAAAGACCGTCGCAGACGTCATGAACCTGGTGAAAGAAAACGAAGTCAAATTCGTTGACTTCCGCTTTACCGACACCCGAGGCAAGGAGCAGCACGTCACCGTGCCGGTATCGCATTTTGACGAAGACAAGTTCACCTCGGGGCATGCGTTCGACGGCTCGTCGATTGCGGGCTGGAAAGGCATCGAAGCGTCCGACATGCAACTGATGCCCGACGCCAACACGGCCAACATTGACCCGTTTTTTGAAGAAACCACGATGTTCATGAGCTGTGACGTGGTCGAGCCGAGCGACGGCAAGGCCTACGACCGCGACCCGCGCTCGGTCGCCAAGCGCGCAGAGGCCTATCTCAAGGCCTCCGGCCTGGGCGACACCGCTTTCTTCGGCCCCGAGCCGGAATTTTTCATCTTCGACGATGTCCGCTGGAACACCGACATGTCGGGCACATTCTTCAAGATCGAGGAATACGAAGCGCCCTGGAATTCCGGCAAGAAGCTCGAAGGCGGCAACCGCGGGCACCGTCCCACCGTCAAGGGCGGCTACTTCCCGGTGCCGCCGGTGGACAGCACGCAGGACATGCGCTCCGAAATCTCGCTGATTCTCGAATCGCTCGGCGTTCCGGTCGAGGTATTCCACCATGAAGTCGGCGGCGCCGGCCAGAACGAAATCGGCACCCGGTTCAGTACGCTGGTGCAGCGCGCCGACTGGACGCAAATCCTGAAATACGTCGTGCATAACGTGGCCAATTCCTATGGCAAGACCGCCACTTTCATGCCCAAGCCCATCGTCGGCGACAACGGCTCGGGCATGCATGTGCATCAGTCGATCTGGAAGGACGGCAAG
>CAXSGT010000035.1:0-20874 GCA_964236835.1 uncultured Polaromonas sp.
AAGTAGTCTCCCGTCTTGACATCCCAGAAGTTGAAACCCGACTGGTTTTGCAGCACGAACGGCAAGCCGAGGTGATGAATGTTTCCGGGCGTCACTTCGGTCGGCCGCGAAGGCTTGTTCTCGGGCATGGCGCCAGACTGGCGCTGGCTAGGAGTGGTTGCTGGCATGGATAAATTCCTCGATAATGTTGATATGACAACATTTTGCGCAAGAAATGTTGATGTGTCAACAATAATCAGGTGAAAAACATGACACTGCTTCAAATCCCGGACCGCGACCTGTGGCGCGGCTTTCGCCTCGTGTATGAGCAGGTCGGCAGTGCGATCGAGCGCGAACTTCTGGCTTCGACACAACTGTCCGGAGCCGATCACGGCGTGCTGTCGCGGCTGGCGGAGGCGGACGGGAGATCTTTGCGGCAGCAAGACTTGGCCAACGCAATGCGCTGGGACCGCACGCGGCTGTCTCATCACTTGACGCGGATGGAAGAGCGCGGCCTCGTCGAGCGCTTGAAGCTCGACAAAGCAG
Organism: uncultured Polaromonas sp.; assembly: GCA_964236835.1. Taxonomy (GTDB): domain Bacteria; phylum Pseudomonadota; class Gammaproteobacteria; order Burkholderiales; family Burkholderiaceae_C; genus Polaromonas. The sequence goes on from CAXSGT010000035.1 coordinate 526, forward strand.
GCACCTACGTCGCGATGACGCCGGAGGGAGACCGCTTACGAAAAAAGGCGGACCCGGTTCACGCCGAGGCCGTGACAACGCACTTCATCTCGAAGCTGACCCGGCAGCAGCGTGAGGCGCTTGCCGCTCTCGCCGAAGCCATGTCGGCGGGCCAATGAATGAGAAGCGGCCATGATCGCATTGTTCGTCAGCGCCCATCCACACCAAATAAGCCCGGGGTGCAGACCATGCGTTTTTGAGATCTGCCCTAGGCGCGCGCCACCACCCGATTGCGAAGCACGCCGATGCCCTCGATTTCCGATTCGATCGCATCGCCCGGCTGGTTGTAGCCTTTTGCGGGAACCAGCGCTTCGCCTTCCTCGGGCGGCGTCCAGTTGCCGCCGAGCTCTTTGTCGGACGACCAGGCGGTGCCGGCCGGCGTGCCGGTGATGATGACCATGCCGGGGCGCAGCGTCAGGTTGATCGAGAAAAAGTGGATCAGCTCGGCGCACGACCAGATCATGTCCGAGGTGTTGCCCGACTGGCGCAGCTCGCCGTTGATCCGGGTGCGGATTTGCAGCTGCTGCGGATCGCCGATTTCGTCGGCGGTCACAATGCACGGGCCGAACGGCGCCGACGTGTCGAACACCTTGCCGCGCCCGAGCTCATACCAGGTGCTGCCGTCGAGCTTGCGCCGCACCTGCCGGTCGCGCGCGGTGACGTCGTTGACGATCGAGTAGCCGAAGACGTGCGCCAGCGCGGTGGCCACGGGAATGTGGCGCCCTTCCTTGCCGATGACGATCGCCAGCTCGGTTTCAGAATCGAGCTTTTGCGTCAGCACCGGGTCGTGAACGATGGCGTCGTCCGGGCCGATCACGCAATCCGAAGTCTTGATGAAAAATTCCGGCTCTTTGCCGGAAAGCGGCGCGGACGCCTTTTCGCGGTTGTGCGCATGGTAGTTGCTCCCGGCGCAGAGCATCGTGCTTGGCAGCATGGGCGCAAGCAGCCTGACCTCGTCCAGCGCATAGCTGGCTGCGCCGCCGCCGCTCAGCAGCTTGCGGTGCGCCGATTGCAGCGCGCTCGCGCCGCTGGAGGAATACGCGCGAATCAGCGCCGTCATGTCCTGCCTTTCGTGCTCCGCCGCGACCGGCGTGACGCGGTCGTTCTGCAGCAGGCCGATGTGGCTTGCGGCGCCGGGGTCGCTGCCGATGCGGAAGGTGACGAATTTCATGATGGCGTTTTCCTGGGGTTTATTCGAGCTTGCCCATGGCCTTGATGACGCCCGCCAGGCGTTTTTGGTCCTGCTCGAGGAAGCTGCTCAGCTCTGCGCCTTCGAGGAAGCGTATCGGCGTGTTCATGGTCGCCATGGCGCTTGCAAAACCTGGGTCCTGAACGGCGTTTCTGGCCGCCAGGCGCAGCTGCGCGAGTTTTGCGGCGGGCAGTCCGGCGGGAGCGAACAGCGCCGACCAGATGTAGAACTCGACGTCCAGGCCCTGCTCCCGGAAGGTCGGAATATCGGGCCAGGCTTTCAGCCGTTCGGCGCCCCAGGTGCCCAGGATGCGGACGGTCCCGGCCTTGACATGCGCCGCCACCGTGCCCGGCGCCTGCGCGGTGATATCGACCTGCCCGCCGAGCAGCGCCGTCATCGACGGCCCGCCGCCGTTGTACGGCACATGCAGCATTTCGACGCCCGCGGCTTGCCACAGCATGGCCTGTGCCACATGCGTCGTGCCGTAGATGCCCGACGAGCTGTACGACAGCGACCTGGGGCGGGCCTTGGCGTCCCGGATCAGGTCGCCAGTGGTTTTCCACGGGCTGGCGGTGCGCACGACCAGCACCGTCGGGTCCGCCGACACCAGCGCGATCGGCGTGAACTGGCTCATGGTGTAGGAGACCGGCCGGCCAACGACCTTGTCAGCTTCTGGAATGATGACGATGCTCGACAGCGCCATCAGCAAGGTGTTGCCGTCGGGCTTTTGCCGGGCCGCGTAGCCCATGCCGACCGCGCCGCCCGCGCCGATGCGGTTTTCGACGATCACCGGCTGGCCGAGTTCCCGCGCCAGCGGAATCGCCAGCGGGCGGGCGGTGATGTCGGCGATGCCGCCGGGCGCCAGCGGAACGATCAGACTAACCGCCGGGCCGCCGCCCGGCGACTGGGCGAGCGCCAGCGGCGACGCGCTGGCCAGCATCCAGCCGATGACCTGCCTTCTGCCGGGACGCGGCAAAATCATGTCGTGTCGAAATTGATGGCTGTTTTTCACTTTGTCTGTCTCCCCGCGGGAAATCGGCTTTAAATTCATTCGTCGCAAGCATCAAGGCCGCTTCCAACGCGGTTTTCCAGTGTTTTAGCGCTTTTCGGCATATCCAGCAAGCGTTGTTAGCTACAAAAAATATAGCACTTCCGTTACAGTGTCCGCCGCCCGTTTAATCGGCTTCGATATGCGCGTCGGTGACCACTTTTTTCCAGCGCGCCAGATCGCTTTTGACCAGCGCCCCGAGCTGCGCCGGCGTGCCGGTGTGGATCGTGATGCCCTGCTTGCCCAGCGCGGACACCACGTCGGGCTGGCCCATCACGTCGATGAAATCCTTGTTCAGCTGAGCGACCAGCTGCGGCGGCGTGCGGGCCGGGGCCAGCACGCCGTACCAGGAATCGATGGCGTCCATAAAATCGATGCCCTGTTCCTTGAAAGTGGCGACGCCGGGCGCCGTGGACGAGCGCGTCGCTCCCGTGACCGCCAGCAGGCGAACTTTTCCCGCCTCAGTGAACGGGCGCATGGAATGCACGCTGGCGAACATCATCTGCACCTGCCCGCCTATGAGGTCGGTCAACGCGCCCTGGATTCCCTTGTACGGCACATGCACCGCCTCCAGGCCGGTGCGCTGCTTGAACAGCTCCATCGCGAGGTGGTGCGGCGTGCCGTTGCCCGGCGTGCCGTAATTGAGCTTGCCGCCCTGCTGCTTGGCGTAGGCGATGAGCGACGCCATGTCCTTTGCCGGCACGGCGGGATTCACCGCGAAAGCGAAGCCCGCCTCGGCCAGCTTGGCGACCGGGGCGAAGTCGTTCACCGTGTCGAACGGCATGCGCTTGTAAACCGCCGGCGTCATCGTGAACGTGCTGATCGCCATCAAGAGCGTATAGCCGTCGGGCGGCGCCGCGGCGACGAACTGCGCGCCGATGTTGCCGCTGGCGCCGGGCTTGTTGTCAACGATCACCGGCTGGCCCCAGCGGGCGGCAAGCTTGGGCGCGATGATCCGCGCAATGATGTCGCTGCCGCTGCTGGGTGTGAACGGCACGACGAGGGTGACCACCTTCGAGGGAAACGCTGGCGCGCCTTGCGCGTTTGCAACGCCCGCGCCGCCGACTCCGGCGAGGCTGGCCGCGAGCAGAAGAAAATTAAAGATATTCATGATTGATTCCTGGAAAGTGAAGGTAATCCGTGGGCTAAGCGTGTGGCTAGAGCCGCAAAAGCCGCTTGGCATTGCCGCTGAGTATCTTTGTTTTATCCTCGGCCGAAAAAGGGATCCCTGCCATCCACTCGACCCCGGCGCCGCTGTCGGAGACGAAAGGCCAGTCCACGGCGAACAGCACGCGATCGACGCCGAGCTCCATGGTGCAGCACAGCAGCGCCGGGGTGGAAAAGAAGCCGCTGGTCGTGATCCAGAAATTGTTCGTGAAGATTTCCCGAAACTTGACCGACTTTTGCCCCGGGCGCGAAAGCGCGTGGTCGAGCCGCCAGAGCTGAAACGGCACCGATTCACCCAGATGCCCCAGCAGCACCTTCAGCTTCGGGTGTTTCTCGAACACCCCTGAAAGTATCAGGCGCACCGCCTGCGTGCCGGTCTCCACGGCGTAGCCCCAGGCGGGGCGCGCCAGCATCGGAAAGTCGCCCAGGTAGTCCTTGTAATAGGCATCGACGACGGCGGGATGCGGCGACGACGGATGAAAGTAGATCGGCACATCGAGCTGCTCGGCACGGGCGTAAATCGGCCAGTACTTCTTGAGGTCCAGAAACTCGCCGTTGGTCAAGCCGTGCAGCATGGCGCCCTTGAAGCCCAGCGCCACGCAACGCTCGAGCTCATCGGCCGCCGCCTCCGGAGACGAGGTGGGCAGCGCGGCGAACGCGGCCAGCCGTGTGGGGTTGTCGGCGACGGCGGCGGCCAGCCTGTCGTTCACCCGTCGGATCAAGGCCACGGCGATGTCCGGCGGCAGCTTCTGGCCCGAAGGCGCGCCGTGCGAGAGCACGCAGACATCGATCCCGGCCGCATCCATGTCCTTGATGCGGTCGCCACCGAAATCGCGCAGCCGCGTTTCGATCGGCCCGGCCCGGCTTCCTTCGGCGCCGACGAAATGAGACGCGAGTTCGTCGTCCCAGTAATGCTCTTCGATGGCGATCACCGGGCAGTGGGGGTTTTTCATCATGATTGAATGGGGATAAAGGTACCGGCGCCGGCGCCGTTATGCCAGCAGCTTGCGCACACGCTCAGGCGTCATCGGGTAGCGGCGAATGCGCAGGCCGGTCGCGTCGGCCACGGCGTTTGCAATTGCCGCCGGCATGATCGCGATGGCCGGCTCGCCCGCGCCGCCTATCGGCTTGTCCGGCCTGTTCAGAAGCACCAGGTCCACCTCGGCCGGCATGTCCTCCATATTGGCGATGCGATAGCTCTGCCAGTCCACGCTGGTGACTTCGTTTTCGTTGAAATGAACCTCCTCATAGAGCGCGCGGCTGATGCCCTGCATGATTTGCCCTTCAAGCGCCGCGCGCACGCCGACCGGGTTCACGATGAGTCCGCAGTCGTAACCGACAGCAATCCTTTTGACCCAGATTTTTCCGCTTTCCCGGTTCACCTCGACTTCGCAGGCGACCGCCGCATAGGATTGGTAGCCGGCGTACAAGGCCATTCCGCGGCCGAGCAGGGTTTTTGCGTTCGGATCCTTGCCTTTGCCGCCGTCACGGCTTTCCCAGCCAAGCTTTTGCGTTGCCGCTTTGATCACCTCGGCTTCCCGAACATCCTGCACGTGTTTCATCCTGAAGGCCGCCGGGTCGATTCCGCTGGCAAGCGCGACTTCATCGATGAAGCATTCCTGGCCGAAATGCGTCTGCATTTCCTGCGGCGCCCGAAGATGCGCGGTCCGCAGCGGAGAAGCCTGCTCAAGATAAGGCGCGACGGTTTCCCACCAATGCACATGTTTGGGAAATTGGTAGCTTTCTTCGGGCGTGTTGAAGTTGAACCCGGTCCATTTCTTGTGGCCGGTAAGCATGCCCACCAGCACATGCTCGGGGCTTTCGCCATTGAATTTCACGTCCCAGCCATTGAAACCCTTCGCCTTGAACAGCCAGCCCGTCAGATTGTTCGCTTCGTCCACTCCGGCGCGCAGGGTGATGACGGCCGCCGGCGCTTTCGGATCCCAGGCCGTGCCTTCTTTTCTTGACCACTGCACCCGCACCGGCCTGCCGAATTCCTTCGACAGCAAAGCTGCTTCGTACGGCGCCTCATCGGCATCGCTTCGCCCGTAGGATCCGGCGCCATGCATCCACTTGACTTGCACCTTTTCAAGCGGAAGCTGCAAAAACTTGGCAATTCCCTCGCGCAGGAAATGGGGCTTTTGCGTGTCCGACCAGATCTGCGCGCTGTCGGCTCTGACGTCGGCCACGCCGCACGACGGCGACATCCTCGCGTGCGACTGGAAGGCGCATTCGTATTCGGCCTCGATCACGCGTTTCGACACGGCCAGCGCGTCGAGCGTCGGCTTGGCGTCGAAGTCTTTTTTGCCGTTGAACATCGGCACCGCGTTCGACGCGGTCGGCGCCGCGGCGCGGATATAGTCGAAAACTTTTTCCTCGCCGCCGCCAAATGAACCAGGCACATCGCTCCAGGCGACGTCGAGCATCCGCGCGGCGCGCACCGCATCCCACTCGGTTTCGGCGACCACCGCGACAAAGCCGCCCTTGACGAAATGCCGCGCGCCCTTGACGCTCGCAATCGATGCGGCATTCACCTTGAGCGGCATGGCGCCGGCGACACTCGGCCGGACGGCGCGGCCATGCAGCACGTTGTCCGGACGAATGTGCGCCGTGTAATGCAGCTTGGCGCCGACCTTGTCGGCGATGTCCTGGCGTTTGAAACCTTTGCCGACGATGCGGTATTGCGAAACGTCCTTCGGCTTGGCCGCGCCCTGCACGTTCATGCCGTTGCCGACCTGGTTGTTCCACTTCAAGGTCGTTGCAAAGCTTTTGCCACCGATCAATTCGGCATAGCTGATGCCGACGGATGGACTGGCCTTGACAAAAACCAGTCCGTTTTCCACCGCCAGCGCTTCTTCGGGCTGGCCGAGCCGCACCGACGCCATGTTGACCAGCACGCGGCGCGCCTCGGCCGCCGCGTTGCGCAGCGGATTCGCGCCCAGCCTCAGGCCGCTGCTGGCGCTGCCGCCGCCCTGGTTCGGCGACAGGCGCGTATCGCCCAGGGTCACTTCAACCGATTGCAGCGAAACGTCAAGCTCCTCGGCGACGATCTGCGCATAGGCGAGCCCCAGGCCCTGTCCGCAGTCCATCTTGCCCGAGTTCACTGTGACCAGACCGCTCGGAGCGATGCTGATCCAGGTGTCGAGCAAAGAGGGGGCCGGGCCGACCGGCGGCGCCACGGCGACGGCCTGCGCCGCGGCGTCCGTCGCCAGGATCAGTCCGGTTCCGTAAACGACCAGCGCGCCAGTCGTCAACAACAATTCACGACGGTTCAAAGGGGTGTGGATCATGCTGCGCTCGCTGGATTTTTTGCTTCGGCGGCCATCATTTGACCGGCTTTTTTTACGGCTCTCAAAATCGCCATGTGGGTGCCGCACCTGCACTGTATGTTTGCCAGCGCCTGCCGGATCTGCGCTTCGTCGGCCAGCGGATTCTTTTCGAGCAGCGCCGTCGCGCTCATGATCCAGCCGTTCGCACAGTAGCCGCACTGGGCCGCCTGCTCGTCGACGAAGGCAAGCTGCAGCGGATGCGGTTTGCCATTGCGCGCCAGGCCGTCGAGCGTTCTGACCGCCTTGTTGCCGACCGCGCCTGTCGGCAAGACGCAAGAGCGCACCGGGCTGCCGTCGAGCAGCACGGTGCAAGCGCCACATTGGGCAAGGCCGCAACCGAATTTCGGCCCCTTGAGCTTGAGGCCATCGGTGAGCGCGTAAAGCAAAGGCTCGTCTTCGCGCGCGGTGACGGGACGCTTGATGCCGTCGATATTCAGGGTGAAACGGGTCATGCCACTTTCCTTGGGGTCGTAAGTCAGCGAATATTACCGGGGGTTGGCCCGGTTGCCCAGAGCAAAATCCCATCTGTCGCCAGATCACCTGCGAACGCAAGCGCCATTATTTGATTGGACGTTCGTTTAATTCTATGATTTAATAATTTAATTGGACGGTTGTTCAACTAAAAATCTGCCGTCGGTAACGCGGGCAACGACAAGGAGGCACTATGGTTTGGAAAGTTCGCAGGGTCGTCACCGGGCATGACGAAAGCGGAAAATCGATCTTCACGATGGATGGCGACGCCACCTGCGTCAAAGAGATGGAGTCGATGCCGGGTCTGGCACTGACCGACCTTTGGGAGACCGATCGCGCGCCGGCCAGCAATTCGAGCAATCACGACCCGGTGGACCGGCCAGTCCGCCTGGAGCCGCCGGCGGGCGGCAGCATCTTGCGCATTGTCGAGTTTCCGCCCGACAAGGTGTGGCGGGGCAATGCCGACGCGGCCGCCGCTTTCACCTCCATCGGCGCGGGCCATGCCAAGGACCATTCCAGCAGCGACCCGATGCTGCACACCACGCTGACGGTGGACTACATCATCGTGCTGAAGGGCGAAATCCATGCGCTCATGGACATTGGCGAAAAGCTGCTCAAGGCGGGCGACATCCTGATCCAGCGCGGAACCCGACACTCCTGGAGCGTGCGCGGCGACGAGCCCTGCGTGGTCGCGGCGATCCTGGTCAGCGCACTGCCGCTCGACGCGGTCCAGTGAGCGATCGACCCTCCTATGAAAGAAACATCATGAAGCGCAGAACCCTTGTTCACTCGGCGGGCGCACTTGCGCTGCTGGCGGCGACCCACTCTTTCGGGCAAAGCCAGGCGTATCCGTCCAAGCCCATCAAAATCGTCGTGCCTTTTCCCGCGGGGACGTCGCCCGACACCTTGGCGCGCCTTCTCGCGGACAAGCTGTCGCAGGCGTGGGGCCAGCCGGTGCTGGTCGATAACCGGGCCGGCGCGGCGGGCGGCATCGGCGCCGAGGCGGTGGCAGGCAGCCCCGCCGACGGCTACACGATTTTGTACACGGTGTCGTCAGTGATGGAGATCAACCCGCACGTGTACGCCACCCTCCGCTACAACCCGCTGACCGACTTCATGGCGGTCGCCCAGGTGGTGACGGTGCCGTATGTGCTTTGCGCCACGCCGGCGGCGCCGTTCAACACGCTGAGCGAGCTGGTCGAGTATGCGAAGCGCAATCCCGGCAAGATCGACTACGCCTCGTACGGCGTCGGGTCGCAGACCCAGGTCGCGGTGGAAATCTGGGCCAAGCAGCTCGGCATCAAGCTGAACCATATTCCTTACGCGAGCAACCCGTCGGCCGACCTGATGAGCGGCGTGGTGAGCCTGCTGCTCGAACCCTCGACCACCGCGATCCCGCTGATCAAGGGAAACAAGGTCAAGGCCATCGCCGTGTCCAGCGAGCAGCGGATCGCAAGCTTGCCGAATGTGCCGAGCGCTTCGGAGTTCATGCGCGGCATCGAGACGATATCGTGGCACGGCCTGTTCGTTCCGAAAGCAACGCCGCCGGGCGTGGTCGCCAAATTGAATACGGAAATGGTGCGCATTCTTGCGCTGCCCGATGTGCGGGCAAGGCTGGCCGACCTGGGCTTGTTTCCGGCTGGCGGCAGCGCAGCCGACCTCATCGCCAAACTCGCCGCCGGCCATGCGAGCTGGGGCCGGGCGATCAAGGAATTGAACATCAAGCTGCAGTAGGCGCGGCAGCCAAACCCCATTTCAGGAGAAAACGCATGAGACAGCCACTGCGCAGAATCGTCACCGGCCACGACAGCCAGGGCAACTCGATTATTTCGATTGACGACGACGTTCCCAATGCCACCGAAGTCAACGGCTGGCCGGGCCTTTTCATCAGCGAGCTTTGGGTCACGGATGACACGCCGATTGACAACACGGGCAAGACCGATCAGGGCGCCCGCCCCATGCGCCACGATGCGACGCCCGGCGGAACCATTTTTCGGGTGGTTGAGTTTCCACCGGAAAGCCAGATGGCGGGAATCGACACCAAAGCGGCTTTCGCGCACATGGGAAGCTTGAACCAGCCGCGCGAGCAGGACTCCGCGCGCCATGCGTCGATGCACAAAACCAATTCGATCGACTACCTGGTGGTGACGTCGGGCGAGATGTGGATGGTGATGGAGGAGGGCGAAACTTTGCTGCGTGCTGGCGACTGCGTCGTCCAGCGCGGCACCAACCACGCCTGGGTGAACAAGAGCGACAAGCCCTGCGTGCTGATGGCCATCCTCATTGACGCCAAGCCGGCGCCATGACCGTGGTGGTGGAGATGCCGAATATTCTGATCACCGCCGCCAGCGGCCAGACCGGCACGCGCCTGATCCGCAAGCTGCGCGAGAGGGGCATCACACCCTACGCGCTGGTCCACCGGGCGAAATCGGCAGAAGTTGTCCAGGCATTGGGTGCCATACCGGTGTTGGGAGACGCCTGGAGCCCGGACGATCTTGACCGCGCAATGCGGGGAATGGACCGCGTCTATCACATCGCGCCCAGCCTCGTGGTTGACGAGCCGGAGCTGGGCTACCGTGCGATTTCCGCCGCGAAGAAAGCAGGGGTGCGGCATTTCGTGCTGCACGGCGTGATGGCTCCGTTCCTGGAAAATATCAACTACCACTGGGCCAAGCTGCTGGTGCAGCGCGCGCTTTATCGCAGCGGCCTGGCCTATACGGTCTTGCTGCCGACGAACTTCATGCAAAACGTCAGCTGGACCTGGCCGCTTATTGCCCGCGAGGGGCGCTGGGTGCTTCCCTACAGCGTCGAGCGCAGGCTCACGTGGGTCGATCTGGAAGACGTCGCCGAGGCCGCGGCCAGGGTGCTGACCGAAGAAGGGCATGAATACGGCACTTACGAGCTGTGCGGCACCGACGCCTATTTGTCCAGGGCGGAAATCGCGGCAATGATGAGCAAGGTGCTCGGGCGGCCGATCGTGGCGGAGCAGGAATCGCCGCATGACTACCTGGAGCATGCGCGCAAGCAGGCTTTTTTCAGCCGCTTCAAGGACGATGAGATCGCGCAAATTTTGGCCATGTTCGACGACTACGACAGGTACGGCATGCCTGCCGGGAATCCGCGTGTGTTGGCGATGCTGCTCGGCCGGCAACCGGGCAGCTACCGCGAATTTCTGGAAAAACTCGCCAGGCCTGAAGCGAAAAATGCGCCGGGAATCACCTCTTATGGATTGCCGGCGTGAGCCGGCCATTGCCGCCCCACTGGAATGCCTATGCCAGCCTGCCGAGCAGCAGATATTCCATCAGCGCCTTTTGCACATGCATCCGATTCTCGGCTTCGTCCCAGACCACCGACTGCGCACCGTCGATCACCTCGGCTTCGACTTCCTCGCCGCGGTGCGCCGGCAGGCAGTGCATGAACAGCGCATCGGGCCTGGCGACCTTCATCATGTCGCTATCGACGCACCAGTCGGCAAAGGCCTTTTTCCGCGCGTCGTTCTCGGCCTCGTAGCCCATGCTGGTCCAGACGTCGGTCGTGACCAGATCGGCGCCAGCGCAGGCCTGCATCGGATCTTTGAACACCTGGTAGCTTTCGGGCGAGCGGATGCCGGCGATGGACTGATCGACCTCGTAGCCGCCCGGTGTGCTCAGGTGCATTTTGAAGCCGAGGATTTCGCTCGCCTGCAGCCAGGTGTTGGCCATGTTGTTGCCGTCGCCGACCCAGGCCACCGTCTTGCCTTGAATGGCGCCCCGATGCTCGATGTAGGTGAAGATGTCGGCCAGGATCTGGCAGGGGTGGAATTCATTGGTCAGGCCGTTGATGACCGGCACCCGCGAATGCTCGGCGAAACGCTCGATCTTGCTCTGCTCGAAGGTGCGGATCATCACCAGATCGACCATGCGGCTGATGACGCGGGCGCTGTCCTCGATCGGCTCGGCGCGGCCGAGCTGGCTGCCCTCGGTCGTCAGGTTGACGACCGTGCCGCCGAGCTGGTACATGCCGGCCTCGAAACTCACGCGGGTGCGGGTCGAGGCCTTCTCGAAGATCATCACCATCGTGCGGTCGATCAGCGGCTGGTGCCTTTCATAGGATTTGAACTTTTTCTTGATGAAGGCCGCGCGCTCGAACAGGTAGCCGTAGTCGCCCGCGCTCAGGTCACTGAACTGAAGATAGTGTTTCAGCGGCTTGGCAATGCTGCTCATGGCTAAGCGGCTTCCTGCAGAAACTGCTTGACGAGCGGGCACAAAATCGCCACGACTTCATCGGCTTCGGCAATCGTCATGATGAGCGACGGCACTAGGCGGATAACCATGTCGGCCGTCACGCTGATCAAAAGGCCGTTGTCGGCGGCGCGCCTGACCAGCTCGCCGCACGGCCGGGCCAGCTCGACGCCCAGCATCAGCCCGCGGCCGCGAACCTCCTTGAAGCCCGGAACACCGCCGAGTTCGCGGATCAAGGCCGCGCGCAAATGGTCCCCCACCTTGACGGCGTTGGCCAGCAAGCCCTCTTCTTCCATAATGCGTATCGTCTCGACGCCGGCGCGCATCGCCAGCGGATTGCCGCCGAAGGTCGAGCCGTGGTTGCCGGGGCCGAAGATATGCGCCGCTTTCGGGCCGGCGACGACGGCGCCGACAGGGACGCCCGAGCCCAGTCCCTTGGCCAGCGGCATGACGTCGGGCTTGATGCCGGCCCACTGGTGCGCGAACCATTTGCCGGTGCGGCCCATGCCGCACTGCACCTCGTCGATCATCAGGAGCCAGTCGCGCTCGTCGCACAGCGCCCGCACGCGCTGAAGGTAGTCGTCGGTCATGCTGTGGATGCCGCCTTCGCCCTGGATCGCCTCGAAAAACACCGCCGCCACGTTCGGATTGCCATCGGTGGCGGCTTTGAGCGCGTCGATGCTATTGATGGGAACGCGGATAAAGCCCTCGACGAGCGGGCCGAATCCAGCCTGCACCTTGGCGTTGCCGGTGGCGCTCAGGGTGGCGATGCTGCGGCCGTGAAAAGCCTTTTCATACACGACGATCTCCGGGCGCGCCAGCCCCTTGTCGTGGCCGAACTTGCGCGCCAGCTTGAGCGCGGCTTCATTGGCTTCCAGGCCGGTCGAGCAGAAAAACACGTTTTCCAGGCCGGACAATTCCACCAGCTTGGCCGCCAGCGTTTCCTGCAGCGGCACATGGTAATAGTTCGAGCTGTGAATGATTTTTCCGATCTGGTCGGACAGCGCGGCGACCAGTTTCGGATGGTTGTGGCCGACCGTGTTCACGGCAATGCCGCCCAGCGCATCGAGATAAGCCTTGCCGTTGACATCCCACACGCGGCACCCCTGGCCATGCGACAGCGCAATCGGCAGGCGGGCGTAGGTATCCATCACATGGGGCGAGGCGGCTTCGATGTGGCCGGGAAGGGCAGCGGTCATGGCAAAAACTCCAGAGGCGGTGGCGAAAACAAAAAGGCCGCGCCGGGGTGGGGGCGGCCTGAAGCGATTTTAGGCGCAGAGATTGCTTGAATCCATGGCTGGACCGCGCCGCTGTGATGCACGGCAAAGCGAAGAACCCAAGCCAGTCGTCTCGAAGCCTTGTGTAAGATAAAATTATTGTGCGGTGCAGCATACAGCCTTCAGCCCTCTGTGCGCCGGAAACAAGCTCTATCCAATGATCTCCAGCTCCGCCACAGAAGTCTTTATTCAAGGCCTTACCCACGACGGCAAGACCTTCCGCCCCAGCGATTGGGACGAAAGGCTGTGCGGCGTAATGAGTCCGTTTCGCCCCGGTGGACCGCAGCCCGGCAGCCACCTGACCTATTCGCCCTGGTGCGTCCCCACGCTCGTGGGCGGCATCAAATGCGTCGTGGTCAACGCGCAATTGCGCGAAGCCGAACCCATGGCGTGGGATTTCGCGATCAACTTCGCCAGGGACAACAATCTGCAAACGGCCGAGGCGTGTTTGCTGCCCGATCCGCCCGGCCCCTGAGTTTTGCGGCTTGCTTTGACGCGGCTTCGCCCACCGGCATGAAAAAACCGCCCGAAGGCGGTTTTTTTACTTTTGCTTGGCAGCGCACCCTACAAAACGGCGGACTGGTTTTAGTCCGGGCGGGTTGCCTGAAATTGCGTATCAGGCGGCGGCTGGCGCCGGGGCGGCTTTGAGCGCCAGCGCCTTGACCTTGGCCGACAGGCGGCTCTTGTCGCGCGCCGCCTTGTTCTTGTGGAAGATGCCTTTGTCGGAAATCGTATCGACAATGCTTTGCGCCTTGGCGAACAGGTCTTTGGCCTTGTCCTTGTCGCCGCTCAGCACGGCTTTTTCGACGTTTTTGACGGCGGTGCGGTATTTGGAGCGCAGCGACGTGTTCGCCGCGTTGAGCTTGACATCCTGGCGAACGCGTTTGCGCCCGGACGCCAGGCGTGGGTTCTTTTTCTTGGGTTTGGCTGTGGCCATGGTAAGTTTCCTTAAATCCTGGTAATCCTGGGAGGAGTCTGTGGATGATGCAGCAAAGCCCGCGATTATACGATAGGGTTGTTGCGTTAGAACAGGGTACGCAGCCCGACAAACAGGCGCCGTCCCGCAGCCGGCTCGAAATAGCGCCCGTTGGCGTCGTTCACGATGACCGACCCGGCGTAGCGCCTGGCAAACAGGTTGTCGATGCGGCCATACAGCACCAGCTTCGCGCCGTTGAAGCCGAACTCGTGGCTCAGACGCGCGGCGAACACGGCGTAACCCGGCGCCGCGTCGCTGTTGAGGTCGTTCACATAGGTTTTGCTCTCGACGCGCATTTCCAGGCCCGCCTTGACGGCTGGCGGCACACTTGCCTCCATGTCGGCAAACAGGCTGTGCCGGGGCGCGCCGGGCAGGCGGCTGCCGGCCGAAACCATGCCCTGCGCGCCGGCGTAGGGCGAGCCGAAGCGCGCGTCGAGCAGCGTGTAGGCAAGCCGCGCCGCCAGCCCCGGCCAATTGCCGGACCAGGACGCTTCGAGTCCCCGGCGCTGGGCGCTGTCGGCATTCTGAAAGATCGCACGGCCGCCGCTGGACTGCGACGAGACGATTTCATCCCTGCTTCGGGCGCTGAACAGCGCGGCGTCGAATACCTGCCGGCCGCCGCGCAGCTTGACGCCGATTTCGCCCTGCGTGCTGGTCGATGGCTTCAAGGCAAAGTTGGGACCGGGCGCGTTGTTCGGGCGGTACGCGCTTTCGGCAAGCGTCGGCGTCTCGAACCCGGTTCCCAGGTTGGCATACACGTTGAGTGTTTCACCGGCATGCCAGACCAGCCCGACGACCGGGCTGGTGTTGCGGTAGGCGACGCCGCCGCTGGTGCTCGACGCCGCCGGATTGAAGCGGTCATCGACGCTGAAGCGCACCCGGCTGGCGCGAACGCCGGCGATCGCCTGCCAGTCGGGGGTGAAAGTCCAGTCGATCTGGCCGAACACGTCGGTGTTGCGCGCGCTGTCGTCTTCATTGCGGCGCAGCGCACCATTATTGCCGCCGATGTTGTCGAAGCCCTTGCGGGTTTCGCGCAGCCGGTCGGCTTCGACGCCGATCGTCCAGCGCAGCGGCAGCTGACTCACCTGCATCGCATGCGTCCAGCTGGCGCCGACGCCGCCGTAACCGCGGTCAAGGTCGACCACGCCATTGGTCGCCAGCGCCAGCTTTTGATCGACCTTGCGCGCGCCGCCATAGACGCGGGCATTGAGCGTGTCGCTTGCCGACAGCCGGTGGTCTATCACGAGGCCAGCCTGCTGCTGCGCGATCGCCTTGCGCGTATTGAAGGCGATGGCGCCCGGCGTCACCTGGCGCGGGTTCTGCTCGAGTAGCGCATGCGTCAACCCCAGCGGGTCCTGCGCCAGCGGCTGGTCGAACAGGTTGACGATGCCGGTGAGCGTGGTGTCGGCAGAAGGCCTGGCGACGACCTTGGCATTGAGCTGCTCGCGCCGGGCTGCGCTGTGGTCGCGAAAGCCGCCGGTCGAATAGCGCGAGACGTCGAGCAGCCCGCCCAGGGTGTCGCTGCCGCCGGCGATGCCAGCGGTGACCTGGCGCTGGCCATCCGATCCCGCGCCGGCAGACAGGCTGTAGTCGGGCTTGCCGGCCCCGACGGGCGGGTCCTGGGTAAATACCTGGAGCACGCCGCCGGCCGCGTTGCCGTAGAGCTGCGCCAGCGGGCCGCGCAGCAGCTCGATGCGTTTGGCCGACGCCAGGCTGGCGGTCGCCGCCTGGCCCTGTCCGTCGGGCATGGTCGCCGGAATGCCGTCGATCAAAATGCGCACGCCGCGAACGCCGAAGGTCGATCGCGTGCCGAAGCCGCGCACCGAAATCTGCAAATCCTGCGCGAAGTTCTGCCGGTCCCTGATCTGCAGGCCGGGAACGCCGCCCATCAGTTCGGACAAATTGACCAGCGGCGACGCGGTGCGGAACGGATCGACGGCCACCGAGTCGATGGCGCCGGGCGCATCGAAACGCCGCTGCTCGGCGCGGCT
The DNA here is from genome assembly GCA_964236835.1 of uncultured Polaromonas sp. Lineage (GTDB taxonomy): Bacteria > Pseudomonadota > Gammaproteobacteria > Burkholderiales > Burkholderiaceae_C > Polaromonas. The sequence continues at coordinate 16,233 of CAXSGT010000035.1, forward strand.
GGCGCTGATGACGATCTCCTTGAGCGCCTCGTTGGTGTTTTCCTGCGCCTGCGCCAACGGCAGGGACAGTGCTGAAGCGATGCAAACCGCAAACGCCCGCTCAGCACTGTTGCTGCTCGGGCGCGCAAGCGGGGCGGGGCGCGATGCGGCTGGCTCGAACATGCGGATGGCTGAAATTTGTAACATTGGCTTGTCGAGTTTGCCCGCGCAGATACCGGCGGTGCCGGCACAAGGACGTGATGTTACGTGGCCGGCAGCCCCGGCGCCAGCGCATAAACTCCTGCGGTGTCGCTTTTCAAATCCGCCTCCACCGTTTCGCTGTTCACTTTGCTCTCCCGGATCACCGGCCTGGCGCGCGAACTGCTCATTGCCTCGTCCTTCGGCGCCAGCGCCATGACCGACGCCTTCAACGTGGCGTTTCGCATTCCCAACCTGTTTCGCCGGCTGTTCGCCGAGGGCGCCTTCAGCCAGGCCTTCGTGCCGGTGCTGGCCGCCAACAAGGCGCAGCACGGCGACGCCGAAACCAAGCTGCTGATCGACCGGGCGGCGACGCTCCTCGCCTGGGCGCTGCTGCTGACCTGCGTTATCGGTGTTGCCGCGGCGCCGCTGCTGGTCTGGGCCATGGCCAGCGGCCTGAAGCAGGAGCCGCGCGGCTATGCCGCCGCCGTCGTCATGACGCGCTGGATGTTTCCCTACATCGCCTTCATGTCGCTGGTCGCGCTGTCGTCCGGTGTGCTCAACACCTGGCGGCGCTTCGCCGTCCCGGCGGTGACGCCGGTGCTGCTCAATCTGTCGATGATCGGCGCCGCCTGGCTGGGCGCGCCCTGGTTCAAGACGCTGGGGATCGAGCCGGTTTACGCCCTGGCCGCCGGCGTGATGCTTGGCGGGGCGCTGCAGCTGGCGGTGCAGGCGCCGGCGCTGCTGCGGCTTGGCCTGCTGCCGAAAATCCGCTTGAATTGGGCTTCCACGCACGCCGCATGGGCCGATCCAGCTACTAAAAACATAGCGAAACTGATGGTGCCGGCGCTGCTGGGCGTGAGCGTCGCGCAAATCTCGCTGCTCATCAACACCCAGATCGCTTCGCACCTGGCGCCCGGCAGCGTCAGCTGGCTGACCTATGCCGACCGGCTGATGGAATTTCCGACCGCGATGCTGGGCGTGGCCATCGGCGTGGTGCTGACGCCGCAGCTCGCCGCCGCCAAAGGCGCCGGCGACGCGGCCCGGTATTCGGCGATGCTGGATTGGGGCCTGCGCATCGTCGTGCTGCTGGCCGTGCCGTGCGCCGTGGCGCTGCTGACATTCTCCCAGCCGCTGGTCGCGACGCTCTATCACTATGGCGCCTTTACCGACCGTGACGTGCAGCAGACCACCAGCGCACTCATGGGCTACGGCGCCGGGCTGCTCGGGCTGGTCGCCATCAAGGTGCTGGCGCCGGGCTTTTACGCCAGCCAGAACATCAGGACGCCGGTGCTCATCGCGGTGGTCGTGCTGGCGATCACGCAGCTGCTCAACCTGGCGCTGGTGCCGCACTTCCGCCATGCCGGGCTGGCGCTGGCGATCGGCATCGGCGCGCTGATCAATGCGCTGCTGCTGCTGATCGGGCTGATCCGGCGCGGCAGCTACCTGCCCGCGCCCGGCTGGCTCGTGTTCGGGCTGCGGGTCGCGGCGGCGAGCGCGCTGCTGGCGGTGTTTTTGCTCTGGGCCGCCGATGCCGTCGGCTGGATCGGCCTGAAACACCGATATTTTCAGAGAATCGGCCTGCTTTCGCTTGTCCTGCTTGCCTCGGCTGCTATTTATTTCGTAGTATTGTGGCTGTCGGGTCTAAAACTTCGCCAGCTGCTGCGGCGCTGATGCCGCCGGGTTGGCGCTGAAAAGATCGGAAGCAAGTCAGGATAGATCGGCCGCTTCACGGCCAGCGCCGGTTTGTGAGAAAGTAACGCCATGCAATTAAATTTCGACATCCCGTCGCCGCTGCAGTACTTTTCGAGCCTGGTGCAAAGCGACGCGCATTTCCCGCTGCTCGAAGCGGCCGTCTGCCTGGCGCAGGACGAATATCCGGACCTGGACGTCGAGCAGGTGCTCGGCGACGTGGACCAGCTGCTGGCGCGGCTGAAGCGCCGCCTGCCGAGCGACGCCGGCGAGCTGCAGCGGCTGCGCGGGCTGAACCAGTTCTTCTTTCGCGACCTGGGCTTCGGCGGCAACATCAATGACTATTACGACCCGGACAACAGCTACCTGAACACGGTGCTGCGCCGCCGCCGCGGCATTCCGATCACGCTGGCCGTGCTGTGGCTGGAGCTGGCGACCGGCCTGGGGCTGAACGCGCGCGGCGTGGCGTTTCCGGGGCATTTCATGGTCAAGGTCAACCTGCCCAAGGGCCAGGTCGTGATCGACCCATTCAGCGGCCAGTCGCTAAGCCGCGAAGAACTCGCCGAGCGGCTCGAGCCCTTCCGGCAGCGCGGCGGCCCGAGCGACGACTTCGAGGTGCCGATGGGCCTGTACCTGCAGTCCGCCGCGCCGCGCGACATCATCAGCCGGATGCTGCGCAATCTGCAGGAAATCCACAAAACGCAGGAAGACTGGCCGCGCCTGATCGCGGTGCAGGACCGGCTGATCGTGCTGCAGCCCGACGCCTGGCCCGAATACCGCGACCGCGGCCTGGCCTGGGCGGCGCAGGGCGATGTGGCGCATGCGGTGCTGGACCTGGAAACCTATCTGGCGCATGCCGACGACGCGCTGGACATCGACGCGATCGCCGAGCGGGTGCTGCAGCTGCGCGGCGCCGGGCATTGAGCTTCAGCTTCGCTCCAATCGCAGGCAGCGCGGGTCGCGCGGCGCGGCTTAGACTCAAACTCATAGTGAAATAAAATGAGCCCACAAATGATGGCATAATTAAAAAAAGGACCGAGGTGATGGAAGCTTTTGCAGTGCGCGACCTGCGCGAACACACAGGAGAATTGGTCCGCAACGCCGAAAACGGCGAATACTCGGTGGTCTCCAAACATGGCAAGCCTTTATTCGTGGCCATGCCTTTCAACGACGCTTTGCTGAAAGCGGGCGTCAGCGTGGCGCTGGCGGACAAACTGGTGCTCAATGCCGAACTGTCCGTAGCCGCGGGCGCCAAGCTGGCTGGCTTGCCCTACACGCGCTATCTGCAGCACCTCGGCGCGCTGGGCTACAGCATGCTGGGCGAATCAAGCGACATCGACGCGGAACTGGCCCTTTTGCAGCGTTACTTGCCACCAGAGCAGAACGACCGCCCGGCCACACCACGCCAGTCAAAAAAGCAGTGAGCGCCAGGCTCATCGTCGCCGATGCCGGGCCACTCATCGCGCTGGCGGTGGGCGGCGTGCTGCCGCTTAGCGTCCGCATGCTGGGCGGGCTGTTGGTGCCCGAGCCGGTTTTGCAGGAATGCACGGCAGATCCGTCAGCGCCTGGCGCGGCCATCATTCACGACATGGTCGCCTCGGGCGGTTTCCAGATCATCCTGTACGCCAGCTTGGCACCGCTGGATGCCGCGTTTGCGCAAGGGCTGGGCACCGGAGAAATCGCTGTGCTGTCTTACGCTGCGGCTCACGCGCTGCTGGCCTTGATCGACGAGCGCCGCGCCAGAGGCGTGGCCCAGCGCCTGCGCGTAGCCGTTATCGGCAGCGGCGCAGTGCTGGCGCAGCTCAAGCATCTGGGGCTGCTCGACAGCGTGCAAGCCGTACTTAGCGCCTGGAAGCGGCATGGCTACTTTGTGTCGCAGGCGGTTCAAAGCGACATTTTGCTGCGCTCCGGCGAGGGCTAGATTTTGATTCTAAATGGCATCCATGAAACGCGCTCGCTTGCAAGCCGTGCTATAGCCGGAAGCAGAGGGTCAGTTCCCAATCTTGCATAAGAACATCGACCTTCAGCGCTCGCCTTGCCGAAATCTCAAATGAGATACATAATTAAAGCCTTAATACAGGAGGCCGAAAGATGGCAACACAAACTTCAATGCTCCACATTCGGGTGGACGACGACATCAAAGAGCAAGCTACCCATGCGCTGAACGCCATGGGTTTGTCGGTGTCGGATGCCGTGCGGCTGCTTTTACGTCGAGTGGTGATTGACCAGGCATTTCCGCTTGAGCTCAAGGTGCCAAATGCTGAGACGCGCGCAGCCATGGAAGAGTCGCGGGCCATGATGGCAAGCCGTCGTAAGCGTGGTATCAACCCAGGCGAGCCAACCGGTTTTGCCACTGCTGACGACATGTTTGCCGATCTTGAAAAAAACACCCGTCCCTAAACGGGCGGCCTTGCCACGGGCAGCCGACCACGCCAAGGCGTTTATAAAAGATTGGGTGCGGCTTTCGCATTCGGGGCGTTACGACATGGCGCGGCTCAAAGAGGCGATGCTCTTGCTGATCGCAAACGACGCGCCCCTTGGCCGTGAATGGCTGGACCATGCGCTGAAAGGCGAATGGGCTGATCACCGGGAATGCCACATAGGCGGCGATTTTTTGTTGATATACCAGGTCGAAGGGAACTGGATCAACTTCGTTCGGTCTGGTACGCATGCTGAACTATTTGGTGGCTGAGGTTTTTTTGGGAAGCACAGGGTCTCCCACTTGCCTAAATCCGCAGTCGCAGCAGCACACCCAGAGCCCTCACCCGGTATG
>CAXSGT010000036.1:0-20664 GCA_964236835.1 uncultured Polaromonas sp.
GCCGTTGAGCAGCGTGAACGGCAGCCGCGCCGGCAGCTGGCGCGGCTCCTCGGTCGAGCCGTCGTAGTTGGCGATGAAATCCACCGTGCCTTCGTCGATCTCGTCCATCAGCAAGCTGGTGATGCGGGCGAGGCGCGCCTCGGTATAACGCATCGCCGCCGCGCCGTCGCCGTCGCGGCTGCCGAAATTGCCCTGGCCGTCGATCAGCGGATAGCGCTGCGAAAAGTCCTGCGCCATGCGCACCAGCGCGTCGTAGGCGGCCTGGTCGCCGTGCGGATGAAAGCGGCCCAGCACGTCGCCGACGACGCGGGCGCTCTTCACCGGCCGGGCGCCGGTCGCGCCATTGGGACCGCCGAAGCCCAGACCCATTCGCGCCATGCTGTACAGAATGCGCCGCTGCACCGGTTTCTGGCCGTCGCAGACATCGGGCAGCGCCCGGCCCTTGACGACGCTCAGCGCGTATTCGAGATAGGCGCGCTGGGCGTAGGCGGCCAGGCTGTCGGGGTCGGCGGGTTCGGGCGTGTCCGCTTCGACATCGGGCGTGAATAAATCCATCGTGGGGTGAAGTGCTTGAATGGTTAAGAGGGAAAAGCGCCGGCCATCCGGCTGACGCGCGCAGGCAAGGCGCCTTATTCCGGCGCGGCCGAATCTTCCGCCAGGAGCCGGGCGGCGACGCCGGGCGGGACCATGTTGCCGCGGCCGACGGCGCCGCCCATCATCTCCATGCGCACCCGCCGGGTCGGCGCCACGCCCGGTGCGCCGGCGCCCAGCCCGGCGATGGTTCCCAGGCCAGCGGGCTTGAGCTGGCTGTAAAGCCGCATCACCGTTTTGACATAGTTCTTCGTTTCAGGATAGTTCGGTATCTTGTTGCCGGCCCGCTGGACCGCGCCTTCGCCCGCGTTGTAAGCGGCGACGGCGAGCTCGAGCTGGCCTGGGAAGAGCTTGATCAGATAGCTCAGATAGCTCGAACCGGCGCGGATGTTGGTCTTCGGGTCGGTGAGTTTTTGATGAATCGGCGCGTCCTTGTCGGCCTTGACGCCATAGCGCTCGGCGGTGGGCGGAATCAGCTGCATCAGGCCGACGGCGCCTTTGGGCGACACCGCCCGCGTATTGAAACCCGACTCGGTGGCGATCACGGCTTGCAGCAATTCGTAGTCGATGTTGTGCGTCGCCGATGCTTCGCGCAGCAGGTGCCGAACCGCTTTGTAGCTTGGCGACACGTCGAAATTGGCGATCTGCCTGGAAGTCGGCTTGAAGCCGCCTTCAGGGCGGACCAGTTCGCGGCCAACGCCGGCGCCGGCGCTGAAGGCCTCGACGCCGCGAAACAACAGCTCGTAGCGCTTGTCGAGCTGGGTGCTTGAGAAATGAGCAACGCCTTGCGGATCGACATAGCTCCACATGTCGGCCCGCGCCGGCGCGGCGGGCGCGGCCGCCAACAGCAGTGCCGCCAGCGGCAAGCCCGACGCGCGCCAGGTAGTTTTACAGCAATTCATCAAATATCGATCTCCACCGTGTCGCCATGCAATTCCATCAACTCGCGCCGCGCCGCCGCTTCGCCCTTGCCCATCAGCTTGGTGATGAGGCTCTCGGTCTGCGGGAAATTCTGGTTGCCGAGCTGCACCCGCAGCAGCCGGCGCGTGTCGGGATTGAGTGTCGTGTCCCACAATTGTTCCGCGCTCATTTCGCCCAGGCCCTTGAAGCGGCTGATGCTCCAGGCATTTTCCCGCACGCCGTCCTTGCGCAACTTGTCCAGTATGGCGGTCAATTCACCTTCGTCAAGCGCATAGACCTTGGACGCCGGCTTCTTGCCGCGCGCCGGCGCATCGACGCGGTAGAGCGGCGGCCGGGCGACATAGACATGGCCGGCGTCGATCAGTTTCGGAAAATGGCGGAAAAACAGCGTCAGCAGCAGCACCTGGATGTGCGAGCCATCGACGTCGGCGTCGCTCAGGATGCAGACCTTGCCGTAGCGCAAACCAGTCAGGTCAGGTGTATCGTTTTCGCCATGCGGATCGACGCCGATGGCGACCGCGATGTCATGGATTTCGTTGTTCGCGAACAGCCGGTCGCGATCGACCTCCCAGGTGTTGAGCACCTTGCCGCGCAGCGGCAAAATCGCCTGGCTTTCCTTGTCGCGGCCCATCTTGGCACTGCCCCCGGCGGAGTCGCCCTCGACCAAAAATACCTCGTTGTGCGCCAGGTCGCGGCTTTCGCAGTCGGTGAGCTTGCCGGGCAGCACGGCAACACCCGAGCCCTTGCGCTTTTCGATTTTCTGGCCGGCTTTCTGCCGGGTCTGCGCCGCCTTGATCGCGAGCTCGGCGAGCCTTTTGCCGTAATCGACATGCTGGTGCAGCCAAAGCTCCAATGCCGGCCGCACGAAGTTTGAGACCAGCCGCACCGCGTCGCGCGAATTGAGCCGTTCCTTGATCTGGCCCTGGAACTGCGGGTCGAGCACCTTCGCGCTCAGCACATAGCTGGCCCGGGCGAACACGTCCTCGGGCAGCAGCTTGACGCCCTTGGGCAGCAGCGAATGCAGCTCGATAAAGCTTTTCACGGCGGTGAACAGGCCGTCGCGCAAGCCGCTTTCATGCGTGCCGCCGGCGCTGGTCGGAATCAGATTCACATAGCTCTCGCGCACCGGCTGGCCGACTTCGGTGAAGGCGACGCACCAGCCCGCGCCCTCGCCCTCGGCAAAGGTTTCGTGCGCGGCATCGGCAAAGCCTTCTGCCTCGAACATCGGGATCACCGGGTCGGCGGTCAGGGTCTGCATCAGGTAGTCGCGCAGCCCGCCCTTGAAAATCCAGCTCTGGGTTTCTTTTGTTTTCTCGATCGTCAGCGTGACGGTCACGCCCGGCATCAGCACCGCCTTGCTGCGCAGCAGATGCGCCAGCTCGGCCATCGGCAGCGCTGGCGACTCGAAATACTTCGCATCGGGCCAGGCGCGCACCGTCAAGCCGGATTTCCGGTCGCCGGCTTCGCTTTTGCGCAATACCAGCGGCTCGATCACGTCGCCGCCGGAAAAGGCGAGCCTTGCGACCATGCCTTCGCGGTGCGAAGCCACTTCAAGCCGGCTCGACAGCGCATTCGTCACGCTGACGCCGACGCCGTGCAGGCCGCCGGAAAAGCTGTAGGCGCCGCCCTTGCCCTTGTCGAACTTGCCGCCGGCGTGCAGCCGGGTGAAGACCAGTTCGACCACGGGCGCTTTTTCTTCCGGATGCAGGCCGAACGGAATGCCGCGCCCGTCGTCCTCGACGGTCACCGAGCCGTCGCTGTGCAGCGTTACCCGGATTTTCTTGCCGTAGCCCGCCAGCGCCTCGTCGGCCGAGTTGTCGAGCACTTCCTGGATGATGTGCAGCGGGTTTTCGGTGCGGGTGTACATGCCCGGGCGCTGCTTGACGGGCTCCAGGCCCTTGAGCACGCGAATCGAGTTTTCGGAATAAAGCGGCGCGGCGGCAGAGGTTTTTTCGGTCATGGCGGATGAGATGAACGTGGCGATTGTAGTCCAGACCGTCAAAATAACTGGATGAATATCCAGCTTTTGCCTTCTCCAGAGCGCCAAGGCGGCATTTTCGTTAAAGTCGGCCGATGGCTTCAACGACGCTTTCACCGCCGAAAAACCTTTCCACGCGGCAGGTGCTGGTCTGCGGCGCGGCGATCGTCACGCTGTCGATGGGAATCCGCCACGGCTTCGGCCTGTGGCTGCAGCCGGTCACGCAGGCGCAGGGCTGGACGCGCGAGACCTTTGCGTTCGCGCTGGCGATCCAGAACCTGGCGTGGGGCGTTTTCGGGGTTTTCGCCGGCATGGTCGCCGACCGCTTCGGCGCGTTCCGGGTGATCGTCGCCGGCGCCTTGCTCTATGCGCTGGGGCTGGTGGGAATGGCGCTGTCGCCGACGGGCCTGCTGTTCACCCTGACGGCCGGCGTGCTGATCGGCGCCGCGCAGGCCGGCACCACCTACGCCGTGATCTACGGCGTGATCGGGCGCAATATTTCAGCCGACCGGCGCTCCTGGGCGATGGGCGTGGCGGCGGCGGCGGGCTCGTTCGGGCAGTTTTTAATGGTGCCGACCGAAGGCTTCCTCATCAGCAGCGTGGGCTGGCAAAACGCCCTCTTGGCGCTCGCTGGCGCGGTGCTGCTTATCGGGCCGCTGGCGCTCGGCCTGCGCGAAGGCGGCATGGCCGGCGCGCAGGCCGCCCGGCGCGAGCAGACGATTGGCCAGGCATTGCGCGAAGCATTCAAATACCCGAGCTTTCAGCTGCTGATGGCGGGTTATTTCGTGTGCGGCTTCCAAGTGGTGTTCATCGGCGTGCATCTGCCCAGCTACCTGAAAGACAAGGGCCTGTCGCCGCAGGTGGCGGGCTATGCGCTGGCGCTCATCGGCCTTTTCAACATCTTCGGCACCTATATCGCCGGCAGCCTGGGGCAACGCATCGCCAAGCGAAAAATCCTGGCGGCGATTTATCTCGCGCGCGCCGCCGTCATCGCCGTGTTCCTGGCCGCGCCGCTAAGCCCGGCCAGCGTGTATGTCTTTTCCGCGCTGATGGGGCTGCTGTGGCTCTCGACGGTTCCGGTGACGAACGCCATGGTGGCGCAGATTTTCGGCATCCGGCACTTGTCGATGCTCGGCGGCTTCATCTTCTTCAGCCATCAGGTGGGGTCGTTTCTGGGCGTCTGGCTCGGCGGCTTGCTGTACGACCGCACCGGCAGCTACAACATCGTCTGGTACATCACGATCGCGCTGGGCGTGTTCGCGGCGCTGATCAATCTGCCGGTGCGCGAAACGCCGATCGTGCGTACTGCACAAGCCGGCGTGCCGCAAGGAGCGTGAAATGATCGGGAAAATCGCGCTCTGGACCGTCGCCGCCGGCGCGTTGCTGGGCGTGTTCGCCCTTTACGGCCGGCCCGACTTCCTGTTCACCTTGGCGAGTCAGCAGTGGGCCTGCTTTTAGCTTCTTCTCGACTGTTTTAGCGATCATTTAAGGCTTTTGCGCAATCAGGACGGGAATAGTTTGCTATGGAAAATATAGTACCCGTTCGTGTGTGGACATGCCGCTGAAGCACACCGCCATGCACAGCGCCGAGGAGCCGTCCGCCTGGGTGCGGCGCTGGTCGCACCTCGTGGCTCCCGGCGGCACGGTACTCGACGTGGCCTGCGGGCAAGGCCGCCACGCACGCTGGTTTCATGAACGAAATCATTGTCTCACCGTGGTGGACAAGTCGCACGATGCGATTGCATCCAGCGCAATTGCCGCGCGTGCCTGTGAAGCCGTGGTCGCCGATATCGAAAACGGACCCTGGCCGTTCGCCGGGCGCGAATTCGCAGCCGTGGTGGTTGTCAATTACCTGTGGCGCCCGCTCATGCCGGCCTTGCTGGCCAGCCTGGCGCCTGGCGGCGTACTGCTCTACGAAACCTTTGCGCAGGGCAACGAGACCGTGGGCAAGCCTGCGCGGGCCGATTTTCTGCTGCGCCCGGGCGAACTGCTGGCGGTCTGCCAGGGCCTGCGCGTCGTGGCATTCGAGGACGGCTTCGAGGAAGGCCGGCCTGGCCGCGGGCCGCGTTTTGTCCAGCGCGTCGCCGCCGTGCGGGACGCAGCGGCAACGACCGCCCTGCCTGACGCTGGGGAATCCAGACCCCTGCGCCATCGCCTGTTTTAAGCTCTGGGTAGAATGCAAGGCTGGCTTTTTGGCCCGGCCGTTCGCACTTGAGGTCGCCCGCCCCTCACGCCAGCCACCCACGAGACAAGCAAGACATGAATCCCATTACCGGCAGCATCGTCGCACTGGCAACGCCCCTGCATGACGATGGCAGCGTCGATTACGCCAGTCTGCGCAAACTCGTTGACTGGCATATCACTGAGGGAACCGACTGCATCGGTGTCGTAGGCACGACGGGCGAATCGCCGACCGTCAACGTCGAGGAGCATTGCGAAATCATTCGCGTCGCCGTCGAGCAATCTGGCGGGCGGGTGCCGATCATGGCCGGCTGCGGCGCCAACTCGACACAGGAGGCGATCGAGCTCGCCCGCTTCGCCCGGCAGGTCGGCGCCAACTGCCAGCTGCAGGTCGTTCCCTACTACAACAAGCCGACCCAGGAAGGCCAGTACCGCCATTTCCGGGCGATTGCCGAAGCGGTGGGCGACCTGCCGACGGTGCTCTACAACGTGCCCGGCCGCAGTGTCGCCGACATGGCGCACGCGACCGTGCTGCGCCTGGCCGAAGTGCCCGGCATCGTCGGCATCAAGGAAGCCACCGGCAACATCGAACGCGCGCAGTGGCTTATTAAGGAAGCCCCGGAAGGATTCGCCGTCTATTCCGGCGACGATCCCACGGCGGTGGCGCTGCTGCTCTGCGGCGGCCAGGGCAATGTCAGCGTGACCGCCAATGTCGCGCCTAGGCTGATGCGCGCGCTGTGCGCGGCGGCGCTGGCGGGCGATGTCAAAACCGCCATGGCGCTGCAGTTCGTGCTGCTGCCGCTGCACAAAAACTTGTTTGTCGAAGCCAATCCGATTCCCGTCAAGTGGGCCATGGCCCGGATGGGATTGTGCGGCGGCACGCTGCGCCTGCCGATGACGCCGCTCGAGCCGGGCAATGAAGCCGCCGTCGAAAGCGCGCTGCGCGCCTGCCGCCTGATTTGATTTTTAAGGACCCCACGTGAATACATTGCCGACATTCCAGCCGCGCCCCGTGGCATCGAAATACCGCCTTGGCGCTGCGCTGGCCGCCATCGCCGTGCTGGCGGGCTGCTCGATGTTCAAGGACACGATGGAAGGCCAGAAGATCGACTACAAATCGAGCGGCGCCAAAGGGCCTTCGCTCGATGTGCCGCCCGACCTGACCCAGCTTAGCCGCGACACCCGCTACGTCGTCCCCGGCACGGCCGTGTCGGCCAACAGCTACCAGGCGGGCCAGCCGACCCAGGCGGTGCAAACGGCCCCCGCCACGGTCGGCGACGTGCGAATCGAGCGCGCCGGCAGCCAGCGCTGGCTGGTCGTGGACCGCCCCGCCGACAAGCTCTGGACGCCGGTGCGCGATTTCTGGCTGGAAAGCGGCTTTTTGCTGGCGCAGGACCAGGAAAACCTCGGCATCATGGAAACCGACTATGCCGAAAACCGCGCCAAGCTGCCGCAGGACTTTATCCGCAGCACGCTGGGCAAGGTGTTCGACAGCCTCTACGCCACGGGCGAGCGCGACAAGTTTCGCACCCGGCTCGAGCGCCGGCCCGACGGCGGCACCGAAATCTATATCAGCCACCGCGGCCTGGAGGAAGTGCTGACCGGTGCCAGAGGCGCGGGCGCGGCCAGCGCCGACAGCACCGTCTGGCAGCCCAGGCCCGCCGACCCGGAACTCGAAGCGGAGTTCTTGCGCCGGCTGATGGTCAAGCTGGGCGTGTCGCAGGAGCAGTCCAAGGCGCTGATCGCCGCCGGGGCGCCGCGCCAGACATCGCGCCTCGCCATGCTGGGCAGCCAGCCGGTCGTGCAGGTCGATGAAGGCTTCGAGCGCGCCTGGCGCCGGGTCGGCCTGGCGCTGGACCGGACCGGCTTCACAGTGGAAGACCGCGACCGCAGCCAGGGCACATACTTCGTGCGCTATGTCGAGCCGAGCGCGAACAAGGGCGAGCCGGGCTTCATCAGCAAGCTTTTCAGCAGCGTGTCGCCGGCGAAGCCGCCGCTGAAATACCGCATCGCGCTCAAAAGCGAAGGCGAGAACACCACGGTGTCGGTGCTCAACGCCCAGGGCGCGCCGGAATCATCGGCCAATGCCCAGCGCATTGTCCAGGTGATTGCCGACGACCTGAGGTAACAAGACACTGGGGGCGATCGGTTTGCGGCCCGCCAAGCGGCGTTTTGCGCGGTGTTGAGATTCAAGAGCCTGGGCAGCGGCAGTTCGGGCAACGCCACGCTGGTCGAAGCGGCGGGTATCGCGCCGCTGCGGGTGCTGGTCGATTGCGGCATGGGCATAAGGCAGCTGCTGCACCGGCTGGGCGAAGCCGGGCTGGGGCCGCACGATGTCCACGCGGTGTTCATCACCCACGAGCATGGCGACCACATCGGCTGCGCCCTGGCGCTGGCGCTGCGTTACCGCATTCCGGTCTGGATGAGCCATGGCACGCATTCGGCCATAGGCTCGCCCGACTTCGGCGGACTGCTGCGCCGGGCGCGCGACGGAAAAGCGATCGACCTGGGCGGCATGCAGCTCACGCCGTTCACCGTTCCGCACGACGCCCGGGAGCCTTTGCAGCTGAGCTGCACCGATGGCTCGGCAAAGCTTGGCATCCTGACCGATCTGGGACACGCCACGGCGCATGTCATGGCGCATCTCAAGGATTGCGACGCGCTGCTGCTCGAATGCAATCACGATACGGCCATGCTGCAGGAGTCGGCCTATCCGGCATTTTTGAAGCAGCGCGTCGCCGGCGACTACGGGCATTTGTCGAATGCCGCCGCGGCGGCGATCGCCGGTGGATTGAATCATCCCCGGCTCAACCATTTCGTCGCGGCGCACCTGAGCCGGCAAAACAACCTGCCCGCGATGGTGCAGCGCCTGCTGGCCGATACCTTGTCGCGCGACATCCGCGACATCATTGTCGCGACGCCCGATGCCGGCACGCCATGGTTGCGGGTCTAAAGTTTTCTTCATCTCGCGTCCAGACATAAAAATAGCCGCCCGAAGGCGGCTATTTTTATGTCCGAAGAGAGCGCTTAGCGCTTGGCGTCGGAAGCGGCTCGGGCGGCATCGGTGGCCGCGCCGGCAGCCTGGCTGGCTGCCATGCCGGCCGATGCTGCGGAATTTCCGGCGGAATTGGCCGAACCGCTGGCCGAATCGGACGCATTGCCGGCAGAGTTGGAAGACATCCCTGCGGAGTTCGAAGACATGCCGGCCGAATTGGCCGAGTTGCCGGCCGCGGCGGCGGAACCGGCTGCCGAGGTGGCTGCGGAAGTCGCAGAATTTGCCGCTGCGGCGGCGGCGCCGGAATCAGGCGTGACTACCACGGTGGTGGGAGCCGAAGGTGTCGTGGTGACAGGCACAGGCACAACTTCTTCTTTTTTGCTGCAGGCTGCAAGCGCAAGAGCAGCGACAACGGCTGCCATAACGAGGGACTTGTTCATGTTTACGATCCTTGATGATATTTAAGAAAACAATTTCCGGAAATTGTCAAAAGAAAAACCCAAACCAAAATTCGGGCAGAGTTTTGACTGGGAAAAGGACTCGAGCTCTTTTAACCCAGAGCTAAATTATAGGCTGCCAGCGCAACCATGAAAACCCTAGGGCGCGTAAAACATCCACCACCGGCTTGCCGAGCCACCATAAAACCACACTACAGCCCGAGAACGGTAGCGGCGAAGGCCGCCGAGCTGTCGAGCAGCCGTTCGTTCAAGCGCTGCCGCAGCGCCACGCGCCGGGCGCCATCGACGCCCGCCACGCCTGAGCAGCGCCGGGCATCGAGCCGCTCGAACATCCAGCCAGGACTCCACAGCGCGCTGGGCACGCCGCGGCCCCCGGGGGTGGCCTTGTTCGCGCGGCACTCGACGAGATGCGACCAGGCTCGGCGCCACGCGACGAAGCGGGCATGCCGCGCGAGGACGGCGTCGTAGTTTTCGGCCAGCATCATGAACTTGCGGCCTGTTTTGCACCAGTCGTTCAAGGCCTGCGCCACTTCGCGCTCGCCCAGCGGCCAATCGCCGAAGTCCGGATCGCTCAGGATGATCTCGCGCCAGCCCTGGGCCGCCGCCGCGGCAAAGGCGTGGCGGATCATTTCAGCGAATTCACGGCGCCCGGCGAACCGGCCGCCCGGCAAGCCCGGCGGATCAGTCGCCGCTTCTTGGGTCGATGCCATGCGCATTCCTGGCCGAGCGGGCGCGGTCCTGCTTGTTCATAAAAAGCGTCAATTTCCGGGATGCGGCGGTTCGGCCGCCACTTGCCGCAGCCAGCCGGCGCCATGCCAGTCGCCCAGCAACGCCAAGGCGGCCGCGCCCGCTTTTCGCAGCTCGCGCCCGGGCAGGCCGCGCTGGTCCGCCAGGCGGCGCATCAATCTCGCGTCGGCCCCCTTGGCGCGATAACTCTCGCCGTTGATAAAAACATGGTCGCCGTCGTACAGCATGCGGCTTCGCGCATCGAGCTCGATGCCTAAGCGTCCCGCGTTTGCCGCCGCGCCGTCCCATGGCTGCAAAGCCTCGTCGAACCAGACGGCGGGCTTCGGCTCGGTCAGGTACTCGCCTAGCGCGCAGCCCAGCGCCAGCGGATCGTTCAACGCTGCCAGCACCGCCCGGCCGGCGAAAGCCCGCAGGCTTTCAGGCAGCGCCGCGGGGGTGGCGGTCGCGGGCTGATCGGGGTCGCGGTAGATTCGCCGCTGGCGGCGCCGGGCCGGGCCGCTTTCATCGCCAGGAAAATTTTCAGCCGCGTCTTCACCGAACTCGGCCAGCCGGTGCAGCAGCTCGGCGGCGAGTTCGGATGGCGCGGGCGAGCGAAAGCCGATCGAATAGGTCATGCAGTCGGCGGCTTTGCCATCCGGCCCGACGCACGCCTCGGCGATGCCGTCGTGGGCATAACGCGGCGGCAAGTAAAGCATGTCGCCCGCCTCCAGCAAAAATTCCTCGTCGGGCTCGAAGTTTTGCAGGATTTTCAGCGGCGCGTCCGGCTGAAGGGTCAGGTCCCGCTGCCGTCCGATCCGCCAGCGCCGACGACCGCTGGCCTGGAATAAAAACACGTCATAGCTGTCGAAATGCGGTCCGACGCCGCCGCCGGTCGTGGCGAAGGAGACCATCAGGTCGTCCAGGCGCGCATCGGGCACGAAGCGAAACCGCTCCAGCAGCGCGCGCGCGGCGGGCGCGTGCAAATCGACCGCCTGCACCAGCAAGGTCCAGCCTGGCCTGGCCAGCGGCGGCAGGCTTCTTGGCGCCAGCGGCCCGCTTTTCATGCGCCAGCCCACGCCGCTGTCTTGCCGGACGATCAGGCGCGACTCGACGTGCTCGCGCGCCGCCAGCCTGAACAGCTCCGAGCGGCTGAGAAAAGGCGTGAAGCCGGCAATAGCCTGGCGCACCAGAAGCGGCTTTTTTTGCCAATGCCGGCGCATGAACCGGGCCGGGCTCAGGCCGGCGAGAAGGGCTTGGGGCTGGTTCACGTCCATGGGACAATTGTGCGATGAAAATCACACCGAATTGCGTCGTCGGCCTGACCTGGACGCTGAAAGATACGCTGGGCGATGTGTTGGACACATTGGGCGAGCCGGTGGAGTTTTTGCTCGGTGGCAACGATCTGCTGGCCGCGATCGAGGAGGCGCTGCAAGGCCATGCGCCGCCAGACAGGATCGAGCTGCACCTGGAGCC
Source organism: uncultured Polaromonas sp. (assembly GCA_964236835.1). GTDB lineage: Bacteria > Pseudomonadota > Gammaproteobacteria > Burkholderiales > Burkholderiaceae_C > Polaromonas. Next base: position 11,324 of record CAXSGT010000036.1, read on the forward strand.
GGAAAACGCCTTCGGTGATTACGACGAAAACCTGGTTTTCCTTGAGCCACGGAGCATTTTTGCGGCCGAACTCGAAGAAGGTATGGCCTTCGACGGCGCTGGTCTGCCCGCCGGCACAACCCCGGCGATGCCGAAAGAGCCGATCTATACCGTCACCGATATCTATCCCGAGCATGTGGTGCTCGACGGCAACCATCCGCTGGCCGGAATGGCGCTGCGCCTGGCGCTCAAGGTCGAATCGGTGCGCGAAGCCAGCGAAGCCGAAATTGCGCAAGGCTCGCTCGGCGCCGGTTTCTTCAAGCTGGCGCCGCTGGCGTCCGGCGCGCCGGGCAGCGACGCGCCGCGCTGAAATGCTTGGGAGTTTATAAAAAAAGCGCCACGGAAACCCGCGGCGCCGTTCGGCTGGCAGGTGCCGGATCAATAACGGAACAGCTGGCCGTTTTGAATCCTCACCCGGTCGCCGACGCGCAACTCTCCGGTGGACGGCATGTCGTAGGACCTTGCGCCGCCGTTGTCCATCTGGACAGTCACGCGGTAAGCCTGACCGACGCCGGTGTTGCGGTTTTTCTCGATCGCATTGCCGGCGACGGCGCCGCCGACGCCGCCCGCGATCGTGGCAAGATCGCGCCCCGTGCCGCCGCCGATCTGATGGCCGACGACCGCGCCCGCGACGCCGCCGAGAATCGCGCCGAGGCCGGTGGCCCGGGCCGACTCCTGGGTCTGGAACACCTCCATATTGGTCACGCGACCATATTCGACATAGTTTGCCTGCGGGTTCTGGCCCGGATACTGGCCTTGCGCGGGATATTGCCCCTGGGCGGGATACTGATTGGGATATTGCGCCGGATAGGGCTGGGCCTGGCTCGGATAAGGCGACATTTGCCCCTGCGAGCCCATCGGCATGGTGTCGCAAGCGGCGAGTCCGGCCATTAACACGACGGAAAAAGCGATTGAAGCAAGGCGTGAAGCATGCGGCATGAATATCTCCTTGAAAAGTTTAGGGGCGATGACCGGAGCGAAATAGCTATTTAGTCGGATGGCGACCCGAAGTCGAGCCATTGTGGTGAAGCTATTACAAAAGAATACACAAGAAAAGTGAAGCTTGCGTAAAGCATGGGCGGCGTCAGGCAGAGCAGCTGGCCTGGGTAGGATAAAACCTGCACACGCAGGCAAGCAGGCGGTTCGATTCGCAACAGGTCAATCGCCTCCGGTCGAGCCATAACCGCCCTCGCCGCGCGCGCTGCTGGCGGCAAATTCGCCAACCACGTTGAAACGCGCCTGCACCACCGGGACGATAACGAGTTGAGCAATGCGCTCCATCGGCGCGATGGTAAAGACTTGGTCGCTGCGGTTCCAGGCGCTGACCATTAACTGGCCCTGGTAGTCGCTGTCGATGAGACCGACCAGGTTGCCCAGCACGATGCCGTGCTTGTGGCCCAGCCCCGAGCGCGGCAGGATCAATGCCGCGTAGCCGGCGTCCCGAAGGTAAATCGCAATACCGGTCGGCACCAGTTGCCAGGCGTTGGCGCCCAGCGTGAGCGGCGCGTCCAGGCACGCGCGCAAGTCGAGGCCGGCGCTGCCAGGGGTAGCGTAGCCTGGCAAATTGTCCCGCAGCCGCGGGTCGAGAATCTTGATGTCGATGTTCATGCGCCGGTCCTAGTTGTTCAAGCGCTCGCCTGGCTGGCTTGCCCGGCCGCCATCCTGTCGGCGATTTCCCGCACCAGCCGCCGCGCCAGCGACAGCTTGGACGCCCTGGGCAATTGGGTGGCGCCCTCGGCGTCGATCAGCAGCAGCGCATTGTGGTCCTGGCCGAAGGTGTCGGGGCCGATATTGCCGACCAGCAGCGGCACCTGCTTGCGCAAGCGCTTGGCCTGGGCGTTTTCCAGCAGGTCGTGGCTTTCGGCGGCGAAACCGACGCAAAACAGCCGCCCCGCCAGGGCGGCGGGCGACCGCGCGACGCTGGCCAGGATGTCGGTGTTTTCGGTGAATCGCAGCTGCGGCGCCTGGCCGGAGCCATCCTTCTTGATTTTTTGCGCCGAGGCGTCTGCCGGCCGCCAGTCGGCCACCGCCGCTGTTGCTATAAAAATGGTAGCTAACTTTACCCGCCCATCAACCGCCGCAAGCATATTCGATGCCGATTTCACGTCGATGCGGGCGACGCCGCGCGGCGTCGGCAGGCTGACCGGCCCAGCGACCAGCGTGACCTCGGCGCCGGCTTCGCGCGCCGCGCGGGCAATCGCAAAGCCCATTTTTCCGCTCGACAAATTGGTGATGCCGCGCACCGGGTCGATCGCTTCATACGTCGGACCGGCGGTGACCAGCACGCGCTGGCCGGCGAGCACCTTGGGCGTGAAAAAAGCGATGATGTCTTCAAGGATTTCCTCGGGCTCGAGCATGCGGCCGTCGCCGGTTTCGCCACAGGCTTGAAAGCCAGTTCCCACGCCCAGCACGGTGGCGCCGTCGGCCCGCAGCTGCGCCAGGTTGCGCCGCGTCGCCGGATGCGCGTACATCTCGCGGTTCATCGCCGGCGCGAGCAGCAGCGGCACCCGGTCGATCGGGCGCGCCAGGCACAGCAGGCTGAGCAGCTCGTCGGCGCGCCCTTGCGCCAGCCGGGCGATGAAGTCGGCGCTGCACGGCGCAATCAGAACCGCGTCGGCGCCGCGCGACAAATTGATATGCGCCATGCCGCCCGGCTCGCGGCTGTCCCACTGGCTGGTGTATGCCGTTCGCCCGCTCAGCGCCTGCATCGTCGCCGGCGTGATGAAGCGCTCGGCCGCTTCGGTCAGCACGACTTGCACCGTCGCGCCGGCCTTTACGAGCGCCCGGCACAGCTCGGCCGACTTGTAGCAGGCGATGCCGCCCGACAGGCCGAGGACGAAGTGTTTGCTGGCCAGCTCAGGCGTTTCGGTGCCGGTGGGCTCGTTCGCTAGATTCGTCATGGCTGGCAATGTAGCAGTTCAGCGCCGCAGCCAGCACCAGCGGGGAGGGGTGTTTTGCGGCCTTGTCCGACAGCGGGGCGTTGCGGCAGCTTTCATTTTGCCGACTTCTCGCCGCCTACGATTTCGTTTTTATGGCCCGCTCGGGTCCGAATCCAAAAAAAGGAGTCCGCCATGGCCGACACCCCCGCGGCCATTCAGGCCGGCCCGTCGCAACACACGATCGAATTGCAAATCAACGGCGCGCACCACCGGATCGATGTCGAATCGTGGGTGTCGCTGCTCGATCTGCTGCGCGACAGGCTAGAGCTGACCGGCACCAAGAAAGGCTGCGACCACGGCCAGTGCGGCGCCTGCACAGTGCTGGTCGAAGGCCGGCGCATCAACGCCTGCCTGAGCCTGGCGGTGATGCAAAACGGACGCAAGATTACGACGGTCGAGGGTCTGGCCGGTTTGGCCCCGACAGGCAATCTGCATCCGCTGCAGCAGGCCTTTATCGAGCATGACGCGTTTCAGTGCGGCTACTGCACGCCGGGCCAGCTCTGTTCGGCCGTGGGCTTGATGAACGAAGGCAAGGCGAAAACGACCGACGACATTCGTGAACTGATGAGCGGAAACATCTGCCGCTGCGGCGCGTATCCGCAAATCGTCCAGGCCGTCAGCGAGGTGGCGCTTGGCAGCGCGCAGCCGGATCCGGCACGAACGGCGGGCGGGCCCATTGTCGTCGGGACGGTGCCGGCATGAACAACTTCGCTTATCTGCCTGCCAGCGGCGTCGATGCGGCGCTGGCGTACATCGGATCCGGCCCAGGCTCGACGACAGCCGCCGGCTTCGGCAAATTCATTGCCGGCGGCACCAATCTGATCGATTTGATGAAGGAAAACGTCATGCGGCCGGCGTGGTTGGTCGATATCAATCCGCTGGCCCTTAACGCCATCGAAGCGACACCTAAAGGTGGCCTGCGCCTGGGCGCGCTGGCGCGCAATGCCGACACCGCCTACCACCCGCAGGTCGCCGAGCGCTATCCGCTGCTGAGCGCGGCGATCCTCGCGGGCGCGTCGCCGCAGATCCGGAACATGGCGAGCAACGGCGGCAATTTGCTCCAGCGAACGCGCTGCTACTATTTTTACGACACCGGCGTCCCCTGCAACAAGCGCGAACCCGGCAGCGGCTGCCCGGCCATCGGCGGGCTGGCGCGCCAGCTGGCGATTCTGGGCGCCAGCGAGCACTGCATCGCCACCCAGCCGTCGGACATGTGCGTGGCGCTCAGGGCGCTCGACGCCGTGGTGCAGGTCCGATCGCCGCGCGGCGGCCGCGCGATCGAGTTCGCCGACTTCCACCGCCTGCCCGGCAACCGGCCCGACATCGACACGACGCTGGCGCATGACGAGCTGATCACGCACATCGAGCTGCCGCCGGCGGAGCAGTTCCAGGCGCATTCGGCTTACCTTAAATTTCGCGACCGGGCGTCGTACGCCTTCGCGCTGGTGTCGGTGGCGGCGGCGCTGGACATCGGCGCCGACGGCCGGATCAGGCAAGCGCGCATCGCCATCGGCGGCGTCGCCCACAAACCCTGGCGCGATCCGCAGGCCGAGGCGCTGCTGACGGGCGAACTGGCAGGCGCAGCGAATTTCGGCGCGGCGGCCGACCGACTGCTTGTGGGCGCGCGCGGCTACGGCGTCGGGCCGGGCGGCAACGCCTTCAAGATTCCGATGGCGCGCCGCGCCGTGGTGCGCGCGCTGGAAACCGCGCGGCGCGGAACCATCACCAATACCGGTGCAAGCCGCGACCAGGAGAATCGCCCATGAGCGCTCTGCCGCTAGACATTCAGCCGGTGGCGGAGCCGGGCACCGGCTATGTGGCCAAGGGCGACGCGGTGTCGCGCATCGACGGCCGGGCCAAGGTGACCGGCCAGGCGCGCTACGCCGCCGAGCACCTCGCGCCCGACATGGCTTTCGGCGTGGTGGTGAACAGCACGATCGCCAAAGGGCGCATCACGGGTCTGCACCTGGACGAGGCGCTCGCGGTGCCCGGCGTGCTCGATATCTTGTCGCACCAAAAACGCCCCAATACCCGCAAGCTCGACCTGTTCTACAAGGACATGACCGCGCCCGGCGGCTCGCCGTTCAAGCCGTTTCACAGTGACGGAGTGCTCTACAGCGGCCAGCCGGTCGCGCTGGTGCTGGCTGAAACCTTCGAGGCGGCGCGCTATGCGGCGTCGCTGGTGCGCGTGTCGTATGAGCAGGAGCCGCACGAAACCAGTTTGTTGGCGCACCTGGACCGGACACACAAGCCGAGCCGGCTGAAGGCCGGCTTTTCGCCGCCGCCCAAGCCGACCGGCGACGCCGACGCGGCCTTCGACGCCGCGCCGGTGAAAATCGACGCCGAGTACTACAGCGGCGTCGAGCACCACAACCCGCTGGAGATGCACGCCAGCACCGTGCTTCGCGCCGACGACGGCCACCTGACGATCTACGACAAGACGCAAAGCTCGCAGAACAGCCGCTGGCTGGTGTCGCACGTGTTCGGCCTGGGCGAGAACCAGGTGACGGTGAAAAATCCGTTTGTCGGCGGCGCTTTCGGCTCGGGCTTAAGGCCGCAGTACCAGCTGATCCTGGCGGTGATGGGCGCGCTGCAATTGCAACGCTCGGTGCGCGTGGTGCTCACGCGCCAGCAGATGTTCACCTTCGGCCACCGGCCCGAAACGTGGCAGCGCGTGAAGCTCGCGGCCGAGCGCGACGGCACGCTCAAAGCCGTGGTGCACGAGGCGATCGCCGAGACCTCGCGCCTCGAGGACTATGTCGAGGTGGTCGTGAACTGGTCGGGCCAGCTGTATCGCTGCGACAACGTGCGGCTCGACTACAAGCTGGTGTCGCTCGACCAATACAGCCCGATCGACATGCGCGCGCCCGGCGCCGCGCACGGCGTGCATGCGCTCGAAGTGGCGATGGACGAATTGTCCTACGCGCTCAAAATGGACCCGCTGGCGCTGCGGCTGAAAAATTACGCCGAGCGCGACGCGGCGAAGAATCTGCCCTATTCCAGCAAGGAGCTGCGCGCCTGCTATGCCCAGGGCGCCGAGAAGTTCGGCTGGTCGCAGCGCCCGCCCGAGCCGCGCTCGATGCGGGAAGGCAGCGAGCTGATCGGCTGGGGCATGGCGACCGGCACCTGGGACGCGATGCAGATGCTGGCGCGCGCCCGCGCCGTGCTGCATGCCGACGGCCGGCTTGAAGTGAGCAGCGCGGCGACCGACATCGGCACCGGAACCTATACCGTGATGAGCCAGATCGCCGCCGCCGCGATGGGGCTGCCGCTGGAAAAGGTCACGTTCCGGCTCGGCGACTCGACTTTGCCGTTTGCGCCCATCGAAGGCGGCTCGTCGCATGTGACCACGGTCGGCTCGGCGGTCGAAGGCGTCTGCGAGAAACTAAAAATTGCGCTCTGGAAGCTGGCGCGGGCGCTGCCCGGCTCGAACTTTGAAATCGCAAAATTCCATGAAGTCGAGTTTGTCGGCGGCGCGCTGCAGCTCATCAAAATGCCCCTGACGGCGCTGCCGCTCGTCGCTATCCTCGCCGCGTCCGGAAAGGCCGGCATCGAGGAGAAATACCTGATGCTGCCGAACGTCCTGAAGCAAAAGAACTATGTCCGCGCAACGCATTCGGCGGTTTTTTGCGAAGTGCGGGTCGATGAGGCATTCGGCACGGTGCGGGTGACGCGGGTCGTCAGCGCCATCGCCGCCGGCCGCATCATCAGCGCCAAGACGGCGCGCAGCCAGATCAGCGGCGCCGTCGTCTGGGGCGTCAGCCAGGCGCTGCACGAGGAAACCCACAGCGACCATGCGCTGGGGCGCTTCATGAACCACAACCTTTCCGAATACCACGTCGCGGTGAATGCCGACATCCATGACATCGACGTGATTTTTGTCGATGAGGACGACCGCATCGTCAGCCGCTTGGGCGCCAAGGGCGTCGGCGAAATCGGCATTGTCGGCGTTGCGGCGGCGGTCTGCAACGCGATCTACCACGCCACCGGCCGGCGCGTCCGCAGCACGCCAATGACGCCGGACAAGGTGATGGCGCCGGATTGAAGGCCAGCGCTGGCGGAACCGTCGATTGCTAGCAATTTAATAGCTATACACGCCCGTCCAGCATGCGTAAAACGCTCTTTTGATAGGTAAAATACGTCAAACCAGATGGGGTTGGACCCGTCAGAAAAACCTCCGCGTCCTTGCGTGCCCTCCTCCCTTCCGCGTTGAGAAATCTGCACCAAACGCAGCCCTATAATCCGGGTTTCCTACTCGGCGGACCCAGCGTTCGCGCATGGCATGACCAAATTTGTCTTCGTCACCGGCGGCGTGGTGTCTTCCCTGGGCAAGGGAATCGCCTCGGCCTCGCTTGCCGCGATCCTTGAGTCGCGCGGCCTGAAGGTCACGCTCATCAAGCTCGACCCCTATATCAACGTCGATCCGGGAACGATGTCGCCGTTCCAGCACGGCGAGGTGTTCGTCACCGAAGACGGCGCCGAAACCGACCTCGACCTCGGCCACTACGAGCGTTTCATCGAAACCCGGATGAAGAAGGCGAACAACTTCACCACCGGCCAGATCTACCAGAGCGTGCTGGAAAAGGAGCGCCGCGGCGACTACCTCGGCAAGACGGTGCAGGTGATTCCGCACATCACCAACGAAATCCAGGACTTCATCAAGCGCGGCGCGGGCTACGGCACGCCCGAGGCGGTCGATGTGGCGATCGTCGAGATCGGCGGCACCGTCGGCGACATCGAGTCGCTGCCATTTCTTGAGGCGGTGCGCCAGATGAGCCTGCGCATGGGGCTGAACAACAGCGCCTTCGTTCATCTGAGCTACGTGCCGTGGATCGCCGCCGCCGGCGAGCTCAAAACCAAGCCGACGCAGCACACCGCCAAGCAATTGCGCGAAATCGGCATCCAGGCCGACGTGCTGCTGTGCCGCGCCGACCGGCGCATCCCGAACGAGGAACGCGACAAGATTTCGCTGTTTTCCAATGTGCCCGAATGGGGCGTGATTTCGATGTGGGACGTCGACACGATCTACAAGGTGCCGCGCATGCTGCACGAGCAGGGCCTCGACGGCCTGATCTGCGACAAGCTGCGGCTGAACACGCCGCCGGCCAACCTGAAGCGCTGGGACGACCTGGTTTATGAAACCGAGCATCCCGGGGTCGAAGTGAACATCGCCATGGTCGGCAAGTATGTCGATTTGAGCGACAGCTACAAGTCGCTCAACGAGGCGTTGCGCCACGCCGGCGTGAAAAACCATGCCAAGGTCGTGGTCGAGTACCTGGACTCGGAAGCCCTGACACCTGAGACGGTGTCGCGGCTGGCGAAGTTCGACGGCATCTTGGTGCCAGGCGGCTTCGGCGTGCGCGGCGTCGAAGGCAAGATCCGCGCCGCCCGCTTCGCCCGCGAAAACAAGATTCCCTACCTCGGCATCTGCCTGGGAATGCAGGTCGCGACGATCGAGTTCGCGCGCCACGTCGCCGGCCTGGCGGGCGCCAACAGCACCGAGTTCGATCCGGCGACACCGCATCCGGTCATCGCCCTGATCACCGAGTGGCAAGACGCCGACGGCAGCATCAAGACGCGCGACGCCAAGTCCGACCTGGGCGGCACGATGCGCCTCGGCGCGCAAAGCTCGGACATCGCGCCGGGCACTCTGGCGCACCGGATCTACGGCGATGTGGTGACCGAGCGGCATCGCCACCGCTACGAGGCCAACGTGAACTATCTCGACACGCTGCGCCAGGCCGGCCTGGTGATTTCCGCGCTGACGCAGCGCGAACACCTGACGGAGATCGTCGAGCTGCCGCGGGACGTTCACCCCTGGTTCATGGGCGTGCAGTTCCATCCCGAATTCAAGTCGAACCCGTGGGCCGGCCATCCGCTGTTCAACGCCTACGTTGCTGCCGCGCTCGAACACCGCGCAACAGCGAGCCCGGCGCTCAAAGCCGAGACGCTCAAGCCGCTCAAGATGGTGGCGTCGACATGAGGCTGCGCGCCGCGGGTTTGGGCGCGGGCCGGGATTTTTATAGTTTTTTTAAGGAAACCAATGAGCGCAATCGTTGACATCGTCGGCCGCGAGATTCTCGACAGCCGCGGCAACCCGACCGTCGAATGCGACGTGCTGCTCGAGTCCGGCGTCATGGGCCGCGCCGCCGTGCCGTCGGGCGCATCGACCGGCTCGCGCGAAGCGATCGAGCTGCGCGACGGCGACACCTCGCGCTACCTGGGCAAGGGCGTTTTGAAGGCGGTCGAGCACATCAACAACGAAATCGCCGAAGCCATTCTCGGCCTGGACGCGAGCGAGCAGGCTTTTCTGGACCGTACGCTGATCGACCTCGACGGCACCGACAACAAGTCGAGGTCGAT
>CAXSGT010000037.1:0-20517 GCA_964236835.1 uncultured Polaromonas sp.
CTGCTGCGTGTGCCGCCCGAGGTGCACGCGCGTGTCAGTGCCGCGGCGCAGGTGGCGGGCGTCAGTCTGAACCAATGGGCCACCCACGCACTGGAGCAAGCCAGCCATGTTTAATCGGCTGAGGCCCGCGACTTTCATGGTGCTTGGTCCCCAAGCGCGGCAGTGCTTTCCTCAGGCAAATCTGTCGGACTCCCGCCATCCTGCATGCGCCACAAATGCGCGTACAAGCCTTGCGCCTGGTTGACTAGGGTTTCATGCGGCCCGGCCTCCACAATCCGGCCCTTGTCCATCACGATGATGCGGTCGGCGTGGCGCACGGCCGACAGGCGATGCGCGATGACGAGCACGGTGCGGCCTTGGCAGATATCGGCCATGTTGCGCTGGATGATGGCTTCGCTCTCATAGTCGAGCGCGCTGGTCGCTTCGTCGAAAATCAGGATGCGTGGGTTGGTGAACAGCGCCCGCGCGATCGCCACGCGCTGGCGCTGGCCGCCGCTCAAACTGCCGCCTTGCTCGCCGACGAGGGTGTCGTAGCCCTCGGGCAATTCGCTGATGAATTCGTGCGCGCCGGCCAGCCGGGCGACGCCAAGCACCGCCTCGATGGGCGCGGCCGGGTCGGTGACGGCGATGTTTTCGCGCACGCTGCGGTTGAACAGCAGGTTGTCCTGCAAGACCACTCCGACCTGCCTTCTGAGCTGGGCGGCGTCGATCAGGCTGATGTCGATGCCGTCCACCAGCAGGCGCCCGCCTTCGGGGGTGTAGAGACGCTGCACCAGCTTGGCGAGCGTGCTTTTGCCCGAACCCGAGCGCCCGACGATGCCGATGACTTCGCCGGGCCTGACGTCCAGGCTGACGCCCGCCAGCACCGGCGCGGCTTCGGGCCGGTAGCGGAACGTGACCTGGTCGAGCGTGATGCGGCCCTTGAGCGGCGGCAGCTGCGCGGCGCTGGCGGGGGCGACTTCGGTGCGGCTGTTGAGGATGTCGCCGAGCCGCGCCACCGAGATGCCGGTTTGCTGAAAATCCGTCCACAGCTGCGCCATGCGCATGATGGGCTGCGACACGCGCTGGGCGAACATGTTGAAGGCGACGAACTGCCCGACCGACAAGGCGTTGCTCATGACCAGATGGGCGCCGTACCACAGCGTCGCGGCGTTGACCAGCTTGCCGATGAGGGTGACGCCTTCGTGCGCGACGCTCGCCAGGCTCTGGGTCTTGACGCAGGCAACAGTTCTTTGCTATATTTTTGATAGTTGCCGATGCCCGTCCCTAAAGCGTGAACTGCCGATTTCGCTATGAATCCATTAAATTACTCGCTCAAAGCCCACGCCACATGCTCCCGAACCAGCCCGCTCGGGTGAGCCGCCCTCGCTTGCAGGCTGGCTCGCAACCCGGCCGCGTCCGCAACGCCAGCGCGCAGCGCATTGCCCATGGCGACGGCGACATTGCGCAGCCAGCGCTCGTGGCCGATGCGGCGAATCGGCCCGCCCTCGGTCAGGCGCAAGAAGTCGGCCTCGCTCCAGTCGAACAGCGTTGTCAGCTGCTCGCCGCTCAGGCCGCGCCGCTCGTCGAAGTCGGGCAGGCTTGTGCGCTGGGCGAACTTGTTCCAGGGGCAGGCCAGCTGGCAGTCGTCGCAGCCGTAGATGCGGTTGCCGATCAATTGGCGAAATTCCAACGAAATCGGCCCTGCATGCTCGATCGTCAAGTAAGAAATGCAACGCCTTGCATCGAGCCTGTAGGGCGCGACGATGGCGCGCGTCGGGCAGATGTCGATGCAGGCTTCACAGCTGCCGCAGTGCGGCGTGAGTGGCTCGCTTGGAGGCAAAGCCATGTCGACATAGATTTCGCCCAGGAAAAACATCGACCCCGCGTCGCGGTTGAGCACCAGCGTGTGCTTGCCGCGCCAGCCCTGGCCGCTGCGCGCCGCGAGCTCGGCTTCGAGCACCGGCGCCGAGTCGGTAAAGGCACGGTAGCCCAGCGGCCCGACCTCGGCGGCGATGCGCTCGGCCAACTTTTGCAGCCGGGCGCGCATGACCTTGTGGTAGTCGCGGCCCCGGGCGTAGAGCGAGACCACGCCCTCGGCGGGCCTGTCGAGCCGACTCAGTTCAATCGCCTGCCATTCGCCAGGCGCGGCGGGCGTCGAAGCCGGCAAATAATTCATCCGCGCGGTGATGACGCTGACCGTTCCGGGAACCAGTTCCGCCGGCCGAGCCCGCTTCAGCCCATGCGCCGCCATGTAATGCATGTCGCCGTGGAAACCGGCGGCAAGCCAGGCGGAAAATCCGGCTTCGGCCGACGACAAGTCCACACCGGCGACGCCGATTTGCGAGAATCCAAGCTCGCGCGCCCAAGCTTGAATCCGGGAAACGAATTGATGACTGTTCCATTGCGCGCCGACAAGCATGCGCTGATTGTAAAAAACGCCACCTGGCCTGAGGAAGCCGCGACTGAATCCTTTGCCAGGACGCTTGCCGGCCACCGTGTGATCGGCACCGCGCTAATCGAGCTGCAAGGCGACCTCGGCGCCGGCAAGACAACTTTTGCGCGCCACCTTTTGACCGCGCTGGGCGTGCAAGGCCGCATCAGAAGCCCGACCTACACGGTTGTCGAGACTTACATTTCGGGCGCACCGGCGCTTGACTCGGGCCACAATCAGGCGATGTCGATCTGGCATTTCGACTTCTACCGTTTCAACGACCCGCACGAGTGGGAAGAAGCCGGCTTTCGCGATATTTTCGCCAGTCCGGGCCTGAAACTCGTTGAATGGGCGGAAAAAGCCGGAAATCATTTGCCCCGGCCCGACCTGGTGATCGCCATCGACGTGCTGTCCGACGAATCGCGTTCGGTTACCCTGACCGCCTACACCCCCACGGGGTTGGAGTTGCTGGCATGAAAAGCAAAAAATCTACTTCAGCCGACCTCGGCCGGCGCCGAGCGCTGCAGGTCGGCAGCGTGGTGCTGCTGCTCGGCGCGCAGCACATTGCCCGGGGCGCGACCATCGTCGCGGTCCGCGTCTGGCCCTCCAAAGACTACACCCGGCTGACGATCGAATCCGACACCGAGATCAAGGCGCGGCAGTTCTTCATCGCCGAGCCGCCGCGGCTCGCGGTCGATATCGACGGCATCGAGCTGATTCCGGCGCTGCGCGAGCTGGTCGGCAAGGTGAAGTCCGACGACCCGAACATCTCGGGAATTCGCGTCGGGCAAAATGCGCCGGGCGTGGTGCGGCTGGTGATGGACCTGAAGCGGCCGATGCTGCCGCAGGTGTTCAGCCTGCCGCCGGTCGCCGCCTACCAGCACCGGCTGGTGTTCGACCTGTACCCGGCGCAGCCGGTTGATCCGCTGGAGGCGCTGATCGCCGAACGGCTGGCCGCCGGCCAGGGGCAGGCCATCGCGGGCACCGAGCCCGACGCGCTGGGAAGCCTGATGGCCGAGCAGGCCGGCAAATCGCGTTCCGCGCCCAATGCTGCCGCCATTCCCGCAAGGCCGCCCGCCGCCCGGCCCGCGTTTGTCGCGCCTGCCGAAAAAGAGCAACCTCCGGTTGTCGCCGCGGCGCCCAAACTGGCGCTGGAAGCAGCGCCGCCAGCCGAACGCGACAGGAACGACGCGGCTGCGCACGCAAAAACCGACCGCCTCGTCATCGTCGCGCTCGACCCCGGCCACGGCGGCGAAGACCCGGGCGCGATCGGTCCGGGCGGCACGCGGGAAAAGGATGTGGTGCTGCAGATCGCGCACCGGCTGGCGGGCCGCATCAACCAGCAGTCCAATATGCGCGCTTACCTGACGCGCGACGCCGATTTTTTCGTGCCGCTGCATGTGCGGGTGCAAAAAGCGCGCAGCGTGAAAGCCGATTTGTTCATCAGCCTGCACGCCGACGCTTTTTTCACCGCCGCGCCGCAGGGCGCCAGCGTCTTTGCGCTGAGCGAAAAAGGCGCCTCCAGCAGCGCGGCGCGCTGGATCGCCGACAAGGAAAACTCGGCCGACCTGGTCGGCGGCGTCAATGTCAAAGCCAAGGATGCGCAGGTCCAGCGCGCGCTGTTCGACATGAGCACGACGGCGCAGATCAACGACAGCCTGAAGCTCGGCAGCGCGATGCTCGGCGAGATCGGCAATGTCGGCAAGCTGCACAAGCCGCGCGTCGAGCAGGCGAGCTTCGCCGTGCTGAAAGCGCCGGATATTCCGAGCGTGCTGGTCGAGACCGCTTTCATCAGCAATCCCGGCGAGGAAGCCCGGCTGCGCAGCGACGACTACCAGATCCAGTTGGCCGACGCGCTGATGCGCGGCATCGGCCGCTACTTTGCCAAAAACCCGCCGCTGGCGCGCAACCGGGCGCTCTGACAGCGCGCCTTCGACGATTTACTTGCGCTCGTAAATCCCGATTAGCAGGCCACGCGCTGTAACCAGTCCCGCCATGGCCTCTACCACGGTATGCAGTGCGGGATGCTCTTTCAACTGCAACGGCTTCCTCAGCGCAAACACCTGAAAATAGTAGCGATGCGGGCCATGGCCGGGCGGCGGGTCGGGCGCCAGATACTGTGCCTTGAAGAACGAGTTGAGTCCCATCGCAATGCCTTCGCCCGGCGAGTCCCTGCCCGGCAAGCCTCCTTCGGGCAGCGCGCCGTCCTGACCGGGAAGGCTCCAGGCAACCGCGTGAGTCAGCGGATGAGGCGTCGGGCTATCCACATCCTCGATCACCAGCACCACCGCGGCTGTGCCGGGCGGAATCCCGGTCCAGGCAAGCGGCGGCGATATTCCCGCCCCGTCATTGGTGAAGCGTGTCGCAAGCGTGCCGCCGTCCTCAAAAGCCGTGCTTGTCACCAGGATCGTCGCCGGTACAGCAGCGAATTCCTCGGCATTAAAAACCGCTTTGTCGGCGCCCGCCCTGACGCCTTCCATCGCGTGTCCGACAAATTTGGGCAAATGTTCGAGCATCTTATGTTTCTCGTTTTTGTGCAGGCTAAGTTGTGCAGGAAGCGCTACACGGGATTCACACGATTGCCGATTTTTTTCAGCACTTCTTCCGGGCTTTCCAGCCCGACACGGCAGCCGTTGCAATAGCGGGTGAACAGGTTGTACCAGGCGTAAATCAGCACAAATTTTCGGCAAATTTCATCGCTGTAGCGGGCACGCAGCTCGCTCAGCGTTTGGTCGGTCAAGGTTCCAGTGAGTGTCATTTCGTCAACGCCGCGCACAATCAGGTTCGATTCCTCGTCCAATTCCGTGACCGGTCCATCGACCGTCAACGCTGCGATTTCATCAAGCGACGCGCCGTTGTTTTGCGCTAGGCGAACATTCGGGTCCCAAGGATGCGGACAGTCGAGCAGTTTGGCAGTCCGGAGGCAGATAAACTCCCGATGCTTTTTCTCGATACCGTCCGCACGAAACACAGCGGCGGCAAGCGTTGCCGTGGGCACAAACAAGTCGCCCATGCCAGCCATCATCCGTCCGTCTTTTAAGTTGTGTCCGATGGTTTTGACTTCCAATGTCCGGATGACGCCTAGCTCCTCATCCGTCGGTTCAGGAATGACTACAGATACCTTATATCCGGTGGGATGAGAACGGCTGGGCTGCGGCGCGGTGGGTGCTGACATGATTGACTTTTGGTTGAGTAAAGTTAAAAAACTATTTTTCTCGGCAAAAGCTTTTTCCACAAGTAAAAATCGGAAAAAGCGTGAGGCACAAGGTAAAAAAATTTTCAGAGGGCCTGTTTTAATTGCTTGATGTCGTGGTTTCTTTTGCGGGTATTGTTATTTGCAACTAAAGCGAGCGGCTGAATACCATTCCCGCACCCACAGCGCCTGCCTGTCCGTTGGCTTAGACCTGCGCGCCGCGCGCTTGCCGGCGCGCCCGCCAGGCGCCAAAAATCACGAACACGCCGGGAACGAGAATCATCGCCCAGATGATCTTGTCCAGATTCGCCTTGACGAAGGGCGCGTTGCCGAAAAAGTAGCCCGCCGTGACAATGCCGCCGACCCACAGGGCGCCGCCGGCAATGTCGTAGAAGGTGAACTTGCCGCGCGTCATTTGCGACACGCCGGCGACGAACGGCGCGAAGGTACGCACGAACGGCATGAAGCGCGCGGCAACGAGGGTGGCGCCGCCGTAGCGCTCATAGAACGCATGCGCCTGGTCGAACGCTTTTTTATTGAACAGCCTCGAGTCCTCCCACTGGAACACCCTGGGGCCGAAATAGCGCCCGATCGCGTAGTTCGACTGGTTTCCCAACACCGCCGCGGCGAGCAGCAGTCCGACAGCCAGCGGATAGCTCATCAGCCCCACGCCGCACATCGCCCCGACGACGAACAGCAGCGAGTCGCCGGGCAAAAACGGCATGACGACGACGCCGGTTTCGACAAAGACGATGAGGAACAGTAGCGCATACACCCAAAGGCCATGGCTCAGCACGAAAGCCTCCAGGTGCTTGTCGATATGGAGGATGAAATCGATGGAAAAGGCGACAAGGTCCATCGGGCGATTTTGACAGGTCCGAATCCTCCCGCTGTTTTTCCCGCGCCCGCGACAGTGCTTCAATGGCGCGGGCGCGCCTAAAATCGATGCTCATGACCGCCCCGCGCCGCGCCATTCGAGAGCTTCCCGATGAGCTGATCAGCCAGATCGCGGCCGGCGAAGTAGTCGATCGGCCGGCTTCGGTGGTGCGCGAACTGCTGGACAACGCGCTCGACGCCGGCGCCAGCCAGGTCACGCTGCGCCTGCTGGCCGGCGGCGTTCGCCTGATCGCGGTCGAGGACGACGGCCTGGGCATCGCGCAGCAAGAGCTGCCGCTTGCGCTCAGGCGCCATGCGACCAGCAAGATCGCCTCGCTTGAAGACCTGCAGGCGGTCGCGACGATGGGCTTTCGCGGCGAGGCGCTTGCGGCGATCAACTCGATCGCCGACATGAGCTTGGTTTCTAGAACGCTGGAATCGGCGCATGGCTGGAGGCTCGACGGCCGCACCGGCGAGCTGCGGGCGGCGCCCCGCGCCCGCGGCACCAGCGTCGAAGTGCGCGAGTTGTTTTACGCCACGCCGGCGCGCCGCAAGTTTTTAAAAACCGACGCCACCGAACTGGCGCACTGCGTCGAAGCGGCTCGCCGGCACGCGCTGGCGCGCCCCGATGTCGGCTTTGCGATCTGGCACGACGGCAAGCTGCTAGAGCAGTGGCGCACCTGCGGCAGTATGACTGACGACCAAGGCGGCCTGTCGCGCCACGACCGGCGCCTGGCCGATGTGCTGGGCGCCGATTTCATCGCGCAGTCGGTCGCGGTGCACTATGAAAGCGGCGAGCGGCGCGGCGACGGTTGGCCCGCTGTTCGCGTCTGGGGCCGCGCCGGCATTCCGGACGCCGCGCGCGCGCGCCCGGACCAGCAGTTCGCTTATGTCAACGGCCGCTATGTGCGCGACAAGGTGCTCGCCCACGCGGCGCGCAGCGCCTATGAAGACATCCTTCACGGCCAGCGCCAGCCTGTGTATGCGCTGCATGTCGAGATCGATGCGGCGCGCGTCGATGTCAATGTGCATCCGACCAAGCTCGAGGTGCGCTTTCGCGACAGCCGCGAGGTGCACCAGGCGGTGCGCCATGCGGCGCAGGACGCGTTGGCCGCGCCGCGCTCGGCCGCTGGCGCGCCGCCGGAAATTGCCGTCAAGCCAGGCGACGATGAGTTTTACCAGTCAAATCAGGCTTTTTCGCAGCAGCGGTGGGCGCAACCAGCTATTAATTTCGGAGCAAACCGAAATTTCCGGGTTTCCGATGTCGAGGCGACGTGGCCGCTGCCGCAAAACCAGGATGCGGCGATGCCGCCGCGGGTGCCGGGTTTGCCGGACGGCGACTGGCCGCTGGGCCGGGCGCTGGCGCAATTGCAGGGCGTCTATATCCTGGCCGAAAACAGCAGCGGCTTGGTCATTGTCGATATGCACGCGGCGCACGAGCGCATCGTCTATGAACGGCTGAAAAGCCAGCTCGACGCCGGCGCGCGCATCGCCAGCCAGCCGTTGCTGATTCCGGCCACTTTCGCCGCGACGCCGCTGGAAATTGCCACCAGCGACGCCGGCGCCGAGACGCTCGCGTCGCTGGGCCTGGACATCGCGCCCATTTCGCCCAGGACGCTGGCGGTGCGGGCGGTGCCGGCCAGTCTGGCGCAGGGCGACGCGGTGGAACTGGCGCGAGGCGTGTTGGCCGAGTTGGCGCAGCACGCTGCGAGCGGCGTCATCGAGCGGGCGCAAAACGAGTTGCTCGCCGCCATGGCGTGCCACGGCGCGGTGCGCGCCAACCGGCGGCTGACGGTCGATGAGATGAACGCGCTGCTGCGCCAGATGGAGGCAACCGAGCGCTCCGACCAGTGCAACCACGGCCGCCCGACTTGGCGCCAGGTCAGCCTCAGGGAGCTCGACAGCGTTTTTATGCGCGGCCGCTAGGGTGCGCCGCCCCACTCCCATGGCGCGGCTGCACAGTGATAACTGACCGGCATCAAGCTGATTAAATAAGTGGTTTCCTTAGCTTGCACTAACCGGCGCCGGGCTCTACAGTCGCCCTTGCCTCAACGCGACCAGGCTTGCATCGCCCGCGGCGAACGCCAGAGCCGCCTGGGCGCATTGTCCAATTCATGAAACCGCGCCTTTTCCTTCTCGATCAATGAAAGCGAAACCAATGAAAGCAAAGACCGTTAATAAAGTGAACAAGCGCCTGATCGGCGTGGCCGCCACCGTGGCCGTCGGCACGGTGCTCTACGCCTGCGGCGGCGACAGCGGCAGCGGCCCTGGCAGCGCCGCGGTCAGTGTCAACCAAGGCACGGTGCTGCTCAACGCGAACGTCGTCAGCACCCAGGACGGCTCGGTCAGCCAAGGCATGTCGATCATCATCGACGGCGGCAAGATCCAGCAGATTTTGCCGGCCACCTCGGGCGTGAACGTCGGCGGCAGCGCCAAGGCGATCGACGCCACGGGCAAATATGTCGTGCCGGGCTTTATGGACATGCATTCGCATGCGTTCAACTCGGTTGCCAACGCGCCTGGCGACTTCCCTGTGCTGCTTGCCAATGGCGTGACCGGCGTTCGGGAAGCGGGCGGCTCGCCCGCGCTGATCCAGCTCGCCAAGCAGCAAAATGCCGCTGTCGCGGCAGGCACCGCCGACGCGCCCGAAGTGGTGATGATGCCCAGCACTATTTACTCCGGCCAAGGGCCGACCGACGCGACTGCGCGCCAATTCGTTCGCGACCGCAAGGCCGAAGGCGCCGATTTCATCAAGGCTAGCACCGGACCGCGGGAAGGGTTCCTGGCGATGATGGACGAAGCCAAAAAGCAAGGCTTTCACGCTGCCGGGCACCTGACGAACGCGGTCAGCGCACTAGAGTCATCGAATGGGGGATACCACTCGTTCGAGCATCTTGGCTCGAGCATCGGCCTGTTGATCGACTGCGCGTCCGACGAAGCGAATATCCGTGCGGCGGTGCTGGCCAATCCTAGGCCACCAGCGCCCAATGTGGTGAACCCGCGGCTGTACGACGGCAATGAGTACCGGGACTACTACCAGCGCATTCTCGACACTTATAGCGACGCCAAATGCCAATCGCTGGCGCAAGCCTTTGTCAAAAACGACACCTGGCAGGCGGTGACGCTGATTCGCCTGCGCACGCAGGATTACGGCGACGACCCGGCGTATGTCAACGATCCGAACCTGAAGTATGTGGACAAGGCCAGGGTGGCGCTTTGGCAGTCGATCGGACAGCAATTTTCGGCCACCATCACGCCTGCGGCGCGCGCGACTTTGCAGAGCTACTACGCACGGCAGCTTCAAGTGGTGAAAATGATGAAGCAAAACGGCGTCAAGATCATGGCGGGCTCGGACCTCGGCGGCGGCTGGCTCGTTCCGGGCTTCAGTTTGCATCAGGAGTTCAAGCAACTCGCGGCCGCGGGCCTGTCGCCGCTCGAAGTTTTGCAGGCGACAACGCTCAACGGCGCCCAGTTCGCCAATCGGACAAGCACTCTGGGCTCGGTCGAGGCGGGCAAGAACGCCGATCTCGTGCTGCTCGACGCGAACCCGATCGCCGACGTGGCGAATCTGGACAAGGTTTCCTCGGTGCTGCTCAGGGGCAAGTACTACTCCAGGGCGGCGCTCGACAAGCTGCTGAGCGATGCGGCTACGGCCTACGCGAACCAGTCCTTGAAAGTCGCGGCAACGATTGCCGCTTCGGTCGAGCCCGAGCCGCCGCATTCGGACTGAAGCGGTCATTGCCAACCCTTTAAAGGTGTGGGCTGGAGCCAATCGCCGCCAAGCAGTAACCGCTGGCGCCTTAGGTGTAAACGCCATCTTGTGCAAGGAGTCGGGCTCACTTACATTGCAGCCGGACTTTGCACCGGCATGGCATGGGCTGTGGCAGTTCCCAAACCTCAAGTTATCGATTTATGAAAGCGAAAGATATGAAAGCGAAAGCAAACAGCGCCAATAAACGTTTGGTCGCCAGCGCCTCGACCGTGGCCATTGCAGTCGTCCTGTACGCCTGTGGCGGCGACAGCGGCGGCAACGCGTCGATGGACGTGAGCAAAGGCACCGTGCTGCTCAATGCAAACGTCGTGAACACCCGGGACGGCTCGGTCAGCCCCGGCATGTCCATCGTCATTGACGCAGGCAAGATTCAGCAAATCATTCCAGCGAGCACCCGCGTCGCGGTCAGCGGCTCGGGCCAGGCGATCGACGCCTCGGGCAAGTTTGTCGTGCCGGGCTACAACGACATGCATTCGCATTCGATGGCTTACGCCAACCAGACGCCGACGGTCTGGCCCCTGTTGATCGCCAACGGCGTCACCGGCATACGCGAGATGTCGGGCACGCCGGAGCTGATCAAGGCGGCGCGCCAGCTGAACATCGACAGCGCGGCGGGCAAAGTCGATGCGCCCGAGATTTTGCAGACGACAGGGCCGACTTTCAGCGGCATCAACACGGTCGCGGATGCGCTCACGCGGGTGCAGCAGGCAAAGACGACCGACTATGACTTCATAAAAATGTTCCAGGCCAGCCGCGACGCGGCCATTACCATTTACAACGAGGCGAAGAAGGCTGGACTCACAGTGGCCGGGCACTTGCCGGGCGCATCGATCAGCGCGGTCGAGGCCTCGAGCCTCGGCATGCGCTCGTTCGAGCACAACGGCGCTGGCTATGGCTTTCAGCTCGACTGCGCGGCCGACGAGGCGAACATCCGCAAGGATCTGGTCGATGGCAAGGGCGCGCCGACACCGTACAACCCGTCGATCGCAACCTACCGCGTCGGCGACGCGCCTTTTTATCAGCGTATCGTCGATACCTACAGCGAGAGCAAATGCAAGGCGCTGGCGCAGACGTTCATAAAGAACGACTCGTGGGTGACGCCAACGCTGATCCGGCTGCACACCATCAACCGCAGCCAGGATGCGACGTTTCAAAACGACCCGAACCTGGTCTATGTCGATAAAGGCCGCCGCGCCGTCTGGGCCGCTTACGGCAAGGCCTCGGCCGAGAACATTCCGCCCACCGCGCAAGCGTCGTTCGATGCGTTCTGGCCGCTGATTCAGAAAGTCACGAGACTGATGAAGGACAGCGGCGTGAAGATGATGACGGGAACGGAAGTGACCTCGACGCTGATCATTCCGGGCTTCAGCATGCACCAGGAATTCCGCGAACTGACCGATGCGGGCTTCAAGCCGCTTGAAATCCTGCAGATGGCAACGCTCAACCCCGCCGAATTTCTTCATCGGGAAGCGACGATGGGAACGGTCGATGCCGGCAAGAACGCCGACTTGGTGGTGCTCGACGCCAATCCAATGGCCGATGTGGCTAACATGAGCAAGATCGCAGCGGTGGTCCTCAAAGGCAAATACTTCCCGAAGGCCGTGCTGGAGCAGCAAAAAGCCAGCGTCGCCGCCGCCTATGCGAATGCGCCGGCGACCGTTGCCGCATTTATCGACCCGACGCATAACGACTAAAGACCCCGGGCCAAGCCCCCTTATCAGGGCGAAGGTTGCTCGCCGCGCTGGAGCTTGAACTTCGGCGCGGCTTTAAAACAACATTAGTTGTGGGTATTGCCATCGCGGGCTTCCAGCCCTGAGTCATCGACTTATGAGAGCGAAAAAATGAAAGCAAAAGCGAACAGCGCCAACAAGCGCCTGATCGGCGGCGCCTCGGCCGTGGCCATCGCGGTGGTGCTCTACGCGTGCGGCGGCGACAGCGGTGGCCCGGGCGCCGCGGCGGTCAATGTCAGCCAAGGCACGGTGCTGCTCAACGCCAACGTCGTCAACACGCGCGACGGCTCGGTCAGCCTGGGCATGTCAGTCATCATCGACGGCGGCAAAATCCAGCAGATTTTGCCAGCCGCCTCGGGCGTGAACGTCGGCGGCAGCGCCCAGGCGATCGACGCCTCGGGCAAATTTGTCGTGCCGGGGTACTTGGACTTGCATTCGCACACGATAGCAGCGGCTGATCAGACACCGAACAACTGGCCGCTTCTGATCGCCAACGGCATCACTGGCGTGCGCGAGATGAACGGCTCGCCCGAGCAGATCAAGCGGGTGCAGCAACTCAACGCCGACAGCGCGGCGGGTCGCATCGACGCGCCCGAGGTGCTGACCATCCCAGGCGACATCATCGGCCTTGCAGCGCCCCCGGCAGCGGCTACGTCGGCTCCAGCGGCGGTGGCCGAGGTGCAAAAGCAAAAAGCCTACGGCGCCGGCTTTATCAAGACCATACGAGCCGACCGGGCGCCTACGCTGGCTTTACTTAGCGAGGCGAAGAATCAGGGCACCTATGTCGCGGGCCATCTTTCACCCTCGGTCGGCGCCAAAGAGTCGTCCGATCTTGGCTGGAAGGCAATCGAGCACTTTGGCGCTGGCCTGACCTTCCTGCTCGACTGTTCGAGCAACGAAGACGCCCTGCGCGCTTCGCTGGTGGCGGGCACGCCGACCATCCAGTTGCGCCAAGCGATCATCGACTCGTACGACGACGCCAAGTGCCAGGCACTTGCAAAAACCTTTGTGAAGAACGAGACCTGGAATACGCCAACGCTGCTCAAGCTGCGCACTGGGCTGGCGCTGGACGATCCACAGTACCGCAACGACCCGAACCTGATCTATGTCAGCAAGGCGACTCGCGCGGCTTGGGAAGCGGGGGCGGCACAGTTCACAAAAACCAATGACGCCGCCGCGGCCACATTGCTGCTCCGGTATTTCGATAAAGTACAAAGTTTGACAAAGCTGCTCAAGCAAAACGGAGTGAAGATGATGGCTGGGTCGGATACGTCCACAACGCTAGCGTGGGTGATCCCGGGCTTTAGCCTGCATCAGGAGTTCGGCATGCTTGCCAAGGCCGGGCTGACGCCGCTTGAAATCCTGCAGATGACGACGCTTAACGGAGCGGAATTTTTTGGGCGTCAAAGCACCATGGGAACGGTCGATGTGGGCAAGAACGCCGATCTGGTGGTGCTCGACGCCAATCCGGTGCTGGACGCCGGCAACATGAGCAAGATCGCCGCTGTGGTGCTCAAAGGCAAATATTTCTCCAAAGCTGCGCTTGAGCAGCAAAAGGCCAGTGTTGCGGCCGCGTATGCCAGTGCGCCAGCGCCGACAACACTCGCCGCTTCGGTCGAGCCGGCGCACACCGACTAAATCGGTCGCGCCCGGCCTTTTCAAGCAGGCCGGCCTTCGATCGCCGGTTGCCGCCAGGCAGCGGGAACCGCTGGCGCCTTAGGTGTAAACGCCATCTTGTGCAAGGAGTCGGGCTCACTTACATTGCAGCCGGACTTTGCACCGGCATGGCATGGGCTGTGGCAGTTCCCAAACCTCAAGTTATCGATTTATGAAAGCGAAAGATATGAAAGCGAAAGCAAACAGCGCCAATAAACGTTTGGTCGCCAGCGCCTCGACCGTGGCCATTGCAGTCGTCCTGTACGCCTGTGGCGGCGACAGCGGCGGCAACGCGTCGATGGACGTGAGCAAAGGCACCGTGCTGCTCAATGCAAACGTCGTGAACACCCGGGACGGCTCGGTCAGCCCCGGCATGTCCATCGTCATTGACGCAGGCAAGATTCAGCAAATCATTCCAGCGAGCACCCGCGTCGCGGTCAGCGGCTCGGGCCAGGCGATCGACGCCTCGGGCAAATTCGTCGTGCCGGGCTACAACGACATGCACACGCACCTGTTCGATACCGACCTGGCCTCGCAGGCATTGGCGGCGAAGGTGATGGTGGCATTCGGCATCACCGGCATTCGTGAGATGCGCGGATCGGCCGACCTGGTGCAGGCCGCCAGGCAGCTCAACGCCGACAGCGCCGCGGGCAAGGTCGAGGCGCCCGAGATTTTGCTCATTCCGGGCGAGATCATCGGCAACCCGGTGCCGCTGCTGACCGCGGCCGCCACGACCGCCGCCGGAGCGGTCGCGGAGGTGCAGAAACAAAAAGGCTACGGCGCGGGCTTCATCAAGGTGACCAACGCCAACCACGACGCCTCGCTGGCGATCCTGGCCGAAGCCAAGAAGCAGGGCCTCGACGTGGCCGGCCACCTGTCGCCGGCTCTGAGCGCCAGAGATTCGTCGAACGCGGGCTGGAAGGCGATCGAGCACCAAGGCTCGGGGATGGGCGTCTTGCTCGACTGCTCGACGCAAGAGGACAGCATTCGCGCGACCGTGCTGACCGGCGCGGGCGGCGTCACGCCGGGGCTGCCGCCGACCTGGTCGGCCAATGTGCCCAACGCCCCGCTGTACCAGCGCGTCATCGACTCCTATGACGCCGCCAAGTGTCAGGCGGTGGCGCAAACCTTCGTGACCAACAGCACCTGGCACACCCCGACGCTGATCCGGGAGCGCACGATGCGTTTTGTCGAAGACAACCTCTACCGCACCGATCCGAACCTGAAGTACGTCAGCAAGTCGGTGAGGGCCACCTGGGAAAGTTCGGCCGTGGCGCGGCTCGCGTTCCCGGCGACGGCGATCGCGACGTTCCACCAGTATTTCTCGCGCGAGCAGCCGCTGTCCAAGCTGATGAAGCAAAGCGGCGTGAAGATGATGGCCGGATCGGACACCAGCTCGATCGCCACCTGGGTCATCCCCGGCGTCAGCTTGCATCAGGAATTTGCGCTGCTCGCCGAAGCCGGCCTGTCGCCGCTTGAAATTCTCCAGATGACGACGCTCAATGGTGCGCAGTTCCTGAATCGAGAAGCGACGATGGGCACGGTCGAGGCGGGCAAGAACGCCGACCTGGTGATGCCCGAGGCCAACCCGCTTTTGGACGCCGCCAACCTGAGCAAGATCGCCGGCGTCGTGCTCAAGGGCAATTACTTTGCGAAAGCCGCGTTGGAGGCGAAAAAAGCCGAGGTCGCCGCCGCCTACGCGAACGCGCCAACGCCGACAACGGTCGCCGCGCAGGTCGTGCCGGAGCACAGCGACTGACGCACCGTCCGCGCGCTTCAAGCGCCTGCCAGCCTTGGAGTACAAACAGGCCGGATCGATTGCCGCGCCGCAACGGAGAACCTGCAGCGCGGCTTTTTTTCGTCCCGATCGGCAAGAGCGATACGACGCTTATTTCGCGGCACGGCGTTGAAGCGGCGAACTTTCCAGCCTCCACCGAGTCAGTAAAGAGCAATGAAACGCTCGCTTTTGATTTCCTCGACTGTGCTGGTTTTTTCGCTGCTGGCCGGCTGTAACTCTCTCGATGAAAAACAGCGCGGCTGGATTTTCCAGCCCAGTGACCGCAGCTGGGGCGCCAGCGCCGAGCTGGCCGCCGACATGCGCGACGTCTGGATCGGATTTGACTCCGCCATTACCCGCCGCCCGGTCAAGCTGCACGGCTTGTGGCTGCCGGCCGATATTCAAAAGCCAAGCTGGAGCCGCGCGCAGGCGCCGCTGCTGCTCTACCTGCATGGCGCGCGCTACAACGTGACCGGATCGGCGCCGCGCATCCGTCGCATGCAGGAGCTGGGTTTCTCGGTGCTTGCCATCGACTACCGCGGCTTTGGCAAAAGCTCGCCCGGCCTGCCTTCGCAAACCATGGCGCAGGAAGATGCCCGCGCCGCCTGGGACTGGCTTGGCGCTGAGTATCCCGGCCGGCCGCGCTATATCTTCGGCCACTCGCTGGGCGGCGCGGTCGCGATCGACTTGGCTTCGCGCGTCGATGACGAGGCCGGCACCCTGGTCGAAGGCACATTCACCTCGATCGCCGATGTCTTGGGCACGATGAAATGGGGCTGGCTGCCGCTGGCGCCGCTCATCACACAGCCCTTCGATTCGCTGGAAAAAGTCAAACGCCTGGGCTCGCCGCTGCTGGTGGTGCATGGCGCCGAAGACAGCACCATCGCGCCACGGCTCGGCCGCAAGCTTTATGACGCGGCGCGCGAGCCGAAAGCGTTCGTGCTGGTCGATGGCGGCTCGCACTACAACACCAACTCGCTCGGTCAGTCGCAATACCGCACCGCGCTGGCCGGGCTGTTCGGCGCGGGACGCGGCAACAGCGCCGCGGCGGCCTTGCAGCCGCCGCTTCACGGCGAAATTCAGGGAGAAGATGCGCGCGAGAAGCCCTTGGCCTTCATGCACTGATCGATGAGCTGGCTTTGCTCGCCGCGCTGGCGCGCCGCGTTCTGCTTGCCGTCCGACATCGCTTCTTGCGAATCGGCCCGGCAGGATTTGAGTTCGTCGTCGATCTTCGCGTTGCTCTCGCCCGGCTTCATATAGCGTGCGTCCGCCGCGGCGCAACCCGCCGCCAGCGCTGCGGGCAGCAGGCAGATCAGCGCAAGGCGCTTCAATGGCTTCGGAGTTTGGGCGCTCATGCTTTTTTCAAATCGTGGTTTTTCAGCGGCAGCGAGCGAATGCGCACGCCGGTCGAGGCGAAAATCGCGTTGCACAGCGCCGGGGCCAGCGGCGCCAGGGTCGGCTCGCCGATGCCGCCCCAGAAGCCGCCGGAAGGAACCATCACGACTTCGACCTTGGGCATGTCGACCATGCGCATCAAGGTGTAGTCGTGAAAGTTCGATTGCTCGACGCGGCCGTCCTTGACCGTCGCCTCGCCATAGAGCGCGGCGCTCAGGCCGAAGATCGCGCTGCCCTGCGTCTGCGCGACCACCGTGTCGGGATTGACCACATAGCCGCAGTCGACCGCCATGACGATGCGGTGGATTTTCACCTGCCCCTCGTCGTTGACCGAAATCTCCATGACCGCGGCGGTGTAGCTGCCATACGGCTCGGTCAGCGCGATGCCGCGGAACACGCCCGCGGGCAGCGGCTTGCCCCAGTCGGCCGCTCTGGCCGCGGCGTCGAGCACGCCCAGCGGACGCGGCTCGTGCGCCAGCAGGGAACGGCGGAACTGATACGGGTCCTTGCCGGCCGCATTCGCCAGTTCGTCGAAGAAACTCTCGCGCGCGAATGGATTTTGCGAATGCCCGACGCCGCGCCAGAAGCCGACCGGCACATGGGTGTCGCGCTGGGCGTATTCCATCAGCTGGTTTGGGATCGCATACGGAAAGTCGGAAAAGCCTTCGACCGCCGAGCCGTCGATTCCGTCCTTCAGCGGAATTTTCACCAGCGTCGCGAAGATCGACGGCATGGCGATGCGGGTGTACCAGGCGCTCGGATTGCCCTGGGCGTCGAGCGACGCGCGCATGCGGTAGAGCGCGGCGGGCCGATAAAAATCGTGCTGCATGTCCTGCTCTCGGGTCCAGAGCATTTTGACCGGCGTGCCTTCCATCGCCTTGGCGATGGCGACGCCCTGCCGGGTGAAATCCTGCGAGCCGGCGCGCCGGCCGAAGCCGCCGCCGACCTGCATGCGGTGGACTTCGACATTTTCCTGCGGCACGCCGGCGGTCAGCGCCGCGTTCGCCATCGTCCCTTCGGCGTTTTGCGTCGACACCCAGACTTCGACCCGGCCGTCTTTCACCAGCGCCGTGCAGCCCTGCGGCTCGAGCGTCGCATGCGCGAGATAGGGTGTGTAGTACTCGGCCTCGATCACCTTGCCCGCGGCCTTGAAGGCCGGGCCGATGTCGCCGCTTTTGCGCGCCACCGGCGCGTTTGGCAAGTCGAAGCCGGCGCGCAGGAAGTCGATGATGCTCGCGCTCGTGACACCGCCCTTGCCGCCGTCGTCCCACTCGATCGGCAATTGCGCCGCCATCTCTTTGGCGCGCCACCAGTTGTCGGCGACCACCGCGACGCCGCCTTCGATCGGCACCACCTTGATAAATCCCCGCTTGCCGGCGAGCTTGCCCGCATCCACCGACTTGACCTTGCCGCCGAACACCGGCGACTGGACGACCGCCGCATACACCATGCCCGGCAGCTGCACGTCGATGCCATAGCGCTGGCGGCCCATGACAGTATCGGGAATGTCGAAGCGCGCCATCGGCTGGCCGATGATCTTCCAGTCCTTCGGGTCCTTGAGCTTGACATCCTGCGGCGGCGCGAGCTTGCCGGCCGCGTCGGCAAGCTCGCCATAGCGCAGCTTGCGTCCGGTCGGGGTGTGGGTGACGACCCCGAGCGCCGCGGCGCAGTCGGCGGGCGAGGCGCTCCAGCGCTGCGCCGCGGCCGCGACCAGCATCTGGCGCACGCTGGCGCCGGCCTTGCGCAGATAATCCTGCGACGTGCGGATCGTGAAGCTGCCGGCGGTATTCATGCTTCCCCATATCCGCTTGCGCCGGACATGCTCGTTCGGCGAGACGTATTCCATGCGCACCTGCTTCCAGTCGCAGTCGAGCTCCTCGGCGACGATCATCGGCGCGGCGGTCGAGCTGCCCTGGCCCATTTCCGAGCGGGCGTAACGGATGACGACGATGTTGTCGGGCCGCACGACGACCCATGCGTTCACCTCGGTGCCCAGCGGGGCGTCGGCTGCGGCGGACGCCGCCTTGCCCGGCGTTGCCGCGCCGGCGGGCAGATAAAAGCCGAGCGTCAAGCCGCCGGCGGCGGCCGACCGCTTGAGAAACTGCCGGCGCGATGTCTTGATGGCGTGGTTCATGACGATGTCCTCAAGCTTTGGCACGGTGGGGCGTGCGCGGCATGGCCTTCGCGGCGCTGTGAATCGCGTCGCGAATCCGGTTGTAGGTGCCGCAGCGGCAGATGTTGGTCATCGACTCGTCGATGTCCTTGTCGCTCGGGTTCGGGTTTTTCCTGAGCAGCGCGGCGGCGGCCATCATCTGGCCAGACTGGCAGTAGCCGCATTGCGGCACTTGGTGCGCGATCCACGCCGTCTGCACCGGATGCGGGCGCCCGGCCTGCGCCAGGCCTTCGATCGTCACGACTTTCCTGCCGCCCACCGCCGAGACCGGCAAGACGCATGAGCGGGTTGGCTCGCCGTCGAGATGCACGGTGCAGGCGCCGCACTGCGCGATGCCGCAGCCGTACTTCGTACCTTTGACATCGAGCACATCGCGCAGCACCCAGAGCAGCGGCATCTCCGGCTCGACATCGACCGTGCGCAGCTGGCCGTTGACAGAAAGCTTGATCATCTAGTCTCCTAACGTAAGGATGGGATCGTTGTATGGCAAATGAGGCGAGAGCGAAGTTTATGCCGCGTCGAGCAATGTGTAAATGACCGGCAGCGCCCCGAGCCCCTCACCCTCACTCTGCTAGGCTTGCCGGCATGTCCTTCTGCTTTGACCCGCCAGGCGGGGGCACGCGCTGCATCGCCCTGGCCGGCCCGACGGCGTCGGGCAAGACCGCCGCCGCGCTCGCCATCGCAAGGCGCTACCCGGTGGAGATCATCAGCGTCGATTCGGCGCTGGTGTACCGCGGCATGGACATCGGCACGGCCAAACCTTCGCAGAACGATCTTGCCGCCGCGCCGCACCACCTGATCGACATCCGCGACCCGCTCGACGCCTACAGCGCCGCCGCGTTCGCGCAGGATGCCGGGCAGCTGATCGACGACATTCACGCACGCGGCAAACTGGCGCTGCTCGTGGGCGGCACCATGCTCTACTTCAAGGCGCTGTTCGATGGCCTCGACGACATACCCCCAGCGAACGCGGCGGTGCGGGCGGGTCTGGCCAGCGAAGCTTTTGACCAAGGCTGGCCGGCGCTGCACAAGGCGCTGGCGCGGGTCGATCCGGTAGCGGCCGCGCGGCTGGCGCCCAACGACTCGCAGCGCATCTCGCGGGCGCTGGAAGTGTTCCGGGTGTCGGGCCGGCCGCTGTCGTTTTTCCAGCAGCGAAATACTACTAAAAACGTAGCAGACCACGCCCGTCCAGTGGGCGAAGTGGCACTTATTTCCCTTGAACCTGGCGACCGCACATGGCTGCACGAGCGTATCGCGCTGCGCTTTGACGCCATGCTGGCGGCGGGCTTTGTGGACGAAGTGAGGGCGCTGCGCGCGCGCGGCGACCTGACGCCCGAGCTGCCGTCGATGCGCTGCGTCGGCTACCGCCAGGCGTGGCAGGCGCTTGGCGGCGCGATGCCGATGAACGAGTTGCGCGACAAAGGCATTTACGCCACGCGCCAGCTCGCCAAGCGCCAGCTCACCTGGCTGCGCTCGATGCCGCGGCGCGAAGTGGTCGCCTGCGACGCGCCGGACGCGCTCGAGCAGGTGCT
>CAXSGT010000038.1:0-5581 GCA_964236835.1 uncultured Polaromonas sp.
CCCGGATACGATCCGCAACGTCGCCAGGAGCGTCATCGGCCGCAATGCGTTCGAGGAGGAAGAGGTGGCGCTGGAGCTGCTCGATTACCTGATTCCCAATTACCCCGATTTGCTGAAAGCGCGCTACAAGCTCGATCTGCCGCCGGGCATCACCGACGAGCTATTGCTCGAAGACATCGGCCGCACGCGCGGCGCGGTATTGGGCAAGGGCCGCATCAACCTGCAAAAAGCCGCCGAAATCGTGATCTACGAGTTTCGCGCCGGCACGCTGGGCCGCGTCACGCTTGAAACGCCGGCGGAATTCGCGCAATGGCTCGCGGCGGGTCAAAAGATCGACGCCGAACGGCAGCTCAAAAAAACATCATTGAAACCAGCCGGCTGACCAGGCTTGGGAAACGCCTCGATCGGACGAGCCGGCAATCCGCCAGGCGCGTTTGAACGCAAAAGGTTATGACCGCAAAGCTGTGGACGGCTACAGCCTCTAGCGGCGCAGTCCGACAATTCAGCGCCGGCCCGATTTCTAGCATCAGTGCTCCACTAACTTTTCAGGAGTCACGCCATGAGCGTCGCCAAAGTCATCGAAGTCAGCGCCAGCAGCAGCGTCAGTTTTGAAGATGCCATCAACCAGGGCCTGGACCGGGCCTGCGAGAGCATCGACCATGTTCGTGGCGCGTGGATCAAGGAGCAGAAAGTGACTGTCAAAAACGGCGAAATCACGAGGTACCAGGTGAACATGCAGGTCACCTTCGTCTTGGAGGGTGATGAGGATGAGGATGAAGATGATGAGGAGGACGGCGACGAGGAGTGATATCGATCGCCGTCATGCCACGCATCCATGCCGAAGCGCATAGAGGCACAGGCGCAACCGCCGATTGAGTTTTGAGCCTTGCGCGGCGCCTTTAAAGAAGCGCCGGAACAGGCATCGCTCGGAAATTGCTGGCGGGCATTTGGTTCACCGCCGACTGTGCGCACTGTCTTACACCCGGCAGCGAAAAATTTCTGCTTTGGCGGTCCGTGTCCTGGGTTACTTTTGCGGTCAGGCGGTCCTTCGGACAGGCCCTTGTTTGGTTTTTAAGGAGATTTTCATGCGTGTCAATTTGATCAAGCCTTTGGGCGTTGCCGTTTTAATCGCCTGCGCCAGCCTGGGCGCCACTGCGCAGACCGCCGGCGGCGCGCAGTCGCCCGCCATCGAGTTCCCCGCCGCGGGCAGCGGCACGATCAGCGGCAACAGCAGCAGCGGCGTCAACAGCAATGCAGCGCGCCCAGCGGTCGACGCCAGAGACCGCGCGTTCATGATAAAGGCGGCGGGCAGCGGGATGTACGAGGTCGAAGTGTCCAAGCTTGCCGAGCAAAAAGCCGCCGATCAGGGCGTCAAGGACATGGCGGCGATGCTCGTGAAGGACCATACCGCCGCCAACGCCGAGTTGATGCAGCTGGCCGCCAGCAAGGGCGTAACCCTGCCCAGCGCCCCGCCGCGCGACAAGCAAGCCGTCATCAAGAGGATGTCGGGCCGATCAGGCGCCGCGTTCGACAGGGACTATATTCGCACGGTCGGCATTTCCGACCATCAAAACGACATCAGGATGTTCGAAGGCGGCAGCCGCAGCGCCAAGGATCCGCAGCTCAAGGCCTTCATCGACAAGACTTTGCCGACGCTGCGCGACCACCTGGCGCATGCGAAGTCGCTGCTGACGGCTGGCGGCGGCATGAAAGGAAAAAGCGCAGGCATGGGCGGCAACACCTCCAGCTCAGGCGCAATGGGAAGCTCGGGAATGACTGGCGGCGCCGGCGGCAGGACAACGCCATGAGCGCGCTTGCGTTTACTTTTTGCGACCAATGGCTGGACGATTCCATGCCTTTGCGGCTGCGCCTGCTGACCCGGTTCTCGGGAATAGTGTCGCAGAACGCATTTGCAACTGCGACTAAACAGGCCGCTTTTCAAGCAGTGCAAGGCGCCTTGCCTCCAGCGCTCAATCTGCCCTTGATCTCGCCCGCCTTGACCTCGCCAGGATCGAGCCGCGGGCTTGGCGTCAACCTGGAAAACGAGTCCGTCGCGGGTGAAGAGGATCCCGGCGCCTCGCTCGACGCGCCGATGCTGTCGAGCGCACCGCCCAGCGGTTCCGCTTCGGATTCCGGGTCGTCGGAGCCTTTCGCCCCGCTCAAGCCGGGCGATGAAGCGCCCGCCGGAACGCCCGGCACCGGAGAAAATATTTGCCGGGACTGCGGCGGCTCGGGCCGCCTTGCGGGGGACGGCAAATGCAAGACCTGCGACGGCACCGGAAAGGTCACTGTCGGCCTGGGCGGCGGCTGACGCCAGGGCGTTCAAGCAGGAGGCGCTTTTTTTTAATATCCGCTTGCCCGGCGACTCCAAAACTCACATCCTAGCTATTCGGGAAAGTCAAATGAATTCAATCGCCAACACCTTGTCGCCCAATGCGACCAACATGATCCGGTTCGACCACACCCACACGCTGGCCACGTTTCATCAATATAAAACCACCAGCCGGCCGCAAATCAAGCTCGGCCTGGTCAACACCACTTGCCTTGCGCTCGAAGTGCATGCGCAGCTCGAAGAGGAAATCTTCTATCCCGCGGTGCGTGCGGTGAGCGACAACGAGGTCATCAGGAAAAGCGTCCCGGAGCATGACGAGATGCGGCGGCTGATTGCGCTTTTGCGCGGGATGCAGCCCGATGATGCGCGTTATGACGACACCTATATGGAACTGATGCGTGATGTCATCCATCACGTTGCTGACGAGGAAACTGTCTTGCTGCCGGAAGCCGAGCGGCTGTTGCCTGACCAGCTCGGTGAGCTGGGAATGAAGATGATGAAGCGCAGGCTTCAGCTGGTGGCGCCCCGCAGCGCCGATATCGCGGTGAACCTCGCGCGGGCGATGTCCGGTCCGTCGCTTGCCGTGGTCGGAGGGGCGCTGGTTGCGGGGTTGGTGATGGGCAGACGCTTCATGCGGCGCTAAGGCGCTAAGGCGCTAACCAAAGGCCGTGTCGGCGGCGAACATCCTTGCCACTCCTTCGAAGCCCCGTTTTTCATGGATAAAAAAACGTGCGGCTGGCTGGATTCCCTGGCTTGACTGATTTTCAGGCATTCCGCGCCAAGCCTTTGGCGACGCGGTCCTGACGCCTTGTAAACAATGTTATCCACAAGGTGGCCCACAGAAAACAGGGAAAAGCCAGGCCAATGGCAAGTTAGCCTCACAGCCGCAGAGGCGGCAGGCTGGCACTGTGGCGAGTCATTCACCAGCGGTCGAGGCGACCTTGGATTGCTTGCCGGATGTCTGCGAATTTGCTTTGACTCGTCTCTTGAAATTTTTTTGCCCGCTCCTATTGTTGAATTTCGGAACCACCGCACCGGAGCGATTTCAATCGATTTTTAACAACGGAGAAGCACATCATGAATGGAACATTCGATCTCTATGGCGACCTGTTCGGCGAACTCAACCGACTGCACGAGAGTTTTCTAGACCAAAACTTCAGGACGGGCGGCGCCAGCAGCATTCGTGCGCTGCCGCGGCGCGCTTTTCCGGTCATCAACGTCGGCAGCACGTCCGACGCGATCGAGGTGCTGGCGCTGGCGCCGGGCATAGCGCCGGCCGAGCTGCAGATCACCATCGACAAGGGCCTGCTGGTGATCGCTGGCGAGCGCACGGGCGATATCCCCACCGGAAACCAAAACGTCGCCATTTATGCGCAGGAGCGCTTCAAAGGGAGTTTTCGCCGCGTGATTTCATTGCCCGAGGATGCCGATGCCGGCAAGATCAGCGCAAGCTGCCGCGACGGCATGCTCAGGGTGACGATCCCGCGGCGCGAAGCGTCCAAACCCCGGCGGGTGAGCGTCAACTGATATTCGTTTTTCTTTTTGCCATCCTGATCAAGGAGAATGTAATGAACCAGAGTCAAGAAACCAGTCCAGCCAAGCAGCCCAATGGCTCGACCTATCAGCCTGCGCAGCAGGGCGGCCAGGACCCTTCGGCCGCGAGCCAGGGCGACGCCGGCCGGAACGCCGCCGGGCAGCCGAACTCGAGCCAAGTGTCGCATGCGCCGACCGCCGCTGTGTCGCCGCCGGTGGATATCTTCGAAGACGAGGGCGGCTTCATGGTGATCGCCGATATGCCCGGCGTGTCCAAGGAGCAGCTCGTGGTGCGAGTGACAGGCGACAGCCTGCTGATCGAGGGCAAGGCGTCGGCGCCCGACGTCGGCGGCATGGAACTGGTGTATGGCGAAGTCCAAACACCGCAGTACCGCCGCAGCTTCACGCTCAGCCGCGAGCTGGATCCGGGCAAGATCGAGGCCAAGCTCGACAACGGCGTTCTCAGGCTGCGCATACCCAAAGCCGAAGAAGCCAAACCGCGCCGCATCGAAGTAAGCGCTGGCTGAGCCGGCGCAGGCTAGCGCCTGGCCGGACAGGCCTTTATAGCTGAAGAGCCTGGCCGGTGTGCTTTTCATTAATGCTATTGAAAAAATAGCTAACTATATATACCCCGCTTGCGAAAAGCCCTGTTTTTTGCATGAAACTCCGGTAAAATGTTTTCTGTCGGCCCGCTGCACCCGCGACCTCGCTAGACTGGCGGGCGACGTAATTATCGAAGGACAGGCAAATGAAAAAATTGAGGCTTGCGTTGCAACCGCGGCGGTTCATGACGGCGCTGGCCTTGTTTGCAACGGTTGCCGGCGGTGCTCTGGTGGGCGCAAGGCCGTCCAGCGCCGAAACCCTCGAATTTCCGATTTACTCGCGAACGATTTTCTTTCTGCCGCTCTGGATTGCCGACAGGCAAGGGTTTTTCAAGGCGGAAAATATCGATATCGCCTACAGCGCCGCGACCCAGGACCAGGTTGCCGAGCGGCTCAGGTCGGGCGCGCTGGGAATCAATTTCCTGGGTCCCGAGACCGCCTTTGCCGACCCGTCGGACGCGTTGCGCGTCGTCGCGGGCAATGCCGGCAAGCTGCCGCATTTCATCATCGCCCAGCCCCGGATCAAGACGCTCGCTGATTTGCGGGGCGCGAATTTCGGCGTGATTTCCGAGCATGAGGGAACGACGCATGTGATTCCCGAGATCGCCCGGGCCGCGCGCCTGAGCCCCGGCGACTACACGATGTCGGCCGTCGGTCCGGCGCCGACGCGCTGGACCTTGCTGAAAGCCGGAAAAATCGATGCCGGCCTGCAGCCGTTTCCGCTGAGCTACGAGGCCGAGGACGCGGGCTTCAGCAATCTCGGCTGGACCGGCGACTACGAACCCGACTGGCAGTTCACGGCCGTCGTCGTCAACCATGAATGGGCGCAAGCGCATCGCGCCACCGTCGCCGGTTTCTTGCGGGCGCTGCGCCGGGGAACGCAATTCATGGCGTCGAGCCGCGACGCGGCGGCGCAAATCGCGGTTGCCGAACTCCGCACCCAGCCCGGCTACGCGCGGCGGGCGATCGACGATGCCATTCGCCTCGGGATTCTGGACACGACGCTCAATGTCAACGATGCCGGAATGAAGCGCGTGTTCGAGGTGTCGCCCAAAGCGCCGGGAGTGGCTGTGTACGACGCGTCGAAGTATGTCGATTCTTCCTACCTGCGCGC